>JBDRIG010000067.1:0-26112 GCA_043816185.1 Elusimicrobiota bacterium | reverse complement strand
ATTCAAAGAACGAAAATTTAAAAATATTTGAAAAACCGTAAATGTTACTAACAATTATTGTCCTTGTGGTTGCTTGAAAATATTGTTTAGGCATACCAACTGAAATTACAACTGACTTTTTCAACGGTATCATGATAGTATAATATCTTTATCTTCTGCATATGGTCCTGTTTTATCTCTCCATGCTTCTGCATAACCTGACTTTATCCAATCAAGTGCAGCCTGTTGCATTCCAATGTCATAGCCCAATTTTTGAGACAAAAACCACCTGTGTTTTTCAATTTCACTTTTTTGTATTTCAAAATCCATCTTCATCATAACATCGCGCCATTTTTTCGAGTGATTTTGAAACCAGTCACTTAATGCAACATCAATCCCGACATCACCACCAGATTCTTCTGATAAAAACCACTTGTGCGTCAAAACCGCACTAATCTCATCCAATGACAACTCGTCTAATTTAGGATTCTTTTCCATAAAAATCTCCGATTTAATCTTTGCTTTATCCGTACGACCAGCCGTTTAATCTGTGAAATCATAATTTTTATAGGTTCCCGAGAAAACTATAAGAAAACTATTTAAATCTTCCCATTAAAAATTGTAAGTAAAATCGCACAAAATGATAAAACAAAGGTTATCACATATATTAAAAGCACTATTTCCCTGTGTGCCCAACCAGCACTTAAAAGATAATGATGAAAATGCTCTCTGTCGGCTTCCATTATATTTTTTTTACACTTTATTCTTCTAAAAATTGAAAAGGCTACATCTAAAATAGGAAACGCTATAACAGTTATCGGAATAAAAAGTGCAACTATCGCAGTCGTTTTCAATGTTCCTATTACACTTATTGCACCGAGTATAAAACCTAAAAATTGACTACCGCTATCACCCATAAAAATTTTTGCAGGATAAAAATTGTAATGTAAAAAACCAATGCAAGCACCAACAAGTGCGACACATAAAATAGCAGCAAGTTTTAACTGTTTTGAAAAAAGAACAATCTTTGTGTCGCTCTGCAAAATTGCAACAATCAAAAATGTTGATGCCGCTATTGCCACCACGCCAGCAGAAAGTCCATCGAGGCCATCAACAAGATTTATAGTATTCATAAAACCAATAAGCCAAAAAATAGTTATAATCTGACTTAACAAAAGCGGAAAATTAAGATAGTTATTGAAAAACGGAAGACTTATCCCCGCTATGCTAACACCATAACTCACAACGGACAGTGCCACTATTATCTGAATTAAAAATTTTACAACTGGTGGCACACTTTTTTTATCGTCAAAAAGTCCAAGAATAAAAATAATAGTTCCTCCGATGAGGATTCCAATAAGTTGTTTATCGATCGATAAAATATTCTCAAGCTCACCATTAACAAATACTTTGTGACGAAATGTAAGCAATGTTCGAAATTGTCCAAAAAAATACAGACACAGAACTCCTGCCATAAAACCGAGATAAATTGATACCCCTCCCAACCGTGGCATAACAGTTGAGTGAATTTTTCTCGTATCTGGTTTATCAACCACACCAAATTTTTTTGCAAGCCATTTAGCAATTGGAGTTGTTGTAAAAGAAACAAATAATGCAACGGCAAAAGCAGTTAGATAAAGATAATTCATAGATTATTTTTGGATTATTTTAGTCGGTTTTTACACACAGGAAATTTTTTGCATAACAATTTTACTTTTTCTCTTATTTTTTTTAATGTTGTATCGTTATCTTTATGCTTTATTACATCAGCAATAAAATCAGCTATCAATTGCATTTCTTTTTCTTTCATTCCACGCGTTGTAACAGCAGGTGTTCCAAGTCGTATTCCAGATGTGATAAACGGTTTTTGTGTATCGTAAGGAACTGAATTTTTATTAACAGTAATCCCTGTTTTATCGAGGACACGCTCAATCTCAATCCCTGTAAGTTTTCGAGGACCTAAATCAACAAGCAAAAGATGGGAATCTGTTCCATCAGAAACAATTTTGAAACCTTTTTTTTGTAAACTTGACGAAAGTTCTCTTGCATTTTTTAGAACCTGAAATTGATATTCTTTGAATTCGGGTTTTAATGCCTCACCGAAAGCAACAGCTTTTGCAGCAATTACATGCATTAAAGGTCCACCCTGTGTGCCAGGAAAAACAGTCTTATCAATCATGGAAGCATATTTTTTTTTACACATAATCATACCACCACGTGGGCCTCTTAATGTTTTGTGAGTTGTTGTCGTTATAAAATCGGCAAAATGGACTGGCGTTGGATATAATCCGACGGCAATCATACCCGCATAATGAGCAATATCGGCCATTAAATAACAACCAACCTCGTCGCAGATATTTCTAAATTTTTGCCAGTCGATAATCCTTGAATATGCGGATGTGCCTGCAATGATGAGTTTTGGTTTATGTTTTTTTGCAAGTTGTTTTGCTTCTCTATAATCAATGAGTCCAGTTTTTTTTGAAACACTTATTGGCACTGTTTTAAAATATTTTCCTGAGAAATTTGCAGGATGACCGTGTGAAAGATGGCCACCGTGAGATAGATGCATTCCCATAATCGTATCGCCGATATTTAGCACTGCAAAATAAACTGCCATATTCGCCTGTGTTCCTGAATGTGATTGAACATTTACATGCTCACAATTAAAAAGTTTTTTTGCCCGCTCTATTGCAAGTTTCTCCGCTACATCCACAAACTGGCATCCGCCATAATATCTTTTATCTGGGTAACCCTCAGCATATTTATTTGTTAAAACTGAACCCTGTGCCTCTAAAACCGCATCTGATACAAAATTTTCTGAAGCAATAAGTTCAAGAAAATCCTTTTGTCTTTTCATTTCGTTTTGTATTGTCTTCCAAATTTCGTAATCTGTTTCCTTCAGCATTGTTTCTCCTATAATGATTGATTACAGCACGATCTACGACTGACACTCTCCACGGCTAAAGCCGAGGGCTTTCTTGCCCAGAGGTCTGTAAGATTTGGTAGCCATAGGGTTTATCCTGCGATTGTTGTAGTGCTTGTTGTAGACACGAACTGCGTTCGTGCGTTTTTTGCACGACGCACGATTGAAACAACGTCAACTACACACGGTCACAGACCGTGCCTACGAAAAGCTGCTAACAATATTATTTTTATCGTTGTAACAATTATATCTTTAAAAATTTTTCTATTTCTTTTTTTGAAATGCAACCTTCTCGCAACACAGTATACGGAAATCTGCTAACATCTAAAATAGTTGATGGTTTTCCTAATTTTACAATACCACCGTCTATAAGTATATCAATATTTTTAAGAATTTTTTTATCTAAATCTGAAACGCGTTCGCAATTTTTTTTTCCTGAGATATTTGCGCTCGTTCCTATAAGAGGACAATTCATTTCTTTTATAATTGAAAGTAAAACTTTATTATCAGGAATCCTTACTGCTATATTTTTTCTACCGCCAGTAAGAATGGTACCGAGTTCGTTCGTTTCAAATATAAGTGTAAGTGCTCCAGGCCAAAATTCTTTTATTATTTTTTCTATATCTGATGAAATTTTTTTGACAATTTTTCTTATTTTTACGATGCTGTCAATAAGAAGCGGCATTGGTTTTCTATCACGTCCCTTTATCTTATAAATTTTTTTTACTTTTTGCAAGCAAAACACATTTGTCCCAATACCATAAACAGTATCCGTTGGAAAAACTGCGATTTTACCCGATTTTAACTCTTGTGCAATTTGAGATATTGCAGATTTACTTAAATCATTTAATTTATATACTTTCATGTTCTATAATTAGCGTTGATTTTTATGTAATCTTCTGTAAGGTCGCAAGTATATACAGTGACGGATGAACCGTCGAGATTAAGATTAATATTAAGATTAACTTCTTTCTGGTTTAAAATCTTTTTTACTTCGATTTCCGAAAAATTAGTTGGTCTTCCTTTTTTGAAGACACAGAAATTACCAAAAAAAACATCAACTTTTTTTGGATCAAACTCTACTCCACTTCTTCCGATTGCAGCGACAATTCTACCCCAATTGGCATCATTTCCAAAAATTGCCGTCTTAACAAGCGGTGAATTTGCCACCGTTTTTGCAATTTTTTTTGCATCGTCGAATTTTTTAGCACCTTTAACATTTATGGTGATAAGTTTTGTAGCACCCTCGCCATCACGGGCAAGCATTTTTGTGAGTTCTATGCAGGAGGTTGTCAATCCGTCACAAAATAATCGGAAATTTTCGCCCTCAGAAATAATATCATTCTTTGCTTCGCCATTAGCAAGAGCAAAAACCGTATCGTTAGTTGAGGTATCTCCGTCAATGGTTAGACAATTAAAACTTTTTTCAACAGTAATTGACAAGGCACGACTTAGCGCCTTTTTTGTAATTTTTGCGTCTGTTAAAATAAAAGAAAGCATTGTTGCATGTTTTGCTGCCAGACAAGTAAGATTTGGCTCGATCATTCCGCTGCCTTTAGCACAAGCCCAGATAGTAACAGGTAAATTGCAAATTGTAAACTGTAAACTGTAAATTTTTGGAAATGTGTCTGTGGTCATAATGGCTTCGACGGACGCCAACCAGTCGTGAGCCTGCGAACCAACCAATCCGTGAGCAATTTTTTCTATACCTTTTTTTATTTTTTCCATCGGTAAATATTGACCAATAACACCAGTTGAAGCAACCAAAATATTTTCAGGTTTTACATTTAATTTATCCGCAGTCAATTCACACATTTTTCGCGCATCTTTTGTTCCTCTTTCACCCGTGCAGGCATTAGCACAACCAGAATTCACCACAATTGCATGAATTTCATTTTTTATATTTTTCTGTGAAACAATCACTGGCGCTGCTTTAAAGACATTTTTTGTGAACATTCCCGCCGCAACGCACGGTTTCTCAGAATAAAAAAGGGACAGGTCTTTTTTTCCATTCTTTTTTATTCCACAATACAACCCATCAGCAAAAAACCCTTTAGGAAATGTGCTCATAATTTATTTTTCGTCCTATTTTTTTACATTTACTACCCAGACATTTACTAACAACTTATTTTATGCTCATGGTTATTGCGAGAAGCAAATGAAATGAGCGACGAAGCAATCCTCGCTTGTTCCGTCATTACGGACAAAGTAAAGCAATCTCATAACTTCAACACTGAAATTGTGAAGTGTTATACGCAGGACTACACCATATTATCACTACTGAACATGTAAAGAATTTCAAAAATTTGATTTTTATTCTATTTTTTATACAAGCCCTTCTTGCTCGTTGAAACCAAACATTATGTTCATATTTTGAACCGCTTGTCCAGCAGCACCTTTTATGAGATTATCAATTGCTGAAGTTATTATTAAAGTGTTTGTTCTCTCGTCTTTGTTTATCGCTATATCGCAGTAATTTGTATTGACAACATTTTTTGTCATAGATGTTTCTGCAATTCTGACAAACGGTTCATTCTCATAATATTTTTTGTAAATTGCAATAACATCCGCCAAAAAAATTTCTTTTTTTAATTGCAAATAAATAGTTGATAACATTCCTTTTTCTTGTGGAATAATATGAGGCGTGAAAGAAATACAGATATTGGATGTGGGATGTAAAATATGGGACAATTCTTGTTCTATCTCGGGGATATGCCTGTGAATTCCACCAACTTGATATGCATAACAATTGTGTTCTCTATAATTTTTGACAAACTCTCTACCACCGCCCGATATGCCGCTTTTTGAATCAATTATTATTTTTTTTTTATTAACAAGATTCTCTTTTAATAATGGATAACAACCAAGAATTATGGTTGTAGGATAACAACCAGGATTAGCAACTAATTTTGCCTTTTTTATTTTTTTTCTATAGATTTCTGGTAGTCCATAAACCGCTTTTTCCAAAAGATTAGAATTTGTATGTTTTGTTTTATACCACTTTTCATAAACAGCAGGATCTTTTAGACGAAAATCAGCACTTAAATCAATCACTTTTTTATTCAAAGAAATAAACTTTGAAACAATCTCCATCGAAACCTTGTGCGGAAGAGCTGTAAAAATTACATCAGAATTATCAGCAATTTTTTTCTCGTCAATATCCTCACAAAATATATCTAATTTGCCTTTCAAATACGAATACATTTCAGATATATGTTTTGGTTTTCCGTCCATTCTACCTGACAAAGAAGTAATTTTTACTTGTGAATGTTTCAGAAGAATTTTTATAAGTTCTTCACCAGCATATCCCTTTGCACCAACAACCGCTACATCTATCGTTTTCATATTTTTTGTTTTCATATTTTTTACCACAGATTTTCAATCAGGTGTTGCACTAACATGTTGAACTTAATCCTGTGGCTTGTTCCTTGTTTTTTACAGAAATCAGAACCGTGATTTCGCCTAAAATTTTCTTGGGCAATTTTTCAATGATATTGGAGGCAGTTCCACGAATAAACTCTTCAAACTTTTTCGTAAGTTCGCGACAAACAATAACATCGGAATCTTGTGGAAAAATTTCAGAAATTATTTCTAATGTTCTGATAAGACGATATGGTGACTCGTAAAAAATTATCGTCTTCTCAATTACTGTAACTTTTTCAAAAACTTTTTTAATTTTGCCTTTTTTTCTCGGCAAAAATCCCAAAAACACAAATCCGTCAGTTGGTAACCCGCTCGCAGAAAGTGCCGTTATAACCGCCGAAACACCTGGAACAACCTCAACCTTTATTTCCTGCTCAATTGCTTTTTTTACAAGAAAAAAACCGGGGTCTGAGATACCCGGAGTTCCCGCATCCGTTACAAGTGCGATACTCTTTCCTTTTTTCAACTCGTCTATTAAATAAGGTATTCTTCTAAACTGATTTTGCGAGTAAAAACTTATCTGTGGTTTTATTATATCATAATGCACAAGCAAAATTTTTGTCCGACGAGTATCTTCGCAGGCAATTAAATCAACCGTTTTAAGCGTTTCTAATGCTCTTAATGTAATATCTTTGAGGTGGCCGATTGGTGTTGCAACAACATAAAGAACTCCATTCATAAAGTAAAAATTGTAAATCTTTTTCCTTAAATCTTTTATTTTTTTTGTTTTTAAGATGCGAGAAGCGAATGAAACCAAGCCGTCATTGCGGGCGAAGTAATCTCGAACTTCAACACAGAGATTGCTTTGTCGCTCATTTCATTCGCTTCTCGCAATGACACTTTTTCGCAATGGCCTTTCACGAGCCGCGAGCCACGACGAGATACTCCGTTAGACAACTTCTCAAGGAAAACGTTCCATGCGAACTTTAATCTTGCCTTCATCAAAGTTTACTTCTCCTATTACATCGACATTATTATTAAAAGGATTAACATAAACTATATCCCTTATAACAATTAATCTATCTAAGTTTTGCTTAAACACGGAATCATAGTCTTCTTTTCCATCTTCGGTATGCATTAATTTATATATGGCTTTTTCAATACCTGATTCAGCGTATTGACAATAGGTATTTTTTTTCTTGGCACTTATAGTGTTCTTGAAATTGTAGGCATTCCAAGATTCAAACCCCGCTATAACTATAACAACAATAGCACTTAAATAAACAGCAATAATTAGGCCTGCTCCTTTTTGTGAATTAAAAATCCTTCTTATTTCATTCTGCATAAGTTTTCCTCACTTTAATTAACTCTCATAGTCACCGCAGTAGCCATTCTGCGATTCTTAAATTTACTTTCATCAACACACTTTTTTAATTCTAATATTATATGACAGCTACTTATTAAATTAAATTTCAATTCTTCGATGGTAATATTATCACTACTGTTAACTGGACAGATAGGACTGTAGGGTGCGGGTTCGCCGTTAATAAAACACTTTATTTGATTATAGTTTACATCTGGCACAAAATAAACATATGTATCGAGGCTGTTTAATGAACTCTTAAAAGTTATTCTTTGCACCTTAGGGTTTCCTACATTCGGATAATTATCAATGACTATTGTAGAGGTTTTGGCTTTCTTTAAATCTCTGTCTAAGTGTGATAGTACGTTTGAAATATTCATATCTAATATATTTTCTATTTCTCCTAATCTCCATGACTTTATAGCAGCATTAAATAAGCCAATCACTACCACTACAACTATGGCTAATAATCCAGAAGATATTGAAAGTTCAATAAGTGTAAAACCACCGTTTTTCTTTTTAGGCAACATATATTAACAATTTTTCGCGGTTATTTAAAATCGTAATTATTCAAAAAGTTTTAGAGCATAATCTTTGTTATAGATTGTATTGGGTGTTCCAGTAATATTGATCTTGCGAGCAATTACACAACCAGTAATACCTGCGCCACCTCCAATAGTGCAATCTCCCTCGGAAAACAGCGCTCCTTGTGCTCCAACTAAGGTGCCACTCATACTAATACCCCCAACGGCCTTTAATGTTCCAATAAAACTATTTTTTAAATTACCAACGTTAAACATCACTCCTGCGTAATAATTGTTCGTAACTGGTCCGGAAAAACAGAGCCCATAACCATTCAGTTCATTGTAAGTAAGAATGCTCTCTTTTGTAAAAATATTTCCATTGATTGCAACAGTACATTTAAATCCTGATGCAAAATAAACATTGTGTTGAGCATTGATGATACTTGTTACAATCGTAGTTTTATCGCTTAGCCTGCCAGCAATTAAGACTGAAACGGTCTTGTTAGCATATAAAATATTGCCACCTGTTTTTATATCTCCCTGACAAGTTCCAGATAAACTATCAATTACACAGGCCTTAGCAGCATTTAATGAAGCGTTAACGGTTACTCCATAACCATTCCATTCATTGTAAGTAAGAATGCTATTATCTGTTCTTACTGTACCAGCGATAGTAAACATAGACTTATAAGCACTGCTAAAAACAATATTTTCTTTAGCATGAAAACTGCCATTAACTTCTCCTCCTCCATTAAAAAAGATTCCTGCATTTTGGGTACCCAATTTTCCCGAAGACCTTACATCCATGTTATATAACCTACCAATTCGATATAAAAAACAGGCATTGCCAGCATGTAAGATAGAATCGCTAAAATTAATACTACCGCCATTCCCTAAATCTGTCCTGATATCTCTTAGAGCCCTAACATCCCCTTGCAAGGATATATTATATCCACTGTTTGGGGAAAAATTTATATCCCTTAATGCAAAAAAGGTTCCTTTTAATGTGGTATTGTGATTTAAAATTATGTCATTTTTTGCCAACAAACCTGTATGATATTTTCCTGTGGCGACATTTAGTTGTCGAGGATAAGGGGCGGTAACCGTGCAAGAATTATTCCATCTTGTAATATTTCCTTCGGCAATTATAGCACCATTTGCTGTAATAATAATGTTTGTTTGTGGATCTCCACCCCCCCCCTTACCAATGGTAATATTGCCAGTCGCATAAATTACATTGTTGATGGTACCACCAGCAAGCACACTACACCCAGGCGTCGTATAATTGATATTCCCAGCGTAATACGTGTTGTTAGCTATGGCTAAATTTTTATAGTATTGGAGATTTATTTCAAAAGGAGGGCTGGCAAGTTCAGGTACTTTTAACTCGCATAAGTTTAAATTTGGTGCCTGTGGTAAAACTGGTTCCTGCATTGTTAAATTTGGTTCCTGTGGTAGTAAAACCTCAGGATAGGTTATAGCAGGTAAAGCAACTGCTTGGGCACCCGCTTGCCTACCACCACCTCCCGGTATTGATATAGGTGATATAGTACCAACAGCCGTTATATTATCTGGAACATTACATCCAGTTAGGGTAACATTTTTATTAGAATGAATATTGCCAGTAATCGCAGAATTAGTCGTGCTTAGATTATCATTACTCGTAAAAAGAACATAGTTCCACTCAACAACACCAACGGTTACATCTTTGGCTTTAACAAAAGATAGAGAAACCACTTTTTCTTCCCTAGTACCTATACTTTGCCACCATTTTACACTTACTTTAATCAACTTAAAAGGAGTTGTAACCCCACAAGTTACTTTTACAAAGTTTCCATCGACATAACAAACTTCAACTGTTCGCTTAAAATGAGCAAATCCTTCTATATTATTTCCAGCTACATCTGCAACGGGAGAATCAATCAATCCATTGTAATCGTCCACATCATCGAACTTTACTCGAGGAAGTGCTTCGCCGCTTTCTGGTCCTAATGGATAACTAAATTTTCTATCATATTCATCAAATTTTTTAACTCTAATCTCTCCTATTAAATCCCTGCATAAATTTTCAGCAGATTTAATATTTTTACAAAAAACGGTTGCTCTTGAAAATCTACTTAGAGAATAGACAACCGCCACAACGCTGATACTCATTATCGTAACAGCCAATAATAACTCAACTAAGGTAACACCTCTACTTTTTTTAATTAATTTTCTAATTAATTTGAGCATATTGTTATTTCCCCACCAATACCCTAATTTCACCATGAGTATGACGAAAAAATGAGAAATTGTCAAGGCTTATTTTGTGTTTTATATTGTTATGGAGCCGTGATTATTACGATAGGTGGTTGTAGACACAAATTTATTCGTGCGATATTACACACCTTGCCCGTCTTTCAGACTGTGTCACAATCCATCTTTTACCATCTAGGATTGCAATACCATATTTTACCATCAGTTGCTATCTTCTATAAAAATGCAATTTTTTAGCTCATTGCGACACAGTCTGAATGACACACATTTTGTTATTGCGACACAGTCTCTTAACCTCTTGAGTTGTTTTTAATTTATGTAGTAAGCATCGAATTAAAATACAGATATTAAAATTTTTGTTCTTACTTCACGATTTTTTCTAATGCTTTCTCGGCTTCGATTTGGACTTTTCTGCTCGGAGATTCCAATAGTTTTTTCAAAGCTGGCTGTGCACTTTTTGCTGCTGGTCCAATCATACCAAGTACAACAGCTATCCTCCATTGGATAAGACTTTCATCTCGGCTGTTAAGGTTTTTAATCAGATAAGGAATAGCAGGTTCACCTATTTTTGCTAAAGACTCAATTGCCATATCCGGTACGCCCGTATCAAAACTTCCGAGGGAATCAATTAATAATTCTAATGCTTTTGGATATGTTGTTTTGATATTCCCAAGAATTATTATTGCATGCCTATGGAGATCTCCTTCTGTTTTAAGAACATTTATAACTGCTTCCTCAGCTTTTTTTGCTTTTTCTTTCATTTTTTCTAATATTTCAATCCCACTCATCCGTTCATATTCATTAGTGGAAGATAACATTTTTATACATTCATCGATGGTGGGAATGAATCCATGGCAATCTATGTTGTTTTCCATGCAAAAATTAACACGCTCTTCTTTCTGATTCAGAAATTTCGTGAAAGGCAAAGATTTGGAGAATTGAACTTTACACAATTCGATCAGTTTCTTAAAGTGGCTCGCTGGTATTTCAGCCATCTTTTCTGGATTTTTCTCCATATAGTCAGTGATCTCAAAACGACTAGCGAATGTAAATATGTCATCGGCTAATTTTTCGTCAGGATTTCGCTGATTAAAAAATTCACAAATCCAGTCGAGAATTTTTTCTTTTTGGACTAAATCTTTCTCTTGGAAATACATATCCAATAAAAAACTATTGATGCTATCGGTTGTTGCCGCATCAAGATTTAAATCCTGTTTGTACTTTGAATAACAATATATTAAAACTTTGTTATCCTTGAAACCTTTTAATATTCCAAAAAATCCAGTATTAAAATCGATGGGTATTGGTAAACCAATATTTTTATTTCTAACCAACAAAAAATATTGATCAATGCGTTCGTAAGTTTCTTTTAAATCTACAGGTGGCGGCTCTACATTAAACAGGGTAGAAAGATGACTTGATATATTGTGAGATTCGAGTTTTTTTATGATACTTAGTCCAAATTCCCACTCTTGCTGATCGATTACATTATCTTTCGCAAGGTATTTTAATACTTCTCCAGATCTCCAATCTCTGGAAGGGAAAGAAATATTGTCCACCTCTTTCACGAGAAATGCTTTATACTCAAGACTTTCAATTTGATATTTTTCAAAATGAGACATAATGGTGAAATGAACCTTACCGCATTTCGTGTCAAATGGAATATTTATAGCTTCTTTCACCAAAGCCTGAATTTTATCTGGAGTAGAAAGATCGCTAAGCAGTAAATTTATTCTTTCTTGTTTCTGAATGTATGGATCTTTTTGCGTAGGTTCTTTTTTAGTAGATTCTTTATCTTTTTCTTCAAAGAGGATATTTATATCAGCAGTTAATTCTATTCGACCTAAATAGGATAGCAGGATTTCTCCCGTAACTACATCAATCAACCGACTATTTATATCAATATAATCCTTTAATTTGGTGTAAGTACCTGAAAGAATAACATCTATTGGTGCCAGCTCTCCTATTTTTTTTGCCTCATTTTCGTCGATTAAACCGCTTAAACTCAAGCGATTTTCTTCCAAAATAAGATTGAGTCGTTTTCTTTCAAAAAGTTTAAATTTTTGTTGATTCGCACTCAAAGCACTGATAAGCGATTCAGAAAAATATTCACCAAACTCATTATTTTTTGCTTCTATGGTATTTTTAGTTGGAACAAAAATTAACACAGCCAAGCGTGTCATTCTATCGGATTTAATAGTATTGTTCAGTTTTTTTGTTAGACCTTGAATTACTCTGGAAAAAGATTGAGCATTATTTTTCTCGGCATAGACTTTTTTATTAGCAGTAACACAGAATAAAAATAGTAGACATATCAAGCATAAAGATATAATAAAAAAACGATAATATAATTTTGTTAGCGACGATCGTAAAAATAATTTCATAATTTCAGTGGGCTTCTTTTTTTTCAACAAGACCTACTTGACGAGCGTCTCAAAGAAACTTATTCCCGAGCGCCCCCTTTTAATGCCTTTCACCTTATATCATCGCAGAGCGAGGGAAAAGTTTCTGCAGAGCCTCAATTTGCGACTTATTTGTTCCAGGAGCAAATTGCAGAGCGAGTTCTGACGAGCGTCTCAAAGAAACTTATTCCCGAGCGGTTATCTCATTAAACACAAATCCCGTCGAGACCTTTGGATAAAAATATGTCGATTTCGGCGGAAGAAGTTTTCTTTTTTTAATAACAGATTTCAGTGTATCAATCGAGAGCGATTTTAAGATAACACAAGCCGAAAAATCTCCCTTATCAACAGATTGCAAGGCACAATTTTCGTTTTTGGTGTATTCGACTTTTTTATTTTCAAGAATTACTGAATGCAGAAACTCGATTGGAAAACCTTTATATTTTTTCGGGGTTTTAAGATAATACGATTTACCGTTGATGTAAAATTTAAAATCACATTTTTTGCTGGTACAAAAAAATTCTTTCAATTTTTCAGTATCTTTTTCCGTCCATTCTTTTACCAAGCGATGTGTTGGCAATACCAATAAACCTTTGCTCTCAAACGGGCATAAAAATGTTAAAACATAACCACCTTTTGTAAATTCAAAAAATGTTTCATATCTATGATGACCATCGGCAATTAATATTTTATTGTTTTTAAGAATATCTTTAAGAAAATTTATTGTTTTTTCGTCGGAAATAGTCCACATTTTTTCTGAGATGTCTGAAAATTTGGCAAATTCATTAGGGGTTTGTTTTTTTATTTTTTCGGTGATTTTTGAAAACATTTTTTTTCTATCCGAAAAAAGGCAAAAAATGGGACTAGTGTTTATTTTTGATATCTTGATGAGGTTAAAGCGATCTTGCTTTGGTTTTGAGAGGGTTTTTTCATGGGGAAAAATATTCTTACCAAATTGTTCGGTTTTAAGAAGTGCAAAAAAACCACTTCGGATATATTTTTTCCCTTCTAATTTAAAACTTTGTTCATAAATATAAAACGATGGTGATAAATCTCTGATTAAAACTTTTTTCGCCTTCCATAAATCAAAGTTTTTTTTAGCAGAATAGTAGTCTTCAGGTAGTTCTATTCTTACAGCATTGTAAAGATTTTTTTTTAAATACAACTTTTTTTCTGCAGGTGATATTATGTCGTAAGGTGGGCAGATTAAGCTGGAGATATTTTTTTTATTATATTTTACTGCACGAAACGGAATAATGTTAGCCATGCGGTAATTTTATATAATTTGTACCGAAATGTCAATCATACGTACCTTATTAAAGCAGCAAATTTTTTAGAAATTGCGTCGTAAATTCTACCATTTTATCTTCCCCTGAACAACGATTCGTTTTATACTTTCATCTATTCGCTGGTCTACATCCCAGAATTTTTCCTCAGAATCAATAAATCTGTAATCCCTTTTTCCGTATTCGCCTGCCACATCAATAGATAAAATAGTGGAAAGATTAAAACCACAACCAGCAGTTATAAAAACTTTTTCAAACTCTTTAGCGGCATAATATGGCTGATAATAAAAACCGTATCTTAAAAGAAAATTTTGCGATATGCCATGCTCTACGCCTACGTGAAGTTCGCTAAAATTTCTAAATTCTGATATTTTTTCTCCACCAACTTCGAAAGAAGCCAACTTTTTTATAAGAAAATCGATCAGTACTTTGTTTTTACTTTTATTATCAAAAAAATATGCTAATCCAATATCTATTTCAAACGGATAATTGTATTTTATTTTGCCAGTAGTGGCTATTGTCGAGCCAATTGTTTCGTATTTGTTATTGATATTAAATGATGGCTTAAAAACGAAACCCAATCTTGCATTTTGTTTAATAAAAATAATGCTACCAACGCTTATTTGCCCACCACTAAAATTTGAACCCAAAACAGTTTTCGTCGATATTTCTGGAATAAATTTTGTTGCATATATCACATCTTTTATTTCAAAAGCAGTATCGCCTAAATATGAATTATAGACAAATCCTACTGCTATAAAATTTGTTTTGAAGGATATCGCTGGTGTTACAGAATAAACAATTCCTTCCGATATAATTTTTTTAAAACCTGTTGCTTTACCGTTAGAATAATAATATTTTTTATGTTTATATTGAAAATTGGACACCGGAAAAAAACCAAATCCGAAATGAATATTTGATAATGGATATGTAATTGCTATATTGTTAAAATGAAAATAATTTTGGAAATTATAGAACGGAATATCCTGTGAAATTGTGTCAACCCTTTCAGTAACGTTAGCCAATCCAAAACCAAAAGAAAGCATTTTTAAATCAAGTGTTGACAGCCCTGCTGGATTTAGAAGCAACGTCGAAGGTTCGTCCGACGATGTTATGCCAGTAGAACCCATAGAAAGCGAGCGTGCTCCAAAACCATTAGCGATATCACCTAAACCTCTTTGATAACCAGAAAGCAAAAAATCGGGAATGCCACAAATATCAGGATAAGTAAATCCGAAAAGTAAACTAATGGATTGACAAATTAGTAAATTAACAAACAAGATTAGTTTCAATTTTTTCATTTTTTATTTATATATTCGGACATACGAGAGTATGATTTCGAGCTCGTGATTTGTGGTTTTCAACTCATACTTTGCGGTTTCCGAACATCTGTAATTCACGATATTTGAATATATGTTGAAAAATCAAATTTTGAAATTCTTTACATGTTCAGTAGTGATAGCATGGTGTAGTGCTGCGTGTAATACTTTACAATCTCTGTGTTGAAGTTGAAGTTCGAGACACCGGTCTACCAATATGTCATTCCTAACGGAATTTTTGATTTGTCTGTGGTTTTTTTCTACCGATATTTTGTTCCTACTGAACAATTGGATTTCATACAAGACTGCAAGGGTTTTTGACATTCGCACTTATTTTCCTTGCTCTTGTACTTGTTTTTTCTGTTCCTGTTCCAATCTCATTAAAATCTTTTTCGCCGAATAACTACCTGCAATTTTTGTATCTTTCGCCGTCTCATTAAGTATTGTTATTGCTTCTGGTGTACCTATTTTTGCCAATTCCTTCGCAGCCCACTGATTAACCTCGAATTGCTCGTCTTTAAGTGTCTCTTTAAGAAAATTTAATTTTTCTTGTTCAGACAATCCTTGAATTTCAAGTCGTTTTATTGTTAATTTACTGTGTATTCTTGTCCATACATTTTTGCTTTCAAGATTCTTTTTTAGTTCTGGTATTACATCTTTGTCACCGATTGCGTCTAATGCATCAACTGAAAGTAATTGTGCTGTCACATCTTGTCCTTTTATCGTCTCAAGTGCAATTTGTTTTCCTGATTTATCACCGAGCTTTGCTAATGCCCACACGGCACGCATTCTGACATTGCCTGATTTATCTTTAAGTGCTTGCTTAAGTTTCGGCATTGCTTTTTTATCGCCCAAATTACCTAACGATATTGCAGATGCTTCACGACAAAATTTATTCTCATCTTTTTCGAGAAGTTCTTCAAGTGTTATTCTGTTTTCTTCTAATGTTGATGTACTTTTGCCAAGCGTAAATATCGCTTTTACTCGATCGTTCTGCTCTGCTTTTTTGTCCTTTGCTTTTGCTTTCGCCGACACCGATTCGGTCGGTGATTCAACCGTCGATTCAATCGTCGCCCAGACCAAATTTGAAGAGATATCCATCATCAACAACGCTAATACAACCACCAACGCAACCGTCAAAATTTTAACACAAAAGATACTCAATATCTTTACCATATTTTTACCCTCCCCCAGATTTTGTATCTCGTGAATCGTGGTTCAGAATTCGTAATTTGTATTTTGTTTCTCGCTATATAGCACACTTGCACAATCACAGGACGTGACAAATCGAGATTGCTTCGCTTCGCTCATTTCATTCGCCCTCGCAATGGTACACATTTTGCTATTGTGACACAGTCTCAATGACGACAAAAGTTCTCACAATGACTTTTCATGATTTCATTTATCGCACGACTGCTAACTTTACAACCTTTTTACCCTCTGAACTGTTTATCAACACAAAATATATTCCACTTGCTACATCATAGCCACTATCGTTTTTACCGTCCCAGATTATCCTACCGTCTTTCGAAGAATAATCAAGTTTTTTTACGAGTTCACCAGCAATCGTGTATATATTTATATCCGCAGTTTCAGTAAGATTGTCGATGGTAATATTTGGATGCTGTTTGGGCTTATATGGATTAGGATACGCTTTTACCGACGATAAATTGGTAGCAGGAACAAGTTGCAAAATTGCAAATTTTGACAAATGATTTGTTTTACTAACAATCTTGTTTTCGCTCGAATATAGTATCGATGACAACGCAACCCATCGTTCGTTGATTTCATCATACCTGCCTATTACAAATTTTGATTTGTCAAAACCAACCACACCACCGCTGTCAAATATCATTGTTATTGTTATTTCTTTTGATGGCTGATAACCCTTGTCGTTTGTTATTTCTATTGGCGTTATTGTGTCAACGGTTTTTATTGTTGGATGATCTGGCGATGACACTGTCGTAGTTGATATTGTCATGTTTACTGCATCGGCAAATGTATCCGCAAGAATTTCTACTCCCGCATACAATATCTCGTTTTGCAAAATTATTTTTGCATTTTCCCTCGAATTAATAAATTGAGTTACTGACACTGGCAACCTTATTTCAAATCCGTTTTTAAGTACGCTGTTTACAGAACCAGTTTCAATAATAACATCCCACAAACCCGTCATCTTCCCAGTTAAATCAAAACCACAACCAATCTGTCCTGAGTTTGTAATGACGGTATTACTACCAATAATATCTGCCTGCCCTAATTTGACCAATCTTATCTGACAGCCGTTAATAAATCCTGACCCAAAAATACTTATTACATTTAACGCTCTATTATTATAGCCACGGGCTGGGGTTATTTTGGACAACTTCATGTCTAATGTAGTGACTTCGAATTTTGCTGTTGTAAACGATAGATAATTGCCAGCCCAATCAGTCGCTTCAACCGTTAGCGTCCAAAAACCATCGTCGACGGAATCAATTTTTGCCCCATCGACTACTGGAACTTTTGTTCCTTTTTCCAAATTGGTTAAATACGCATTACAAACTGCCGCAGGATCAAGATTATCTGTTGTCGTATAGTTTATTGTTTTTGCACTTAGATTACTCACATATCGCTCTCCAACCGTTTTACCTATGTTTGCCATTATTGTTGGTTTGGTGTTATCGATAATAACTTCTATCTGGTCATAAGCAGATTCAAATGCCTTGTTGTTTACTATTGTTTTAATTGTGTGCACACCATCTGGAATAGTTCTTGTATTAAGTTCCCAGTAATATGTTGTTTGCAGTTCGTATAGATCATCCAAAGTTGTACCTAAATTATTGTCTATATAAAATTCAATTTTTGTTACTTCGGTGCTGCTTGTTATATTATTGGAAATGGTTGTGATATTATTTATAATTTTTTTGTTTTTGGGATTTAGCATTTTAGTCGTAAGCGGAATAATTATTAACGGTTCAACAACAAAAGTTCGTCCGCCGCTAGCAAGAAGTATTCCATCCTCGCCATCTAAGTAATACCCATAAATAAGTTGAACGTTATTCTGTGCTTCAGCAGGTATACTCCCCGTGAATTCATAAATATTTTCCCCACCGACAATATTCGTGTATGTGCTAACACATTCTCGATATTCCTGATTACATTTTAGCCATCCTTTAAAAAGAATATTATTGAGAACACTTGTTGATTCGAGTTTGAATTTTATTTTGAACGGTTGTTTTTGGATATATGTTGTCTTATCCAGCACACATTCTTTTATCTTTACCGAACAGCCAACGACATCAAACGGATACTCTGTATCAATCTTAGTTTGAGGTTGCGAAGCGGGCACAAAACTACTATTCACATAATATGTTCCGGACTTCATAGCCGACGGTAAATTAAATGTAATGTTGAATTGATCGGTAGTTGTTAGAATTAAACTTTGGCTATATGCAGGCGCAGTAATTAAAAATTCGCCCGTTGTATTGGGAGTAATTGTAGCGATAACCTGCTCGCCGACATTGTATATTTGTTTATCAAGGTAGTATGATATTTCTTTTTGTTTTTGATTCATATAAATGGTCGACAAATATAATGCTCTACCTGTTTCCAAATAAAAACCCCAGAATACTTTTTTACTTACAAAATCTTCGTTGGGTACTGGTATATTAAATTGCAACACTGTATGCTCGGTGGTTATTGTAAACGTATCGGTAGTGATAGTAAATGTATCACAAATAATCTGTAAAAATACTTTTGGCGCAAGCGCATTTTTGCTGAACACATCAAGCGTTAATTGTGCCGTCTCCACACTATTGTACAACAATTTATCGAACGTGGCGACGGAATCCAATTTATAACCATGGATATGTATAGGGATTATTTTTTCCACAAGTTTCGTATTGTCAAGTTTCGCATCATCGAGTTTTGTATCATTTTCGCTTAATACACTTATGGAGCATACATAATCTTTCTCTTCTAAATCATCGGGAATAGTAAAATTAAAAGGTATTTCTTTCTCCTCATCTAATTCTAAGTATAAACGTTTGTTTTGATTGATTATATCGCCTATATTCAGTCGTACATCACAAAATCCTTGTGCTGGTCCCGTGTTTTTTACCCTCACAGTTACACTGCCTATATTGCCAATGATGTATGTAGAAGCAGTATCCACATTTGTTATACAAAACTTCGAATCCAACACAATATTTTTTCTTTTTCTACAAATGACATCATCATTGTATGATATTTCTACCGTCGTTTTATATGTTCCAGCTGAAACATTATCTACAAAAGGAATATTTAATATCAATTGTTTTTCTTGCGATGTCGCAAGCGTTATTTCTTCTTCTACACGGTAAAAATCCGTATCCAAACTAATCATACCAGTAAAATCATTACTACCTGTATTTTTTATATCAACCAAAATGGGTATTTTGTTTTCAGTTTTTTCACCAATCTCCATACTTGTTATGGCAACAATATTATATTTTCCCACTTTTACCAACGCACTCCCAGAAATTAAATTTGATTTATAATTTAGCATATGCTCACCTGCTACCAAATTTTCCAATACCAGACTATTTGATATATTGGAATTGGCACAAACCGTACATACCTTTGTTATCGTCGTACCGTTGATATTAAAATCAATGCTCATAATTAAGTTCATACTACCTGTGTTACCGACAGTAAACGGCACTTCTACTGTTCCCTCTGGATAAATGGGGTCTGGCAATAATGCAATACTTGGAACCACGCCCAACTTAACCAATTTCTGAGTTGTTTTTTTAACATCGCCAGTTAAAACTACGCTGAAAATAGTATCGTTAGTTATGCTAAAAGTACTCTGAATAACTTTTGATTCACCGCCTTTTAGTGTAATGGTTGAAATATTATTGGTAAAATTAACCGACACATTGATAGGTCGATAACCTTTATTTTCCAAAAAAGTTGAGAGAGTAAATGGCTCAGCATAATTAACAATATCTGGACCAGTAAAGGACATATTTACTTTAGGCGATTCTACTAAAATATAATCTTTTATTACCATATCTTTTATTTTACCCTCTAATGTAAAGGAACCATCTGCAACCACTTGAGTAGTGAAAGTTTTGGAGGAACCTGCCTGCAAGTCGAATATCTCGGTGAAAACTGGATTGCCATTTTTGGTAAGTGTTAGCGTAAGATTATTTTCGTCGAGTAGTTCTGTATTGTTTACCACTTCTCCCGTTATATTTATTTGCTCGCCTGGATAGTATGCGTTTTTGTCCGTCTTAAAAGTCAAATAAATATCTGAATTTGTAATGTAAAAACTATTTCTATCTTCGGCGATTACCTGACCCAAACTCGATATGAGTCTAGATTGAATACTAAATTTACCCGTCTCATTTAATTGTCTAATATCTGTATCTATGCTCGCAAAATTTGTTATATTTACCGGTGTCTTCTTTGCCCAGACGCATTTTTTGCTTTGCAGTCTACTTATATCACCAGCACTTCCTCCAAACCAAACATAATCATCGTCCACTAATAGCGATGTAATAGAATTGTTCATTATACCAGTGTTGGGTATAATATATGTTTGCCAAGTGTTGTTTATTTTATTATATCTGCTCACGCCATCGTAAGTCCCGATCCAAAGATAATTATCGTCTGCCGATAGTGAATTAATATCATTGCCTACCAACCCACTATTGGTTGTGTTATACGTCTGCCAAGTATTACTTGATTTATTGTATCTGCTTACGCCACTACTGCCCCAATTAGAACTACCAAACCAAACACAATCGCCGTCTATCAATATTGATGTAATATTGTTATTCGCTATTCCACTATTTTCTGTATTGTATGTTTGCCAAGTATCATTTATTTTATTATATCTACTTACGCCATTGCATCGAGTTCCGACCCAGAGGTAGTTATCGTCTATTGATAGTGAATTAATATTATTGCTTACCAACCCACTATTGGTTGTATTGTATATTTGCCAAGTGTCGTTTATTTTATTATATCTATATACACCGCCACCATTACCATCCACATCAGATTCGCCACTAAACCAAATATAATCGCCATCCACCGCTACCGATGTAACAATGTTGTTTGTTAGCCCACTGTTGGCTGTATTGTATGTTTTCCAAGTGTTGTTTGTTTTATTGTATCTATATATACCATTAGTATCATCCCAACGCCCGCTGCCAAACCAAATATAATCACCGTCTATTGCCATCGATGTAATATTGCTACTTGTTGTGCCAGTATCAGATGTAGTATAAGATCGCCAAGTGTCGTTTATTTTATCGTACTTGCACATACCACCCGATGGCGATGACTTACTGCTAAACCAATCACCACTAAACCAAACGTTGTCGCCATCTACTGCTATTGATACAACACCCCGGTCTAACAATGTATGAAATGTTTTCCACTCCGTTGTTTTGTCATATCTGCTTACTCCACCACTATATGTACCAAACCAAACATATTTTTCTCCGTCTGCCATTATTGAGAAAACACTATTGGCTGGTAGTCCACTATTTTCTGCATTGTATGTTTGCCAAGTATCGTTTATTTTATCGTATTTGCTTACACCATTATTGCCACCGCCTCCACCCCAACTAGATTCACTGCCAAACCAAACATAATTACCGTCTACTGATAGCGATGTAATGTTGTTACCCGCTATTCCACTATTTTCTGTATTGTATGTTTGCCAGGCATCGTTTGCTTTATCATATCTACTTGCACCATACCCACGAGTGCCAAACCAAATATAATTACCGTCTACTGATAGCGATGTAATGCTGTTACCCGCTATTCCACTATTTTCTGCATTATACGTCTGCCAAGTGTCGTTTATTTTATCGTATCTGCTTACACCATTGCTACCACAATTATCTCCACCACCACCGCTGCCGCCAAACCAAACATAATTACCGTCTACGATTATTGAAAATACGCCATCAACAACTATACCACTGTTGATTGCATTATACGTCTGCCAAGTATCGTTTATTTTATCGTATCTGCTTACACCACCGTTCCAAACTCCAAACCAAACATAATCACCGTCTATGGCTATTGAAATAATATCGTCGCCTGCTAATCCATTAGATGTTGTGGTTGTATTATATGTCTGCCAAGTATCATTTGTTTTATCGTATCTACTTATACCATTGAATGTGCCAATCCAGAGATAATTACCGTCTACTGATAGCGAACTAATATTATTATTTACCAGTCCGCTATTGGTTGTGGTATATATCTGCCAGTTATCGTTCACTTTATTATATTTGTATATTCCCTTGCCACCACTATGCAAACCACTGCCAAACCAAACATAATTACCGTCTTGTGCCATTGATGAAACACAATCAATATCTGCGTATGTCGTCCACCCAACATTATTGCTGTATACCTTAATATTCAAATTGGCATTGTCTATTTTCCTACCTGAATTGGTAATGTCCGTCTTTATTTTTACATTGTCGTCAATATTATACACATTTTTATTAGTAGTAACATCAAGTGTTGTTTGTAAACTATTTACTTCGATGTATTTTTCACAAAAACCTTTTTTCTCACTTCCTAATTCGTTATATACTACAGAAAAACGATACCAGCCAGTTGTTAAATTCTCTGGTATACTAAAATCAATATTACTTTTACTATAAGGTTGAATAGCGTCGGTTAAGCCAGATTTTTCATAATATACAGTACCGTCCTGCCCTTTGATATTCATGGTGTAGTTAAATTGTATTTCTGGTCTACTAAGATTGGCTAAGACTACTTTACATATTTCACTAGTGCCATATTTTAATTTATCCAAACTAATACTAATTTTTGGATCTGGTACGGTAAAATAGTAGGTCTTTATTAATGAGTTTGCTAATGATAATTTTACTTCTACATTATGTTGTCCTTGAGTGATTGTACTAGGCAAAATTAAACTACTTGTCACAATTTTGCTTTCATTGGCAGCCAATGAAACAGTTTGAGTACTACTAAAATTAGCATCGGGAATAGATATTGCAACTATTAGTGGATTAATTGAAATCCTACCATTATTTATCAACTTCAAACATAAATTCATACTATCCCTTTTATAATATTCTGTCTGGTCAAAAGTTAAATCTGCTGTAACTGAACAAGGAATAAGTAACTCGCCAATAATTTTTTCATTATCATATTTGGTAACATATTTTAATTTATATATTCCAACTCTTGTTTCATTTATTGGAACATTAAAATCAGTCCTAATATTCTGCCCTACATCAATAAATTCAAAATTCTTACTGTCTGTGTATATTTCAATACCTTCAGGATTAATAAGGGTTGTAGTTAAACTTGTTGATAGTACACTCGTTACTCCTGTATTTGATATATTAAATGTAATTGGATTATTATCGACATTAAATGCTACAGGCATTGTTTCCAATTTGGTTAACAATTTAGTCTCTAGAATATTAAAATATGCTGAACCAGCACCTATTTTTTCTCCACGGTTGTTTACCTCATAATTTACTAAATATGATCCTGCAATTACCGTATTTGGCATTGTAAGATAAAACGTTTGATTATATGTTGTCGTCGTAATTACAATTGTTTGAGATGAACTAAATACCATATTGTTTTTTGAATCTGTTATTTTTACGGTTACTACTGCTTTATAATTTACATTATTTAGGTTTGTTAATTCTGTATCTATTTTTACTTGATCATTATAACGGTATTCGCTCTTATCTGTTGTTACCTTCATTTTACAATTTGCTGCAGATATATCACCACCAATAGATCTAATGATGCAACTATTATGCTCATCGTAAAAATATACCCAAAGTCGCCACATATTTGTACAATATATATCACGAACATTTTTTACTGTATATGGTATTGTTAAAAGTGAATTTGCTGGCACTGTATATACACCAATTCTACAACTATCTACGTGTGTCCAATCGCGTTCTATTCGTATGGTTCTGTTGGTACTCGTTGGGTTATTTATAAGTATCGTAAATATCGCATCTTGTCCGTCCAACAACACATCACCAGAACTTTGTACTGAAAAACTTAAATCCGATGATGGTTGAGAACGTACCAAACATTGTGTCGCTGGTGTTGTTGGAGCAAGTGCATATTTGATCATATTTTCAATAAGTATATTTTCGTCCCCCGTCAGCCCGCCCGCACCGTATCGCCAATCTGTATAAAGCGTGGTGGCTATTATTTTGCCATGCTTTGTTTCACCCGCTCCCGCACCGCCTTCACCCTCGCCAGCCGCACCGCCGTCGCCTTCGCCAGCCGCACCGCCCTGTCCCTGCCAATAATCATACTCTATCATTGCTGGCATATTGTTTTTAGTTCGTCTTAAAAGCACCTTCGCATCTTGAGGCCAGTTTGTAAAATATCCATCTACCGCCACATCCAAATCTGTTCTCCGTTGTCCGTTGAATATCGCCGATATCTCATTTATATACATACTATTCGATTGGCAATTTTGATCCTCGCTCCAGCCGTAACCTGAGATGTTCGGTGTGGTTGTTTGGGTGTTCGGCGTAGTTGTTGAGATGTTGGGTACGGGAAGAGCACTAAATTCATATCCATGTTGTTGAGTAAAACATATTACTGTGCCACCTTGTGCTACATAATCTGCTAACTTTTGTTTGAATGACGGTGAAGTGTCCAATCCTATTAGCCCTGCTGAGCCAATGATCAGTAGTTTCAAATCATTTATCGTTCTTTCTGGTTCATTTAGTATTGTTAAATCCTCACTCACTACACAAGTTGCAATAGATTTATTGCCAAGAAAATATCCTAATCCCAACGTCCAGCCATTAGATAGTAATCCTATTTTAGATTCACTATCATACAACCATTTACCTGGATATACTGGCGATGATATTGAATATGTGTCGTCAGGCATATCACTCACCCATCCATCAGCATCTGTTCCAAGATTCTCTGCTATTTTGGTCATTCCACGTGCTGTCACCGATACTCTTATCTTTATGTTTGCTATTGCATTACTGTTTGTTACTTTGAAAGTTACATTCTCGGTACCGCCTGTCTCCGTACCGCCATTTCCAGCTACTTTTACATTGTTCTTACTTGCTCCACTAACACTCCAACCAGGAGTGCCATCACTGATTGTGCTTACCTTGAATGTATCTTCCAATTTAGACATATTTGTTATTGTTATAGTGTGTTCCTTTGTTTTTCCTTTTGGTATGGTTTGCATTGGTGGAGTTACTGTTACACTGAATGGTGCAGGGTTTATTGTGAAGCTGTGAATGGTATCAGCACTTTGTTCGTAACCCTCCTTCTTGCATGTGTCGGGATTACATCTTGCAACCGTTTGAGGATTACCGTCTAACTCTTGATCAATCAAATCTTTTGCTTCTATGATTAAACTCTTGTTACCATAACCAGTGACTCTCATATTTTCTGCTGTTAATTTACCTGTCCAAGATTTTGAATCTTGTGCTAATTTTCCCTCAAGTAAAACAGAACCAACAGATACTTTTACATCTTTCACTTTTTTACTGAACTCTATTATTACTGTGGCATCGTCTTTGTCGGTTACTGGTTTGAGATTTCTTTCTTTATCTGTTTCAGGTTTTAGAACTCTGGTTGGTGATGTTGATGTTGATTGAGCTATATTCTCCCAGTGGGCATTATAACAGAGGGGGCTGTCTTGGGAAGATTTCTGTGTA
>JBDRIG010000066.1:0-10095 GCA_043816185.1 Elusimicrobiota bacterium | reverse complement strand
ATTCAAAGAACGAAAATTTAAAAATATTTGAAAAACCGTAAATGTTACTAACAATTATTGTCCTTGTGGTTGCTTGAAAATATTGTTTAGGCATACCAACTGAAATTACAACTGACTTTTTCAACGGTATCATGATAGTATCATTAAAATTCACTCAACAATCCTGACCACACTCATACAATCAGCACAAAATTCAAATTCCTATACAAAAATTTAATATTTCCTGAAAATCTTTTGGAAGTGGAGCAAAAAATTCTATTTTCTTTTTAGTTGAAGGATGAATAAATTCTATGCTTGATGCATGAAGCAATTGTCGTTTTATTATTTCCGACGATTTCTCGCCACACCACAGCTGGACGACCTTACCATCTATGGCAACCTTGCCATACTCAGAATCGCCAATAACAGGATGCTCGATATATGCAAGATGCACTCTTATCTGATGTGTTCGCCCAGTATATGGCTTTACTTCGAGGTATGTTGTATCTTTAAATCGTTCGATAACCTTAAAAAAAGTTTTTGACATTCTTTTTGACGCTGAGTTTACAACTATCTTCCTCCTGAATTCTCTTGACCTTCCGAGAGGAGTTTCAATAATTCCGTCATTCTCTTTTATTATTCCGTTCACTATTGTAAGATATTTTTTTTCAACAATACGATTTTGGAATTGCTTTGATAATTTATGTTTAGTAGTTTCATTTTTTGCAACAATCATTACGCCTGATGTATCCTTATCAAGTCGATGAACAAGAAATGGAAAAATTTTATTATTCCAATAATACAAAAGTCCATTGACAAGGGTATCTGTTTGGTGGCATCCTGCGGGGTGAACAACAAGATTGGGCTGCTTATTTATTACTATTATGTCTTCATCCTCAAAAATAATTTCAAGCGGAATTTGGAATGGAAGTATTTTTTGTTCTTTGCTAGCAAATTCGATTTCAACAATATCTCCTAATCGAATTTTATGACCAGATTCGGAGTGCTTCTCATTAATTTTTACAAATCCATTTTTTACAAGTCGCTGAAAATAGCCACGTGAAAAATTTGGAAATTTTTCTTTCAAAAAATTATCTAAGCGAATTTTTTCTTTGTCTGATATAATTTTTTCCATATCGTTATACTTATTATGAAAATTACAACTGAAACGATTTGCGTTGGTGTAACTCCTAAAATCGTATTACCTCTAAAATCATCACGCAAAAATTCTATAAAAAATCTGCCACAGGAGAAAGAGATAGTATATATTAAAAAAATCTGACCGTCAAATCTTTTTCTTTTCCAAAAAATTAATAAAAACAAAAATAGAAGAAAAAGAGAAACGGAACCAATGAGTTGTACTGGTATAAGTTTTATTCCTTCTGGAGCAAGACAGTTTTCAGGAAAAACAATTCCAAAAAATGAGTCGGTTTGTCTTCCATAACAACATCCAGCAAAAAAACATCCTATCCGACCTAAAGCATGACCTATAATTAAAGCAACGGCAAAAACATCGGCAAGTTTCCAAAAAGCCATCTTGTGTTTTGTTGAAAAAATTATAACTGTTAGGCCACCACCCAAAAACCCACCCCAAAAAACAAGTCCACCGTGCCAAATTTTAAAAATATCTAATGGAGTGTTTACGAATTCCTGCCAAGAAATTAAAACATAAAATAGACGAGCACCAACTAAGGAAAATATAAAAACTAAAAAAGTTAGTTTTTCTATTAAATCGAGCGAAAAAGATGATTTTTTGCTATAAAACAAAAGTATTTTAAATCCAATAAAAAAACCAAGTGCCACAAAAACACCATATGTATGAATTTTCACGAAACCTATCTTAAAAAGTATTGGATACATAAAATAAACGATTTTGATTTGTCGTCATTGAGACTGTGTCGCAATAGCAAAATGCGTGTCATTACGAGCGAAGCGAACAATCTTTAAAACATTTCTCGTTGGAAAGAGATTGCCACGGCTTCCTTCGGAAGCCCCGCAACGACCAAAAGTAGAGTTATGACACAATCTCATTGTGGAGCCCCTACTGCCTCTTTCGGCATTTGGATAATTTTGTAGTGGGATTTTTCACCTCTTTTTATAAATATATCACTTTTTTTAAGTTTAAAATATTCGGCAAGAAATTCTATAAGTTTTTTATTTGCTTTTCCGTCAACAGCAGGTGCTGTAATATAAACCTTGTATTTATTTCCATCTCGTTTTATTTCATTTTTCTTTGCATTTGTTATAACCTTAATCTCTATAATCATATTTTTTTATAATTTCAAATAAACTTTTATTTACAGGAACTGGAATTTTTAATTTTTTTGCGATATTTACAACAGTACCGTTTAAAAAATCAATTTCAGTCTTTTTTTTTGACAAAATATCAGCAAGCATTGAATTTGTATTTTCCGATGTCGCACTACATATTTCTTCGATTTTTTTCGCAACATCGTCAAACAGAATTTTTATTTTCAGTTTTTTTGCAACTAACACAACCTCTTTTCCAGATTCAACAGCAGTCTCAAAAAGATTTTTGCGTTTAATTATTTCTCCATTTTTAACATTAGAAATTGCCGCAACAGGATTTATTGCACAATTTAAGACAAGTTTTGACCATTTTACTGAGATAATTTTATCACTCAAAATTGTTTTTATTCCACACGCATTAAAAATATCAGCAATTTGTTTTGATATATTTTTTCCACTTTTTTCGATTATGGTTTCTCCACTACCAGTATGGATAACCTTGCCTTGTTTTATAAAAGTTGAAGATTCCGATGTTGTCCCACTTATAATTCTTTTTTTGTTTAAAAATTTAGAAAGTATCTCATAATTTCCGAGACCATTTTGAATGGTTAATACAGTCGTATTTTTACACATCATTTTTTTTATTGATGCAACAGCGAAAACCGTATCGTAGGATTTCACAAAAATTATTATAAGATCGGGTTGGGATATTTCGATGGGATTGGATGTTATTTTTAATTTTGGATTTGAATGTGAGATAGTTATTTTTGTAATACCAGAAATTTTTATTCCATTTTTTTTAATTGTTTTTTCTGCTTTTTTATTTTTTGTTAAAAGATATATATCGTTGGCACTTTTTGATAAAAGTCCAGCAAAAAGTGTACCCATTGCACCACTACCAATAATAGCAATTTTCATCTTTAAGCAATAATTTAAAAATCTTTTCTAAAAATTATACCTATGCAGTTCCAAAATTCATTCCTTTCCCAATGTCGGAAGAAATTTTCACCGCTCCAAATTTATCCTCGTATTTTTTTATATTATCTGCCAATGCTTGCAAAAATTTTTTCGCATGAGCAGGACTTGTAATTATTCTTGCACGTACTTTTGCTTTTGGCTGTTGCGGCTGAACATACACAAAATCAAAAACAAATTCCGTGTCATTATGTGTGATAAGTGCAAGGTTTGAATAACTTCCTTGTGCTGTTTGTTCATCAAGTTCAATCTGCATCTGAACTGGCTTTTGCTCGTTTACTTCGGACATTGTTTTTACCTCCTTTATGTTTTTTCTCCACTTTGTATAAATGTGTTTTCCCTTACTGAATTTCTCTGGTTTCGACATAAAACTCCTTGGGTCTTTTATTGCTTAAACCAAAATAATACTTAATAAAATTTACTATTCTTTTTGCAGCAAAACCATCGCCGTAAGGATTAACGCTTTTAGCCAATTTATTATACTCGCTTTTATCAATTAAAAGTTTTTTTACTTCTCTAAAAATTACTTTTTCATTCGTTCCGACTAATTTTACTGTTCCTGATGCAATTGCTTCCGGTCTTTCTGTAACATCTCTCATAACAAATACAGGTTTTCCCAAAGATGGTGCTTCCTCTTGTAATCCGCCAGAATCCGTTAAAACCAAGTACGAAATTTTCATAAGATTGGCAAAATCAGAATAGTTTAACGATGGGAGTAAATATACATTTTTTAAATGTCCAAGAATTTTATGAACAGGAATTTTCACGTTTGGATTCAAATGAACTGGATAAATAATTTTATATTTTGGAAATTCCTTAGAAATTTTTTTAATAGCATTGCATATGTTTTTAATCGGTTTTCCAAAATTTTCTCTACGGTGTGCGGTAACTAAAAGGCATGGAGCAGAGCGTTGGGCGTGAAGTGTAGAAAAAAGTTTTTTTAATGTAGGGTTTTGAAATTTATGCTTTTTTTGCAATATCGTGTATAATGCATCTATAACTGTGTTTCCTGTAATGAAAATATTTTTCAGATTTATGTTTTCTCTAATAAGTGCTTTTTTTGCTGTTAATGTTGGACAAAAATAAGTATCACAAATAGCATCGGTAAGACGTCGGTTCATCTCTTCAGGATACGGATTAAATTTATCGTAAGAACGTAAACCAGCTTCAACATGTCCAACTGGAATTTTTAAATAATATGATGCAATGGCAGCCGCAAGGGTGGTTGTTGTATCGCCGTGCACCAAAACCATATCAGGTTTTTCTTTTTCAAGAACTGGTGTAAGATGTTTTAGCACAGCAGTCGTAATTTGAAAAAGCGATTGATTTTCTTCCATTATGTTTAAATCATAATCAGGTTTTATTTGAAAAATATCTAATACTTCATCGAGAAGTTTTCTGTGTTGTGCAGTAACACATATTTTAACTCCGAACTCCGAACTCCGAACTCTTTTATAATAGGAATCATTTTTATCGCTTCGGGTCGTGTTCCAAAAACAAGTAGAATTTTTTTCATATAGTTTTTATTATGAGATTATCAAAAAACTTTACCATAATCCTTCGCATTAGTGCACACTGAAAAATCAAATTTTTGAAATTTTTTACATGTCCAGTAAGAACAGCATGGTGTAGTGTTACAAGCAGTCCTTTATATTTGATTGTCATTGCGGAGTATTACGCGCAGGACTCGCGGCAATCTCGGTATTGAAGTTGAAGTTCGAGATTGCCTCGCTGCTTCGCCCGCAATAGCGGACAAGGACGATTGCAATGACTTTTTACGATTCGCGATTTTAATTGTTTATACCAATATTACATCGCATCAAGCTATATAAAATCTAATTCTCTGCGACGGGCTATATATTAAAATATTTCCGTGTAATTTTTAAGTCTCTTTTTATTTGTTTGGCAAGTTTTTCTAATGAAGGAAACTTTTTGTCGTTTCTGATTTTTGAAAATAGTTCAACACTAATTTTTTTACCATATAAATGGCAATTAAAATCAATAATATGAACCTCAACTGTTTTGGCGGACAGACCGAGCGTATGTTTTTTGCCTATGTATGTAAGGGAATAATATTCTTTTTTACCAATTTTTGTCTTTGAAATAAAAACACCTTCAGGAAGTATTTTTTCTTTTTCTACTGCCAAATTTGCCGTCGGAAATCCAAGTTTTTTCCCGAGTTTCAAACCTCTTATAACCTTCCCTTCAAAAGTATAATTTTTCCCAAGTAAACAATTAACGCTTTCAATTTTTCCAGCAATCAGTTCTTTTTTTATTAACGTAGAAGAGATTATTTTATTTTTATATTTAACTGACTTAACGACTATCACTTCTTCACAAAAATCTTTCATTGTTTTAATATCGCCAATTCTTTTTTTACCAAATCTAAAATCATAACCAATAATTATACAAAAACAATTTTTTAAGTATGATTTTAAAAAATTTAAAGCGGATAACTTTTTAATTCTATTAAACGATAAAACCTTAACCTTTGTTATGCCACACAATTTTATTAAACGAATCTTCTCAGTTAAAGTTGAAATCGCACCTAATTGATTTTTTGGGATATTGTCAAAAGTTAAAACAATACTTTCAGAATCATTTTTCAAAGCATAATCTGTAAGCATTTTAAGAACTTTTTGATGTCCGAGATGCACGCCATCAAACATTCCTATGGCAACGATTTCCTTTTTCACCCAATCCTTCCTTCTAATCAACAGTATTATTGCGTGTCTTAATATTTACGCTTATCCTTCGTTTAATATTTTATTATTTTGAGAAAGCTTGGTTTATAGATCTTCCAATTTTATTGCTTTATTAATACTATAATTTCCTATTTTCTCGCGTATTAAGCAACAAACAGCAGCGGCTGTCTTAAGTTTTTTTGCGATGTCCTCAACTAATGTTCTTATATATGTACCTTTGGAACAATCAACGCGCATGGTAATTATTTCTCCGTTAAAGCCTATTAATTTGATTTTTTTTATTTCAACAATACGCGGTTTTATTTTGACTTTTATCCCACTACGAGCATATTCGTAAAGTTTTTTCCCTTTGTATTTTATTGCAGAATAAATTGGTGGAATTTGTTTTATTTTTCCTTCAAATTTTCTAAGAACTTTTTCGATTTTTGCACGGTTTAAATCAGGAATATTACATTTTTGTATAATTTTACCGTCTAAATCTCCGGTATTCGTGTGAACTCCGAGTTGCATTTCAACGCGATACCTCTTTCCCATACCCATAAACTTTTCCGATTGTTTTGTTGCATCGTCAATCAGGATAATAAGAAGTCCAGATGCCAAAGGATCAAGCGTTCCAGTATGTCCTATTTTTTTGGGATGAAGTTTTTTTTTGAGTATTCTTATAACATCGTATGAGGTAATTCCTGATGGTTTATTTATCAAAAGAATATTTTTTTCTTGACGAGATTTCGCTTCACTCAACATTTTTTAGTTCCTTTTGTATAATGGCAAGAACAACATTTATAGCTTTCGACATTGTTCCCTTAATCGTACATCCAGCAGCATTTTTGTGACCACCGCCATCGAAAATACCTGCAATTTTATTTACATCAATATTTTTTACCGAGCGAAAACTTACATTTACGAGATTTTCTATTGCCCTGACACCCGTCTGACAATTGGTCGAATGCATTTCCCTAAAAAGCAACCATACAAGCACCCCAGGAATCATCCCAGCATAATTTATAATTCCATCAGTATCTTCATAAGTAGTCTTTGTTTGGCAAAAATCATCGTTTGCAATCTGAATATACGCAATTTTGCCCGTATCGTCAGTTCTAATATTTTTTAACAATGCTCCTATAAGATGAAGTGTATTTAGTGATTTTGTTCCGTAAATATTTTTTTCAATAACTTGCGGTTTAATTCCATGCTTTAAAAGTTCGGCAGTAACAATATGCGATTGGGAATTTGTATTTGTCTGTGTAAATTTATGCGTGTCAGTAATAATCCCTGTATAAAGTGAAACGGCTTCTTCTTTTGTAATAGACATGTTTAAAAATTTAAAAATATAAAAAATCATCTCTGAAACAGAAGATGAATTTTGATCTGCCCAATTTATATCCGCCCAGTTTTTTTTAGATGCGTGATGATCTATGCTTACTGTAATTTTCGATTGTTTTTTAAGATTTATTATATTACCTAATCTTGAAGACTCTGAACATTCTAAAATTATTGCCACATCAAATTTGTCGTCGGTCTTTTTTATTTTTTTTATTTTTTCAGAATTTGGAAGAAACGAAAGGTATGATAAAACGGGGTCAAAACTGTACAAAAATACACTTTTTTTTAGACGATGCAAAAGCGAATAAACAGCAAGACATCCACCAATACTATCACCATCGGGTCTTTGGTGACCTGCTATAAAAAATCTTTTATTTTTTGGATTTTCTATAATGTTTTTTAGATCGGCAAGGTAACTCTTGTATTTTTTCGGAATGTTCAACAATTTTTTCCTCCTCTATCTTGTTAAGAAGTTCAAATATTTTTGACGCACCTTCAGGAATATTATCATACTCAAATTTTATGACGGGCGTATATTTTATGTGCAGATTTTTCCCCATTTCAACATTTATAAAGGACCGAGCGGCTGTCAATAATTTTGCAGTTTTTTTCTTTTCATCGTCGCTACCAATAACACTATAATAAATAACAGCATTACGTAAATCAGGCGTTACTTTAACATCAGTGATGGTAGTAAATCCGATCTCATCTCTAAAATACCGCATTAAAATTTCAGAAATCCGCTCTTTCAAAACTTGATTAATTCTTGCGCATCTCAATTCGCTCATATAATTGTTAAACAATGAATTGTAATCACGAACTTCTTATTGTCTTAAAACTGTCTTAAAAATTCCATGTCGTTTTCGTAAAAAAGTTTCATATTATCAATGCCTAATTTAAGCATCGCCACTCGTTCTATTCCTATTCCAAACGCATAACCTGTATATTTTTTTGTGTCATAATCAACAAATCCGAACACCTTTGGATGAACCATTCCGCATCCTAAAAGCTCTACCCAACCAAGCTGTTTACATACGCTACAACCCTTTCCTTTGCAGATTAAACATTGTATATCAACCTCAGCAGATGGTTCGGTGAAAGGGAAAAAACTAGGACGAAATCTTGACGAAACATTTTTACCAAACATTTTTTTTACAAAAGTTTCAAGTATTGCTTTTAAGTCGACAAATGTTACATCTTCATCAATAGTAAGCCCTTCAATTTGATGGAAAACAAAAGAATGTGATGCATCAATAACTTCGTGTCTATAAACTTTTCCAGGGGCAATTATTCTTATGGGGGGCTTTTGCTTTTCCATCACCCTTATTTGAACAGGAGAAGTATGTGTCCGCAGTAAAAATTCTTGCGTTCTTGAGTTTTTTGATTCTCGAGTTTTAACATAAAACGTATCCTGCAAATCTCTCGCTGGATGATCTTTGGGAATATTTAGGGCGGTAAAATTATAATAATCTGTTTCGATTTCGGGGCCACTTACAACAGCAAATCCAAGATTAATAAAGATATTTTTCATTTCACCCATAATCTGTGTTAGTGGGTGAAATTTGCCAAAATTGAATGGTTCGCCTGGAAGCGTAATATCAATTACATTTTCTTGAAAGGAAATATTTTTTTTATTTATTTCTGCGAGTTGTTTTTCAATTGCATTTGTTATATTTTGTTTGGCTATATTTATTTCTCTACCGAACGTTTTTTTCTCAGAAAGTGCCAATTCAGAAAGTTCCGACAATTTTTCAGTTATGATTCCTTTTTTTCCTAAATACTTTAATCGGATTTTTTCAAGTTCTTCTTTCGTTTGAATCTCTGATATTTCCTTAATTGCATTATTTTCAAGATCTTTCATATTCGTTTCGCTCATACCAAATAAAACCGAATGATAATCAATTTAATCAAATATTCGATCGTACTCGGTTTTTTTATTTATGTTCATTACAATCCGATTAATTTATTAAGATGCTCTCTCGCCGTTTTATGGTCGGATACTATTTCCAGTGTTTTTTCATACATTTTTTTGGCACCAACAAAGTCATTGTTTGCTTCTTTTACTACGCCCATATTAAAATAGGCATCGGAATTTTTTGGATTGATTTCTACAACCTTTTCGAACATTTCAATTGCTTCGTCGTATTTCCCACTAATAAAATAAAATTTACCCAACTCTATTAGATCGATTTCCTCTTTTGAAAATTTCTCTACTGATTGCTTTTTTGTTTTCATAAATTAAGTGACTTTCGTCGAAAAATTACACCTCCACAAAATCTCTCTCCTTGTTACTGATTAAATTAAGACGCAAAGCGGCAAGCCATCGCAGTTTTCCGACATATCGAAACTAACACAAGAGCAGTCAATATATAACCTGTTATTTATCTTGCCTTGCCTTGCCTTGCCTTGCCTTGACGAGATGAATCGACATAATTAATATCGGTTCCAATATCACCACTTCGCTAAGTGGCTCATTTACTGACAACCTATTTTATATTCATGTTCATTGCAATAAGGTGTTATTGCTAAGGCGAAGTTCGAAGCAATCTCGTCTTTAACACCGAGATTGCCACGCTATCGAGGCTGTCCGACAACCTATTCCGCTTTACCGACGACACAGCGTCAGTAAAAAAATGATGTGTTGTTTGTTGCTATTAGTTGCCAAATACTGCTATATTTTACAAAAAAATGACTGTTTTACGATTTGTCGGACAGCCTCTATCGCCCGCAATGGTATAATGGAAAAGCAAGCTTCCTTCCGGGGAGGTCATAAAGTAACGCATAAAAGCGCAGACCTTTTGTGATCTTTTCAAACGATCAAAAGTGGTGTATAATATATACACCGGACTTTAACCCCGGTAAG
>JBDRIG010000065.1:0-24781 GCA_043816185.1 Elusimicrobiota bacterium | reverse complement strand
TTTGATCTAAATAATAAACTTTTGGAGTTTGTTGACGACTACAACCAAAACAAAAGACTCAAAAAATTAAATTACAAAACACCATCGCAGTACTTAAAAGACACAAAAGGAATTACTCTACAACGTATCGTTAGCTAACAGGTAATGAAGTGATGATACACTATACTCTCTCAACGCATCCTGTGGTTTTGCAATAACAATCTAACGATTTTTTTTCTTCTTTCTTAAAAACAGAAAGTCGATTTACAAGTTCTTGCCAATTTACAAGATGACCGTCAAAATCTGGGCCATCAACGCAAGCAAATTTTGTAACATCTCCGATAGACACACGACAGGCACCGCACATGCCTGTTCCGTCGACCATTATCGGATTTAAACTGACAATGGTCTTTAAATTATGTTGCTTCGTAATTTCTGAAACAATCTTCATCATCGGTACAGGACCTATCGCATAGACCAAATTAGCAACTGGATAATTAGATAATTGGGCAATCAAATTTTTCAAAACATCCGAGACAAAACCCTTTTGTCCATAAGAGCCATCGTCGGTCGTAATATAAAATTCATCGGAAATTTTTTTCATTTCATTTTCAAGAATGATAAAATTTTTTGAACGGGCTCCAAGAATGCTGATGATTTTATTACCTTTTTCTTTTAATGCCTTTGCAACTGGGTACATAACTGCAACACCAACACCACCACTAATACATACCACAGTTCCAAGATTCTCTTGATGTGATGGAACACCAAGTGGACCTACGATGTCGAGAATATAATCACCAGTTTTAAGTTTGCCCATTTCAATTGTTGTCTTTCCCACTTCCTGAATAAAAAGTGTAATTGTGTTTTTGATTTTATCTGCATCAGCAATTGTTATTGGAATTCGTTCTCCTTTTTCGTGAAGACGCAAAATTACAAACTGCCCTGGAAGTGCTTTTTTCGCAACATCTGGAGTTTCAATTATAAACCTATTAACATTTGTCGCTGGTTGTGATTTTTCTATAATCTTAAACATAAATTTAATAATATTTAGTCGCTACGGCAATACTATGCCCACTTTAAACATTATTCATCATTCTATTGTATCTCGCCTCTGTCATTCTATTATATCCCACTTCCTTCGGAATATTTTTCGTCAGATGTAAAAAATTCTTTTTCAATTTCTTTCTTTTTCATTTCAAGATATTTATCTATTTCGGCGGTAATGCCATCAAGTGTTTCTACTTTTTTGAGCCGTTCTTCAATTTTTTCCTGCTCTCGCACGATGAATCTTATGGCATCAGCCACAGGATCGGGCAATTTTCCATGCTCAAGCATTTCAATTTCTTTTTGTGAAAATCCAACACCAACACGTGCGGGAATTCCAAAAGCAGTTGAATTGGGCGGAACATCAGAGACAACAACAGAACCAGCACCGATGCGAGAATTATCACCAATCTTTATGGAGCCGAGCACTACAACACCGGTACCGATTGTCACATTGTTTCCTATCGTGGGATGTCTCTTTTCTTTTTTTAATGATGTTCCACCGAGCACAACGCCCTGATAAATAAGTACATCATCACCAATTTCAGCTGTTTCTCCAATTACAACACCCATTCCATGGTCAATAAAAAATCTTCGACCGATTTTTGCACCTGGATGAATTTCAATACCTGTGATATGCCTTGAAATTTCAGAAATTATCCTCGCAATTGTGAACCATTTGTGTTTATAAAACCAATGAGCAATACGATGATACCATAGAGCGTGAAGCCCTGGATAGCACAAAATAACTTCAATAATATTTTTTACCGCTGGGTCTTTTCTAAAAATAATTGAAATATCTTCTTTAACTTTCTTGAATACAATCATAGCGGAATTCTACAAAATTTCAGAAAAAATTGCAATAAAAAATCAACAAAACAAGTTCAATATGTTAGTGCAACACCGCTGACGCTGGATTGAAAATCTGCTATAATAGGCAGATATGAAAAGAACATATGGACAGTTAATGGAAGCAGAACGAAATTTGATTTTTCAGTGGACACCAATTATCGTTTTCTAAAGACAAAATTGACTCCCATTTTCACAAAAAGCTATGTTTGCATTCCACAAAAAATATTATTTTTCAACATTTATTCTGATTATATCTCGTTTGATTTTTTCAAATACAGAAAATGTTCGAGATTACCTTTGGGGCCTTTTATGGGCGAGGGGATTTCGTTGAGAAGTACCAATCCAACTGTTTCTGAAAAATTTTTAATTTTATCTATGGTTTGCTTGTAAATTTTTTCATCTTTTACAACGCCTTTTTGAGTAGAACCTTTCGGAGCTTCAAATTGTGGTTTGACCAACGCAATTATTTCTCCATTATTTTTTACAAGTTTCACAACAATCGGCAAAACTTTTTCGAGAGAAATAAATGAAACATCAACAACTGCTAAATCTATTTCATCTTTAAGATATTTTTTGTCAAAATATCTAATATTTGTTTTTTCAATAACAACAACGCGCGGATCGTTACGCAGTTTTGAATCCAAAATACCATATCCAACATCCACGCAATAAACTTTTTTCACTCCATTTTTAAGAAGACAGTCGGTAAAACCACCTGTCGAAGCACCAACATCAAGACAAATTTTATCTTTTACGCAGATGGCAAATTCTTCAAGTGCTTTTTTTAATTTAATTCCGCCACGAGATACAAACTCATCCGACTCTTTTATAAAAATTTCTGATGTTTCTGAAACAGCAAAACCTGGTTTGGTAATAATTTTTCCGTCGACAGTAACCTTACCTTCCATTATGAGTGCTGCTAATTTATTGAGAGATGGAACAAACCCTCTTTTGAATGCCAAAATATCTAATCGAATTTTTTGAGCCATTCTTTTATTTCAGAATAAATTTTTTCCGACGTAAATCCGTATCTTTGCCTAATTTCACTCTGCTTACCATGTTCAACAAATTTATCAGGAAATCCAATATTATGAATTTTCACTTCTACATTACTATCTTTTAATAGTTCGCAAACGGCACTTCCAAAACCACCTGAAATCACATTTTCTTCAACGGTAATTATTTTTTTTACATTTTGTGAAATATTTTTTATTAATTCAATATCAAGTGGTTTTACAAAACGAACATTGACGACGCCACAGGAAATATTTTCAGATTGAAATTTCTGTGCAACATCGCTGACTACGCTAACTAAATTTCCAACCGCCAGAATAAAAACATCTTTACCATCTTTGACGATTTCAGATTTACCGATAGGAATAATTTTGGCATCTTTTTCCAACTTGACACCTGCACAGGTGCCACGAGGATAACGAATAGCAACTGGTTGATTTATTGACAATGCGGTTTTCAACATATTCTGGAGTTCATTCTCATTGGACGGAATCATTATCACAATATTTGGAATCATTCTTAAATACGATAAGTCGAACGCACCTTGATGTGTAGCACCATCTTCACCAACGATACCAGCACGGTCAATAGCAAAAACGACTGGAAGCTTCTGCAAACAAACATCATGGATTATTTCATCAATCGCTCTCTGTAAAAATGTTGAATAAATTGCAACCACAGGTTTATATCCAGACGCTGCAAGCCCTGCTGCAAAAGTTACGGCGTGACCTTCGGCAATCCCCGCATCAAAAAATCTTTTTGGAAATTCTTTTTGAAAATCGACAAGACCAACTCCGTCCGCCATTGCCGCAGTAATCGCAATTATTTTTTCATCTTTTTTAGCAAGATTTACAAGCATTTGTGAAAAAATTTTTGTATATGTTGGAAACTTTGTGTCGACAATCGGTTTACCTGTAATTATATTAAATCTACCGATACCATGAAACATTGTTGGCTTATCTTCGCTATGCGTATATCCCTTTCCTTTTTTTGTTAAAATGTGAAGTAATACTGGACCTTTAAGATTTTTCACGTTTGATAAAATTTCTACAAGTTTGTCGATATTATGTCCATCAATGGGTCCGAGATATGTAAAACCCATTTCTTCAAAAAGCATTCCAGGAAAAAGAAGCACCCTAAATCTTTTCGCTACTCGCATTATCTGCGAACCCCAAAAATGTATGCGAGAAAGAAATTTATCAACCTTCTTGTAAAGTTTGTTGTAAAGCCCGCCAGTTAAAAGTTTTGTAAGATACGCTGCAAGAGCGCCAACGCGATGTGAAATAAACATCTCGTTATCGTTGAGAATCACAAGAATATTACATCCCAAATGGCCACTATTAAGAAGCCCTTCGTAGGCGAGACCACCAGTCATAGCACCATCACCTATAACAGCAATAACCTTATGATTTTCACCATTCAAATCACGAGAAACAGCGAAGCCTAATGCAGAAGATATGGAAGTCGATGAATGTCCAGTACCGAATACGTCATATTCTGATTCAGCAATTCTTGGAAAACCACTAATTCCGTCCGTTTGGCGAAGCGTAGTAAATTTTTCACGACGACCTGTAAGAATTTTATGGGCATATCCCTGATGGCCTACATCCCAAATAATCTTGTCTGTTGGCACATCAAAAACATAATGCAAAGCAATTGTAAGTTCTACTGTACCTAAAGATGATGCCAAATGTCCGCCTGTATTTGAAACAGTTGACAGTATAAAATCCCGGATTTCTTTTGCAAGTTCAGGTAAAAGTTCTTTTTTTACAATTTTTAAATCCTGAGGATTATTTATTTTATCAAGTATTTTCATAAAATTGATGCGACGAGACCGTTGAAAAAATATCCTGTAGGACAAACCTTTAGATTTGCGATTATTATTGCACAGCTAAAGAGGCTGTCCGACAAATCGTAAAACAGTCATTTTTTGTAAAATATAGCAGTATTTGGCAACTAATAGCAACAAACAACACATCATTTTTTTACTGACGCTGTGTCGTCGGTAAAGCGGAATAGGTTGTCGGACAGCCACTAAAGCCATGTCCTACATCTGGGCAAACGGTATTATGTGACAAGAAATACAACATCAACGATAAGACATTTGGTATATCGTTACCATCTTTTTTTTATCATCGTTTTTTCAAAAATCTCTCTTAATGATGTAGTCAGCTAATTCTTCAAGTATATCTGCTTTTTTACCAAAAATTTTCAAATCATTTTTTGCACTTTCAATCAATAATTCTGCTTTTCTTTTTGATTTTTCTATCCCATAAATTGATGGATAGGTTAATTTTTTGTTTTTTATGTCCGAACCAGTTTTTCCTAATTTTTTTTTGTTGCCAATGATATCCAAAATATCATCAACAATCTGAAATGCAAGGCCGATTTTTATGCCATAATTCGAAAGTGCCTTTATTTTTTTTTGTGAAACATTGGACAATATAGCACCAACCTTTAATGAAACCTCAATCATTTTTGCCGTCTTATGTTTATGAATATAATCCAAAGTCAATTGAGGATTGAGATCTGAGAGACGAGAGTTTGAGGTTTCGATATCAGCCACCTGTCCACCAACCATTCCTTTAGTTCCTGCTGCAACGGCAATTTCCTTTACAACCTTTGCATCAATAATTTCAAATGCTTTTGTCAAAAGTCCATCGCCGGCAAGTATAGCAATCGCCTCACCAAATTTTTTGTGTGATGTTAATACTCCTCGACGATAATCGTCGTTATCCATGGAAGGCAAATCATCGTGAATAAGCGAATAGGTGTGTAACATTTCAATCCCACAGGCAGTTGGAAGAACATTTTTTTCAACTCCATCGCAAAGGTCACAGGCAATAAGACATAGGATTGGACGCAACCGTTTTCCGTTGGCAAAAACGCTATATTTCATCGCAGTATTTATAATTTTCGGCTCATCCGCATTTTTCAAAAAATATTTTTTCAATGTTTCGCCTACGATAGATTTTTTCTTTTTAAGATACAATTTAATATTCATTTTTTGATTACAAAATATAAAAAACCGTTAGTCATAATACACTATTTTAATTGAATTCTTGATATTTTGATTTTATTAAATTTAGAAATGATTGTCAACTATTTGGCATGATGTTCCAAGTGCAAATGTGGGTGGGTGTGACTTTTGTTTTTATGTATATGATTGTGAATATGAATGAGATTATTGTCTCGAAGTAATTGCTCGTCTTTTAGAATTTCATCAGATTTACCAAATTTGATTATTTTTTTTTCACGATTAAAAACATAAACCACATCCGATATTTCCTCAACAATATGCAAATCATGGGTTGAAGTAATTATGGTTTTACCAGATCGACTCTCTTGTAAGAGTAAATCAATAATATGTCTTGTCGTCAAAGGATCTAATCCAGCAGTTGGTTCATCGAGAATTAAAACATCGGGACGAATTATTAAAGTTGAGGCAATTGCAACCCTGCGTTTTTCGCCTATACTTAACTGATGTGGCGATCTATTTAACAAATCTGCAATACCTAATAACTCTACAAATTCATCTAATCGTTTTTGAATTTCTTCTTTTTCAACTCCGAGATGCAATGGACCAAAAATAATATCCTCTTTTACCGTCGGACAAAATAATTGTATGTCTGGATTCTGAAAAACTAATCCTACTTTCTTTCTAAAGTTTTTTGAGAAATCATCATTATAAAAATCTTTTTCTTTGAATTCCTTGCCGAAAACTTTAATAGCACCTTTATCAGGAAAAACGAGGCCATCGAGTATATGCAAAAGCGTGGACTTTCCAGAACCATTTGCACCGATGAGAGCTATTTTTTCTCCCTGCTTGATACTTATATCTATACCGCACAATGCAGGAAATTTTTTTAAGTATGAAAAATGTACATCATTTAATTCAAAAATTAGATTATCCATATTATACCGATAGAAATTAGTATGATCAAAAATAACCACAACAGGTCTTTTATTTTGAGTTTGAAATCGTCCATCGTAACCGATTCTCCACAATATCCCCTAGAAAGCATTGCTTTATACACATTTTCATTTAATTGATATGACCGTTGCCAAAGAGAAGCAATATTCCATGCAGCAAGATGCTGTCCTTTTTTGTAGTGAATTTTTGAACCAATGCGACTTTTAACAGCAAGATAAATATTTTCTATTATTTCCACAAATAAAAAAATGTATCTATAGCACATGCCAATCGTCATCACGAAAATTTGTGGTATCCCGAAAATCCGCAAAACCTTAAGCAATTCAAAATGCTTCGTCGTAAGAGTTAAAAGAACGACAAAAGATACTGATGTTATTACACGCGCAACGAGTAAAGATGCCACAAAAAATCCCTGATGAGTAATTGTAAATTTAATTCCGAATATGTTTAAAGCAAGCATCGCTTCGCCTGGTGTAAAAATGCTAAACAGTGCGGGAATCGCAATAAAGATCGAGAATAAAGGAATAAATATCAATGTTCGTTTTAGAAAAAACCATAAATTGATTTTAGAAATACATCCTAACAACAAACACAATGTATATAGATAAAATAGGACACAGACATTTTTTGCAAGAATTGTTAGGACGATGAACATCAAAAAAGTTATTGTTTTTATTCTTAAATCTAACAACTGCAAAAACCCTTTCTTCAAAGCATATTGTTCGGCAAAAACAGATTCCTTAAAAAAAGATATGGCACCCATAATAGAATGCTCTATAAAATTATTGCCTGTTAACATTTAATCAATCACCTTTTTTTGATTGGCAGTATGGAATCGTTCCCACTATTTTACCATAAAAAGCTAAAATAATCCACGGTGAGGAACCTCGCCTTCCAGTCGAAACAAGAGTGAGATCTCGCCTTCCAGTCGAAATGACAAGCGAAGCGTGTTCAATGCCTGTCATCCCGAGAGAGCGTAGCGACCGAAGGATCTCTCTTTTCAGTCGAGATGACAAGCAAAGGGAATGATGGAACAGCGGGGATTTCTCACTGCGGTTCGAAATGACAAGCAGGGGCTGAACGAAACGACGAAAGCCTCACTTATCATCCCGATGGCACATGTAACACTACATCACCCTCTTCCCCTGACTATTGTTTTTCCTATACCCATTATTACAATTGTAATTATTCCAATTCCTACGAGAGCAGATATGATGTATGCAAAACTCATTTGCAATAGCCCTTTTTCTTCCCATCCCTTGAAAGCATAATCTGGCATCGGTGCACTCCAAAGTTCAGAGAGTTTTTCAAGACCCTGAGGAATATAGCCAACGAGTTTTTGCATTTCCTCGACGCCCCATTCACCCCATGCACTACCAGCCTTAAAATACTCTGGTAATATAAGCCCCAACGGAGAAAGTATAACCAGTATCATCAAGCCAATCCAAAGTTTATTCGTAATTTTCATCTGTTTTTCCTCCTATCTTTCAAAATTTATCGTAAAATTGCAGAGAGCTAAAATCAGAAATGTTAAAATCAAGGTTTTGCTTGTCCCAAATATTCTAATTTTTTTACTCACAACGAATCTTTTTATTCGCAACAAACTCATTCAATCATTTTTTTAATCTCCATTTTTATTTTCCCTCGCATCTTTGCAATGCACATCTTTTACTTTACAGTGTTTTCAAGAAGTTCCGACGATTGTTTCTGCAGATATTTTATTACAAGAGCAGTCGCAATCGCTTCAATCCATCCGAAAATCAACAAGTGTTCTCCCAACATTGCAAATAACGCAACATTCAATCCATATGGGCAATAGAGTGCCTGCCCACCTGCCGTTTTATGAAGCAGTGGTTGTATTCCAAACTCAATCCCCGTTAATCCCGCAGCAATATTAAGTGCTACATAACCAGCAATACCCGCAGCAATGACTCGTCTATTTGAACCAATTGGAGCAGCATAACTAATCGCCTTATAAATGTAATATCCGACGAATGGTAAGACAAATGCCATATTAAAACAGTTAGCACCAATTGTGGAAATACCTCCATCGCCGAATAAAAGTGCCTGAATAACTAAAGCTACCGTTATAGCAATGCATGCCGCCCAGGGTCCAAGAAGTATCGCAACGAGAACACCACCTACCGCATGCCCTGTTGTCCCGCCAGGAATTGGTATATTAAACATCATGATCACAAAACTAAACGCTGCTCCAATTGCTAACATTGGCACTTGTTTTGCCTCTAATGTTTTTTTAACAATTTTTGATGCGACAATCCATAAGGGTAACATTATCACATAAAAAAAACCACACGTCGTCGGACCCAAATATCCATCTGGTATATGCATTTTATTCCTCCATTAAAAAATAATTTAAACCGATAACGGACTGATTAAATTTGATACCCATTCGATGGCTGCTCGACAAAAACCGATTATTTTCAATCTGTTTGCATCAGTCCTTTATCTGGTTTCATCGTCTTTATTTCAAAATCCTGTATGAAATCCGAAAACAATTTTTTTTTCAGTACTTCTAAAACCATTTCCGTAAGCAAAATCTATTGCAGATTTTTCGCTGACTTTATACCTCACACCAAAAAGCCAATCTTGTAATCCGATTTTTTCAGCAACAATTTCGCCAACGATATCAATTTTTGAGAAAGGATATTCAACCGCGGAACTGTAAATTATTTCACCTTCCGTGTTTTCATCGCCGGAAATTGCATAACCAACATTTGCGTGAATGGTTATAGGCTGAATCTCCCGCGTAAAAATCCCATTGACGAAATATTCTTGCGAACCAAGTTCATTATTGACGGTTAAAGCAAAAATATCTCTTATCAACAAAAACTTAAAACCAAGCGTTGCCATGCCGAGGGGCTCTACTAATTTCGGCTCTAATTGATATGGAAATGAAACCCCGACATCCATTTTTTCCGTAATTCCGTGTTTTAGCGAAATTCCACAAGAGTGATTTCTCAATTCACCTTCTCTCTTGCAGTTGTCATAGCCCATTTCTAATTCATACTTGCCAACCTCAACAATTCCAATATCATCCGTTGCCAAAGGATGTGCCGCAAAGACAACTGAAAATGCAAAAAACAATATATAAAAAACTATCGTAAATATCTTCATTTTATCCTCCAATTTTAATAATTTTTCTCTTGAAACTAAATCACAAATTTGCTACAATATTTTTGGCGGGGTGTAGTTCTCTCAACGGGGCTATACTTCCGCCTTTTTTTGTGCCTTTTTTTGTAGCGATGGCGAATCTTTATTTCTACTCATTTTTATCACCTCCTTATGAAAAAAATCTGATTTTTATCTTCCTCTTTTGCTACAAAAACAAAAAACGTGCTACTAATAATGAAAAAAAATTAACTGGTCGACATTAGTTGGTCGGCGATGTTATATAAATATACCTTAAAATTTTTGAACTTATATTTTTAACATCATGCAAAGTGTTCGGCGGCACATAAACTACCGAGTTCATCTTTGCTTTAATTACTTTTTTTCTATCTATAATCACACTGGCCTTCCCGTCTAAAATTATCAACATCTCTTCGACACCATCTGTTAAATGCTCTCCAATATTTTCACCTTTTTTTAAAACAACATGACCTGAATGAATTTTTAAACTGCCCATTTTTTGTTTTAATAATCGTTGATATTTTTTAATTTTGTCGAGTGCTATGAGTTTAGGAATCAATTTCATTTGATTTTTTATATTTTTTCTCCCGTTGTTGACATACTTAAAACACTGTGCTTTACGCCTTTTATTGATTTCAGAGTATCTGCTAATTTTTGAACTTGGATCGCTTTGCCTTTGACTGCGACTATTTCCAGACAATTATTATGATCTAGATGTATGTGCTGTGTTGAAATAATTATACTTTGGAAATCATGCTGTATGTCTGTAAGATGACTCCCAAGTTCTCTTTTGTGGTGATCGTAGATAAGCGTTATTGCTCCTGCGATTTCTTTACCCCCCTGCCATTCCTTTCTTATTAATTCCTGACGAATTAAATCACGAAATGCTTCCGAACGATTTGTATAGTTTCTATTTCTAATAAGTTTATCAAACTTATCAAGCAGGGTTTTTTCTAACGAAACACCAAATCTGAATAATTTTCCCATAGATATGGTAGCACCTTTTTAGCGATTATAGCACAAAAATAAAATTTGTCAAACGATTTTTTTATTTTTCAATATTTAAGTAACGTTACTTCGTTAGTCAACATTTATTTATATACCTCTATTGCGTTATCTGGGCAGACTAAAAAACAAAAACCACAGGATTTACATTTTTCGTTTTTTGTAAATATGGCAAATTTGTGCCCTAACTTATTCATTTTATCAGATAATTCTATGCATTTTTCTATACAAACTGAAGTGCACAAAAGACAACACTTGCATTTTTCAGAATTGATTTTTACTTTTTCCATTTTTATATTTTCCATTTTTATACGAACTTGCAAAAGGCTTGACTACCGCCTACTCGCAAACCTGTGAGATAGGCAACCTCGTCATAGTATTCGCTACAAGATTATAATTTTAACAGATTTTCTGCAACACTTTTTGTTGTTATAATAATTTTTTCCGCAAGTTCTTCTGAGAGTGAACCTACACCACAGGACGGCGTTATAATATAACGACTTCTAACTGCTTTTTCGTCAATACCCTTTTTAATAAGTTGTTTGCTTTTTTCTATAAAATTCTCCGTCAATGATTCCACTGTTTCAGAATTTATTTGTTGGGAACTTGGTACAATTCCCCACGCCAATACCCCACCTCTATCAAAAAATTTATTCAGTTTTTCGGGATAAAGTGTTAGTCCATCAAAAAAATTGTAAGCATCAAAAGAAATAATATCAATGTTCGTATCCATTAAAACCGACCAGTCAGTATTTCCACAGCAGTGAACACCTGACAAAACATTTTCCTTATGAATACCCCCTATAACCTCATCGAGATACTTTATTACTTCTTCGCGGGAAATTTGTGTAAAGGCACTTCCAAAAGTGGATAAATACGGCTCATCAATAAATATAATAACTTTAGATTCTGGGCTGTGGAGTTTAAATTGTTCTATCTGCCACTTGGCCTTCATCGTCAATGTTTTAACTACTACATCTACAAACTGTTCATTATAAAAAATTGAGCGATTGTCCTTGCTGGTTACTTTCAAACCAAAAGTAATTGGACCTGTAATCTGCCCCTTAATAAATTGAGGTTTGAAACTTGTCTGGGAGATTCCTTGTGAAGAAACTTGAAGTTGCTTAATAAATTCATATAACCCGCAAGCGTACTCTTGTGAAATTTTGAAGTATTCAATATCGTCTGAAATAATCCTTTCATAGAATTTTTCCAATGATGGAACTACATCGTCGTCGGTATTAAAAAATATATTTTGATTTTTTTCGGAAACTTCAAGACAGGGAAACCCTTCGCAATATTGCGTATACATATTTTCACGAAAACCTTTTTTAGGAAGTTGTGGCCAAACAGGAATACCAAGATTTTTTATACTAATTTTAATTGCTTTTTTTACGTCAGTATAAGGCATACTACCTATAGCAGTTGATAATTTAAGCATTTTTTACTCCCAAATAGCACTACTTTGTTAAGTGACTCATTTACTGACAACCTATTTTATGTTCGTGGTTATTGAGACTGTGTCGCAATGAGCTAAAAAGTTGCATTTTTATAGAAGATAGCAACTGATGGTAAAATATGGTACTGCAATCCAACACTAGATAGTAAAAGATGGACTGCGACACAGTCTGACAGTCTGATTGCGAGATTGCTTCGTCGCTCATTTCATTCGCTTCTCGCAATGATGACAAAAGCCCTTACAATAACAAGCTGAACTTAATGAAGTAGTGTTAGAAAACCATTCAGAATTACTTTTATTTTATCGGCGGATCACAAAATCTATAACCTTACTTTGGAAATTTTTTCTACTGCCTGTTTTAGACGATTTTCGGGTACTGTTAAAGCAAACCTAACATAACCCTCACCCGACAATCCCAGGCCATTACCAGGCACAGCAATAATTCCTGCCTCATCAATAAGTTTTTCAACAATCTGTGCAGACGTAAATCCTTCTGGCACTTTTACCCAAACATAAAATGTTGCTTGCGGTTTTTTTACTCGCCAACCAATTTTATTCAGTCCTTCAACAAAAACATCTCGTCTTTTTTGATAGATTTTTCTCATTTCTTCAACGCAATTCTGCGACGATGATAGTGCCACGATACCTGTTTTTTGTATAGCACCAAAAACACCAGAATCATAATTATCTTTAACTCTCGCTAAACCGGAAACTATTTCTGGATTTCCACATACCCAACCTAAACGCCAGCCAGTCATACTGTATGTTTTTGACAAAGAATGAAACTCCACGCCAACTTCTTTTGCCCCTTTTACTTGAAGAAAACTCGGCGGTTTTTTGTCATCAAAATAAATTTCCGAATATGCTAAATCGCTACAAACAATAATATTATATTTTTTTGCAAATTTTACAACCTTTTCATAAAATTCAAGTGTCGCTGTCGCTGTGGTCGGATTATTGGGATAATTTATAAATAAAATTTTAGATTTCCTTGCAATTTTTTCAGGAATTTTTTCCAAATCAGGTAAAAAATTATTTTCTTCTGTTAACGGCAGAAAATGGGAAACTCCATCGGAAAAAATGGTTCCACAGTTATAAACAGGATATCCTGGATCTGGAATTAAAACATAATCGCCAGAATTAACAAATGCAAGATGAATGTGCCCAATACCTTCTTTCGAGCCAATCAAAGAACAAATCTCATTTTGAAAATTTAAGTCAACATTGAATCTACTTTTATACCAATTGGCAACAGCTTTCCTGAATTCAACAAGTCCCTCGCCAAAAGGATAGTGATGATATTTCTGTTCTTCAACAGCATTTTTCATTGCATCAACAATATGTTTTGGTGTCGGTAAATCTGGGTCACCAACCCCTAAAGAAATAATGTCTACTCCTCGCTCTATAGCCAATTTTTTCTTTTTGTCAATTTCAACAAAAAGATATGGTGGTAATTTTTTCAATCGTTTTGAATATTCAGTTTTCATATGCGAATCAATATATTTTTCCTCCAAATACCAACGATATTTTACCTTCGAAATGTACGGTTTTTCCATCGTAGTATACATTTAAAATTTCGCCACCCTGAGTTAAAATGGTAACTGGCGATTTAACAAATCCTTTTTTAATAGAAATCATACTCGATGCAACAACCCCTGTTCCACAGGCAAGGGTTTCCGCTTCAACGCCGCGTTCATATGTTCTAACTTGAAGTTTATTTTTTCCAAGAATTTTTACAAAATTAACATTTGTGCCAGCAGGTTGAAATTTCTTATGAAATCTGATAAGCCGTCCAAATTTTTCTACATCAACATTTTCTATTTTCTCTGCGAATATCACAGTATGGGGCACACCAGTATCGACGAAAGATGCTTCAAATTTTTTACCTTCAACAGTGATGTTGAAATCAAGATTAAAATTTTTTGGTTCTGGCATTTTTATTTTTATCGTTTGAGATTGACACGGCTTCTCCTCACAATGACATTTCAAATTGTTTTTTACTTCTGCCGATATTAAACCAGCATCGGATTCAAAACTCATTTTTAATGAAGCAATTTTTTTAACATATGCAAATAATGCGATGCACCTTGCACCATTACCACAAAAAGATGCACGACTACCGTCGGAGTTGTAATAAACCATTTTGAAATTGGCTGCTTTTGATTTTTCAACAAGCAAGAGTCCATCGGCACCGATGCCAAATTTTCTTGAACAGTATTTTTTAGCAAAAGTGGTTGCATTTTTAACAATCTTATTTCTGTTATCGATTACAATAAAATCATTTCCACTTCCAGACATCTTAACGAAACTTACAGATTTTCTCTGCATCTTATTTGTCTCCACGTTTTTGCTGTAACCAACACCTCTGCTGGACGAGGACGCATATTGTAATTTGAGGACATTGAATATCCGTACGCACCAGCACATAAAATAGCCAGATAATCGCCCTCTGAAACATTCTGCATCTGTCTGTCTTTAGCAAAAACATCCGACGATTCACAGATAGGCCCAACAATATCCCAACTATGTTTCGCACCACCTCTTAAAGCAACAGGAATAATTTCATGATATGCGTCATAAATAGCAGGTCTTATCAAATCATTCATTCCAGCATCAACTACCAAAAAGTTTTTCTTTGATGTTTTTTTAATGTAAACTATTTTTGTAACCAGAATACCCATTTCGCCGACGATAAATCTGCCTGGCTCAAGAATTATTGTGTAGTTTTTTGGAAGGTGCGATAAAATTACATTTGCATAATCTATTTGCGTAATTACTTTCTCGTCTTTATATTTTATACCAAGCCCACCGCCCATATTTATATATTTCAGTTTTATTTCAGCATCTGCAAGTTTTTTAATATATTCGGAAACCTTTTTTGAAGCAAGTTTAAAGGAGTTTTTGTCCGTTATCTGCGAACCGATATGTATATGAATACCAACAATATCTATGTTTTTAAGCTCTTTCGCCAAGACATAGCCTTCAAATGCCTTGTCAAAACACAACCCAAACTTATTATGAGAAAGCCCTGTTGTGATATGTGGATGTGTTTTTGCGTCTATATTAGGATTTACCCTGAAAGAAATCCTTGCCGTCTTGCCGAGTGATTTTGCAATTTTATCTATTTTATAAAGTTCAGGTATTGATTCAACGTTGAACATCAAAATATTTTTTTTTATTGCCTCGTGAATTTCATCGTCTCTTTTTCCTACTCCTGCAAAAACTATTTTCTGCGAATTTATACCACAAGAAATGGCAAGTTTTAACTCGTTAACAGAAACAACATCGCATCCACATCCTTTTTTGGCAAGAATTTTTAAGAGATGCGGATTTGCATTCGCTTTTACAGCATAACAGATTATGTGTTTTACTTTTGAAAATGCACTGTCAATCGCTTTATAATTTTCTAAAAGTTTGCTTTCGCCATAAAGATAGGCTGGTGTACCAACTTTAACCGCTATATCAAAAACGGAAACATCGTCAATAAATAATAGATTGTTTTTATATTTTAACATAATTTCTCCATTGTGGATGTTGAATTAAATGGCGTTGCCCTAACGTATCAAACTTGATTGTTTTCTATAATTTATGAGGCGGTTTCAAAAATCTTTTTTACCAAACTCACCCTCGCATAAAACGCACGAGTTATCAACCTTCTTTTCCCAGTTCGTTGGTTTATTCCACCAATTCCTTTTGTCCTTGCCTATATCCATTTTCCATCTTTGCCGGTTAAACTTTCAAAGCCGTGTTTTATCAGTTTTTCTCGAATAAAATCGTAATCGGCTTTTATTTCTTTGATCAGCTCATCATCCTCAGCAAAATCCAAACTGGTAACTTTTATTAATTCCGCCGCTTCTGAATTTTTGCCGTTCCATTTAACAGCGCAAAAGACAATGGCTTTTAGTTTTGCCCAACAATGACTTTCAAAAAATTGTGTTAAACATGTCATAACTGAAATTGTGGATATGTTTGTTTGTCGTTAAAATCTAGATATTTGTCATCTTTCCATACAAGTTCGGTAAAATTTTCTAAATCTTCATTATATCCTCGGCACATTATTTTAAGTCGTGTAAATGGATTAAATTGCAGAATAATTTTTGCCAAAATTGGCGAAAGTGTAATTTCCATATTTCAAAAAGATAAATTATTTTCTAGACTAATAATTTCTGATGTTTTAGTGTGCCATTCTGATAATTTTTCATAATCTATAAACTGCACTCGATTTTTTATTGGCATAAATGCATTTAATCCGAGCTTACCAATATATTCTGCCTTTCTCACCTTATCTGCGACTATGAAAAAATTTGTGTTGTAGTCCTGTAACTCAACGAATTTTAATAACGAATTTTGAATGTCTGCTGAATATTCAATCTCAAAAAGCATATGTGGCATTTTTCTGATATTAAACCAACTAACATCAATAGTTTTTGCCTTCCGTATGATATGGTCGTAGCCAAATTGATAAAAATCCATATGCGAGCTTAGCTCGCCTAATTTTTTTCCTAAAAATTGCTTGTTTTTGTCTTGATTTGGTACAAATGTTTCATATTTTTTCAGATTGCCTATTTCTACAAGCAAGCCTTGATAATAACTATGGTTGAAAATTTCTTGTTTTGATTTCAGTATTAAATCATTTGGAAATATTTCTTGAGGCAGTTTATTTTTATGCGAAAGTAATGCCCAAAGTCCTGGCTTTATTTTAAAGAAAAATCTTTCATCTTGAACAATACGACGAATGCTCGCAAAAGGAGTTTTTGTTTTCCATTCAACATCCGGTATTCTTAAAACTTTTTGATTAAGATGACCAAGTGTTGCAAATCCACCGTTTTGCTCCATTATTTTTATTACTGCTTCATGTTGTTTCATAAAATTTTTGATAAATTGAGTGGTAAGTTCCGCTAATCCAAATTGTGCCGTGTGGTTTCAAAACACGCTTAATGGCTTTTATCCATTCAAGATGAAATTCAAAATCTTTTTTCAGTCCGTTGCTTTTATCCCATTCGCCTTTATTTACGCTGACACGCCGCCCAGCATGAACAGTAAAACCACCGTTTGAGAGAAGATAAGGTGGATCGGCAAAAACCATATCAACCGAATTTTCAGGAAATTCGGTGAGAATATCCAAACAGTTTGCTTGGTAAAGTTTGAATTTTGATTTTTTGTAATATGGTTTTTGCATACTATTTTATTTAAATCGTATCTTTATTTGATAATCGCAAAAAAACAAGTTCGATAATTTTGCTCATCGAAAATGAAACTGAATATATCTTGCAAGAATAATGGATAATTTTTTAGAAAGTGTATCCTCTTTTTGATTGATCAAAATATCAAAATTATTTTTTGCATTCGATAAATCATTTTTCTTTAAGTATGCAACTGCTCTTAAAAAATACTCGTCGGCAGAGATAAAATCAGAAATCGCATCGTCAGGATTTTTATTAAGATTACTATAGCCATTCAAGATTTTGGAGGAAGCCAGAGCGGTATCATATTGTTCAATACCTCCTTCGCAATCTGCAAGAATATTTAACATTGCAAGTTTTAACTTTACTTCATCTGTCGGATTTACAGATACTATTTTTAGAAAAATCTCAATTGCCTCTAGATACCTTCCCTGTTCATTATAAATATCTGCAAGATCGATTAATATTTGTGTGTTATTTTTCCCCCCAAAAAAATCAGTTCTCATTCGAGCAAGTTCCAATGCTTTTTTATAAAATTTCTCTGCTTGTTCGTAAAGATATTTCGATTTGTAAACAATACCAAGCCCAAGAAAAACCTTTACATCCTTCGAACCGTATTTTAATGCACTATTGTACGATTTAATCGCTTCATCTTTCATATCTGCCAAACGATAACTTTCGCCAAGTCGTAAAAAAACTTCTGGATTTTTTTTCTTAAGAATTTTCGCTTTATTATAATAATCAATAGCATAACTATATTCACCGAGAAGCAATCGCTCATCACCTTTTGAAATATAAAAATCAATCTTTTTCTTTTTTGATTTACTATTGGCAATATCCTGAATATCATTTTTTTCTTGCACGGTTTTCCCAATATCACAATGGAGACAGGTGAAAAGAAAAAAAAGATGGACGATAAAATGATAGGACAATACAGTAATACGATTTTTATATATCAGCATATAAGTATTTTTTTATTCTTTGAATACAATTTTATCAATAAATCTCTCTAAAATTTTATCTTTGAGTTCATTTACTTTTAACCTTCCAGATATAACACCAGATTCAATACACTGTTGAGATTTGTCAAGTTCCAACATACCAACATCTTTGACATCTGTAATGAGCAAAAAATCTGCTGTCTTCATTTGTTTTTCCATTAAAAATCCACCCTGTATATTTATAACTTGCGAGAGTGTTGTTATCACATTCTCCGTTTTATTTGTTGAATAATTTGTTCGTGGATAGACAGCAATTATAAAATCAGCACCCATGACTTTCGCTATATCAACAGGAAGATTGTCTACGATACCACCGTCAACGAGAAGACGGTGTCTATATTCAACAAGACTAAAAACACCAGGAATTGTCGCTGAAACCCTACAAGCAAACGCCACCTCACCATCTTTAAAAACAATTCTTTCACCTGTTTTTATATCGCATGCAATGCAGGCAAAGGAAATTTTCAACTCTTCAAATTTTTTATCGCCAATATATTTTTCGAGGTACTTTTCAAGTTTTTCGGTACTTAAAAGCGACTCTACCATGATAAGAGTAAAAAGTTTTGTCAAAGATAAATTAGAAATTTTGCTCCAGCCAATCTCGTTTCCCATCTTCTCTAAATCTTCAACTTTCATCCCCGACGCATAAAGCCCACCAACAAGTGCACCAACACTAGTGCCGACGATAATATCAATAGGAATCTTTTTTTCTTCAAGTGTTTTTAATATGCCGATATGAGACAACCCGCGAGCACCGCCGCCACCCAAAACAAGCGCAATTTTAGGCCTTTTAGTACTAAGTGACAAAAAATCCTTCCACAGTAAATTTCTTAATAATTCGTCGTTTTGAGAATAAAGGTGTGTAAAAGATAGAAAAGAAAAAATAGAGGATATGAGACAAATTTTCAACCGATGATAGATTAAATGCATTTTATTCAAATTTTTTACCGATGTTAGTTTCTAAATCAGTCTGTGCAATAGAAACATCTCTTATGGCATCAATATATTCTAATTGCGTCTGCATAATCACTTCGGAGATTTCCACATATTCCAAAAATGAAATATTTTTGTTTTTATATAATTCCAAAATACCAGCAATATCATCACCTATACAAAACACTTGAACTTCTTTGGATTTCTTTTCATATTTCTCGATAGCGTATTCGTACTCAATAAATGATTTTCTTACACCTGCCTTTATTGAGTCGGAAATGCTCGCCCTGTTAATCTGTGCTTTTCTATATTGATATTTTTTCTGTTTTATTCGAGCAAATTGTCCGCCACCATCAAAAAGAGGAAGCATTAAATTTATAGTTGCATTCCATGATTTTTTTTCAAAGGGCCATCGCTTATCTTCAAGTTGATAATTTCCTCCGAGAGCAATTGTTGGATAGCGACCAGAAAGCGAAAGATTAACAGAAAGAGCGTCCATCTGTTCTTGCAGTTGTGTTTTTTTAAGTTCTGGACGATATTCCGCCGCCCACGCAAGACATTTATTGAGATCGACAGAAACCTTTTTAAACTCTAAATCGCCTATTATAGCAAATGTGGTATTCAATTCAATACCAATAGAATCTAAAAAGTCAATCTTTGTTATTTCTAAATCTTTTCTAATTTTATCTTCAGTTGATCTAATTTTTTCGATGGTTTTTTCGAGTATAAGTTTATCTCTTAAATTTACATTTTCATTTTTTTTGTCAGTTGATTTTTCGTAGGTAGAAATAACAATCCTGCATACACTCAATTTTTTTTGTAGTGCTAAAAGTTTATAAAAATTTTTTGAAGCCGCTGCAATCGTTCTATTTTTTATTGTATCGTAGTCGCTTTCAGCTGTTTTCAATTCTGTCTCGGCAAATTTCTTTGTTGAACTCAATTTTGCGGCACTCCATAATATCTGTGACAAGGAAATTTTAGTCGTATAGTAATCTTCTATATTGTCAAGTTCTTCTATCCTCTGTGGTAAAATAGTATTACCTAAAATGGTTGGAAGAAGGAGAGGGCTTTCTGCGTTAAATTTCGAGTAATTAGCATTGAATTCAAGTTGCGGATACATTATCGATTTTGCTTCTTTAAGACGCTGTTTGGCAATCTCTATATCTTGTATTGCAATCAAAAGTTGATGGCTATTTAGTGTAGCAAGCTCAATGCTTTTTTCAAATGTCAAAGTACGTTCAGTAGGCGACTGAGAATAAAGACATAAAAAAAACGTAAGATGTAAAATACAAAGTAGTAAAACAAAAGTGGTGGTACGACGATACAACGATACGACGATACATAAAAATCGCTTAATTATATCAACATATAAACATATCAGCGGCGACAGCGATTTTTTTGGTGATTTTTTTATCATAGTTTTTTTAGTTGTCGTTTTACTGATTCAAGTGATGTGCCACCAAATGATTTTTTTAGTTCAATCGATCTCTTAAAATCCAAAACTTCGAAAACAGATTCTTCAAACTTATCGGAAAATTTTTTCCATTCTTGAATTGATAAATCGTTAAACAACTTCTTATTTTTTATGCAGTAATTTACAATTTTACCCACGATATTATGTGCTGTTCTAAAAGGAATATCTTTGGAAGTAAGATAATCTGCAATATCGGTTGCAAGAATAAATCCATGCTCGCAAGAGGACAACATTTTTTCAGAGTTAACCTTGATAGTAGATATCATAGCAGATGAAACATCGAGTAAATTTTTTATTGTTTCCGTGGAATCAAACAACGGTTCTTTATCTAATTGCATATCTCTATTGTAAGATAATGGAAGTCCTTTCATCACGATAAGTATCGATATTAGGTTACCATAAATTTTTCCTGGTTTCGCTCTTAAAATTTCTGCAAAATCCGGATTTTTTTTCTGAGGCATAATCGATGAACCCGTAGTAAACTGTTCTGCTAATTCAATAAACCCAAACTGTTGAGACGACCAAATTATAATTTCTTCGGCAAGCCGTGACAAATGCATTGATAGAACTGAACAGTTAAACAAAATTTCAATTAAAAAATCTCTATCAGAAACCGCATCAACGGAATTTTCGGAAATTTTAGAAAAACCAAGTTCTTTTGCAACAAAATTTCTGTCAATGGAAAATTCTGTTCCTGCAAAAGCACAACAACCAAGTGGTGAAACATCAACCCTTTTACAGCAATCCAAAAATCTTTCTTTGTCTCTTTTTAGAGCCCATCCGTAAGATAAAAACCAATGACTGAAAAGTACTGGTTGGGCATTTTGTAAATGAGTAAATCCAGGCATAATTACAGATAAATTTTTTTGAGCAATATTTTTTATCGCATCAATTACACTGTCTATTTTTTCAACGATTATTTTTATCTCATCTTTGATATAAAGCCGTTCTGCAAGCACTACTTGGTCATTTCTACTTCTTGCAGTATGCATTTTCCCCGCAAGATCGCCTATTTTTTTTCTAAGTTCAACTTCTATTGATGTATGAATATCCTCATCGGTAAACTTCAATCTACCATTTTCAAAATCTCTCAAAATTAGATTAAGACCGTCGATAATTTTTTTTGCATCACCTTGTGAAATAATCTTACATTTGGCAAGCATCTTCATGTGAGCGACACTTCCAAGAATGTCGCATCTTGTGAGTTTAATGTCGTAATCAATGGATGAAACAAATTTTTTTAATTCCATAAAAACCTCTTTTTGTAGGCACGAATTTATTTGCGCTGTTTTTGTACGGTCACAACCAACGACGCGCTGGCCAAGACAGATTTTTTTAATACGTTTGTATAACTAAAATGTTTTTACTTTTTTCTCAAAATTGCTTCGACTTTTAATGGCAAGCTAAAAAGATTAATAAAACCCTCAGCATCTTTTTGATTGTAGATATCCTCTTCTTCAAATGTTGAAAGTTTTTCCCAATAAAGCGAATTCGGAGAACTCCTTCCTAAAACAGTGCAATTTCCCTTATAAAGTTTTAATTTTATGGAACCTGTAACATTTTTTTGTGTTTCTGAAATTATGCCATCAATTGCTTTTTTCAATTGTGACTGCCACAAACCATAATAGATAAGTTCTGAATATTTTATCGCCAAAACTTCCTTAAAATGAGCAGTTTCTCTGTCTAAAACCAACGATTCGATTTCTTTGTGAGCAATGTAAAGTATGGTCGCTGCGGGCGCTTCATAAACACCACGCGATTTCATTCCAACTAATCTATTCTCCACAATATCACATCTGCCAATACCATTTTTACCACCAATTTCATTTAATTTTTTTATTATTTCAACTGACCCATATTTTTTACAATTGATTTTCGTTGGCACACCCTTTTCAAAGTAAATATCTATTATCGTCGGTTTATCTGGTGCTTGTTCGGGTGAAACGGTCATTTGAAACATTTTATCGTCGGGTGCATTTGTGGGATCTTCCAAAATACCACCTTCATATGAAATATGCCATAAATTTGCGTCCGATGAATATGGTTTTTCATTTGTCTGAGTAGACCCATTTGAGGGAATTGATATTGGGATATTGTATTTTTTTGCATAATCAATTTCTTCCTGTCTAGATTTCAATTCCCACTCTCTCCAAGGTGCAATAATTTTTATGGACGGCATCAGCGACTTAAATGTAAGTTCAAATCTTACCTGATCGTTGCCTTTGCCAGTGGCACCGTGGGCAACTGCATCTGCTTTTTCTTTTTTTGCTGTATCAATAATCTTTTCGGCAATTAAAGGACGAGAAAGCGAAGTTCCGAGAAGATATTTTCCCTCGTAAATTGCATTTGCTTTTATTGACTGAAAAATATATTTTTCAACAAATTCTTTTTTTGCGTCAATAGTATACGCTTTCAGTGCGCCTGTTTTCAATGCTTTTTGGTGAATTTTTGACAAAGATTCATCGGTTTGTCCAACATCAACGATACAGGCAATAACCTCAGCTTTATAGTTTTCTTTCAGCCATCTTATCATTATTGATGTATCAAGCCCACCAGAATATGCAAGAACTATTTTCATATCACGCCTCCGACGATAACAACAAAATAACAAATTAACTTTAAACTGATTAAATTTGTCTGTATTAGTTTTTTATCGGTTACATCGTCCTTCGGTTATTCTACTAAAAAATGGTAAAAATGCAATAAAAAAATGACCGTGGCAAATAGCACGATCATTTTTTTGTTAGAGAGTGAACTTGATTATCAAACGAAGTGAACCTAACCTACGTCTTAATTATCATTATTTCTATTTTATTTTTATCTATAATTTTTATTGATTTAGGAAAATCTAAGATATCATACTTTTTTAGAACGCTAAGATATGATTTTACAAGAATTTTTTCAAAGAATTTTTTTACGGTGATACTTATGTTTATTTGTGATGAATTTACCATAATTATTAGAGACCCATTCGCCAAATTGTTAAACTCTAACAACGCATTGTCTAATAAGCCAGACAAAAATGGATTGATTTTTAATAATATATTGTACTGCGACACAATTAATCTTGCAGCAAACTCATCTAATGTTAAATCTCTATAATTTAGTTTGCTATATGGCAATATTTCAAGTATTAATCGTTCTTCATAATCAGACCTAGAAATTTTTAAGTATAGAAGAGCTTTTATGTCTTCCAATCGCTGTATTATTCGTACGCAGAAATCGTAATCCTGTGTTTTTGCCACTGTAACAAGGGTACTGATTTTAGCGTCACTACTTAATGAAATACGGACAATTGTTAGTAGTGCATCTTCTATTTTTTTGAAGATTTTTTTAGGAAGGTTTTTTTCGATGGAAATAAGTTCTGGTAGATTTATCTCCAAATAAAGCGTAGAGCCGACAAGTTTTACTGAACTGTCTAAATTATATTCTTTTTTTAATATTTTTTGTGTTGCTTCTGATAATTTATCCTTAGGGTAGGTGGGTTTTGAACAGCCAGTGAAAAACAAAATACAAAACGTAAAATATAGAATGCAAAGCAGAATGTTAATTTTTAATTTTAGCATAAATTAAATCGATGCATCAGCACTGCTTCGTTAAGTTCAGTTTGGTCATCTATGGAAAAGCATGTCAAGTAGAAAATAGCATCCCCTTTGTCAAAAATCAGCATCTTTTGACACGCTTCCTTCCCGCTAAACGGGTGGAGATAAACGAATATAAATTTGTAAATGACACCAATAATAAAGGTGT
>JBDRIG010000064.1:0-12547 GCA_043816185.1 Elusimicrobiota bacterium | reverse complement strand
CACCTTTATTATTGGTGTCATTTACAAATTTATATTCATTTATCTCCACCCGTTTAGCGGGAAGGAAGCGTGTCAAAAGATGCTGATTTTTGACAAAGGGGATGCTATTTTCTACTTGACATGCTTTTCCATAGATGACGGACATTTTGCTATTGTGACACCGTCTCAATGACAAACTGAACTTAATGAAGTAGCAATAATTTGTTTAGTGAAAGGCTCTGGATAGTCAATATTACCGTCAATATTACACCACCGATATTACCGTTAATATCACATCCAGAGTCTTTCACTCAGGTCTTTCATTGTTTGATCCACGAGCCAAAACAATGTTATTTTTTATCTACAAGTATATAATGTGAAAGGCCAACCCCTTTTACTTTGCATTTCTTGCGACAAGCAATAACACTTTTTTTTACTTTCTGTTTTGTTTTCTTCATTAGTATCACCCCCTTTTATCAACTTTTGTCAGAAATTAACACATATCCACAAACCTTACAATGAAAAGATTGTATTTTCATTCCCGCACCACATCCGTTACAACTTTTTTCATTTTTTTTAGGTTTTGGTATTTTTCCTACTACATTCTTATATATTTCGTAATAATATAAATGTTCTTTATTGATAAACTTTATTGGATAAATTTTTTGCTTCTCGACGAATTCAGTGTCGGAGATTTTGTCAGTAAGAATCTTTCTTAATTTTGTCATACCAGAGCCTACCTCAAGCGGTCTTTTACTCTGCCAAATAGCATTATCTGGTAAATCATTTTCAAATGCCTTTCTTAAAATCCACTTGCCGAAAATTTTATTTTGCTCTCTTTTGATTTTGAATTTCGTATCTATTGTTAACACAAAATCAATAAATTGTTTATCCATATACGGTTGTTTAATTTTTATTCCGAAAAATTTTCCTAATTCATTTGAACTAAAATACATATTTCTTGCAATTCTCCGAATATAATCGTCTAAATTATTTATATTTTGCATGTAAGTATACCCAGCCAAAAGTTCATCGGAACCATCGCCAGTTACTATGCTTTTTAATCCAAGTTTTTTAGCAAATTTCAATCCAAAATAAACAGGTATATCGTTTGGTATTGCAGGGTCAAAACTTTTTAATATTTTTATTACTTGTGGTATTACAGAGATTGCTTCGTCTATTTTTATTGTCAAATAATGTATTTTCAAGCAAAGATATTTTTCCAATATTTTTGCGAATTTAAGATCGGGTGCATAATTTTCTAAACTTACATTTATTGCCACGGTTTTAGGGGAGAGTGATGATAAAATGCCTGTGTCTAATCCACCGGAAAAAAGTGATCCTTCGCCAGCATTTCGCTTGGCCGAATCAGTCAACGCACTTTTTAATCGCTCTAACAATTTATTGTCTAACGGTTTATTATCCACCATAAAATTACACCACATATTATTGTCAACGCTGAACAAAAATAAGCAATTTTAATTGTTTCTTTTATATGTTTTTTTTCTAAAGGATATACATTATCGCCCATAAAAGGTTTTTCGATCGGAAGTGAATTGTAAAAATTTAATCCTCCCAACTGGACACATAATGCGCCTGCAACTGCCGATTCTGGTATGCTACTATTAGAGGTTGGATTTTTTAGTCCATCTCGCAACACTGCTCTGAAACTATTTGTAAAATTTTTATTTGAAATAAAACTTGTAACGGTAAAAGTAAACCTGAGATTCTTGCTGGAATGAAATTTGCAATGTCATCTATCTTTGCAGATACCCAGCCGAATTCTCTATATTTGTCGTTTTTATAACCGACCATAGAATCAAGAGTATTTATTGCTTTGTATGCAAGTGCTAATGGTGCGCCGCCTAAAAAAGCATAAAATAATGGTGAAATGATACCATCTACAACACTCTCCGCAACAGTTTCAACAGTTGCACGAACAATTTCTTTTTCGTTTAAATTTTCAGTATCCCTGCCTACAATCATTGATAATTTTTTTCTTTAATTCCTTTCTTTATCAATTCAACCGCTTTCTCAATCTTTTTTCCGTTATATAAGTGCTCTTTTGAAAAATTCATTTTATTAAATCGAATTGTATTTTCACGAATACCTAAATCAATCACTAATATTTTTATTTTTGGAGGAGAACCGAGATATTCTTTTAATTCACCTTTTCGGTGATCAAACAAAACAATCCCCTTGAACATTATTCCATCACTTGGTTCTATGGATAATGCTACTTCAGATATATTATCATCGGAAATTTGTTTTTCTAAAAGTTTTGCTACACCTAAACATACACCGACAATATCCGCAGTGCTGGAAGCCATTCCGCAGCAAGTAGGAAGCTGTGAGTCTATTTGAATCTTTAGGTTTTTTCTTTCTCCTAAAAACTTTAATGTTTTTTCAGCCGCTTTTCTTGATTTCCACTTATTGGGCAAAGTTTCTACTTTTTTCGACGATTTAACTGAAATATATGAGAACAAATTAATAGGACAGGTAATATGAAAATAGTTGCCATCGAGCATTCCTTGTGCCAATTCGCCACAACTCCCAGGAACCTTGATCGTAATTTTTTCATTTTTCATTTATACACAAAATTAAGAGCACAAATATCTCGCAGATTTCATTTAATGCACCTAATATATCGCCAGTAATACCATCTATTTTTTTGATTACATATTTTAAAAACAAAACCGTGATAAGCAATGTTGCAATTAAAATTAAAATTCCCTTAGTTTTAAAAAGAATAAGTGATACAAAAAATGTGATGATTGTAGCGATAACAAGATCATTTTTTGAAACGGTACCAATGAACGTTTTTCCCAGTCCTTCATTTTTTGCTGATTTAGAAATTGTACATGCAAAAACCAAATTCCATCGACTTAAAATTGGAAAGAAGAGTAACGCTGGATATATAATTTTTTGTGGAATACTTTGAAGTGCAAAAAATTTCAATCCGAGAATACAAAAAAGCCCAGCAACTCCCATCGTTCCGATATGAGCATCGTCCATAATTCTTAAACTATCACTTTTATCTTTACCTGCATAGAAGCCATCGCAAGTATCTGCAAAACCATCTAAGTGAAGTCCGCCAGTAATTATTATAAGCGAAACAATAACTACCATATCGACCACATTTTTAGAAAATAAAAAGGAACTTAAATAATTTATCAATATAAGAATTCCGCCGATAAATAATCCGACAAGTGGAAAAAAAATTACTGAATGTTTAAATTCCAATGAAAACTTTTTAGGAACTGGTATGATTGTTAAGAAACTAATTGCTGATAGAAAAATTTTAATCATAGTTTGCTACTTACGGTGTTATAAAAATCATATAAATAGGAGTGAAACTATCTCGACCACCTTGTTTATATTTTTTCGCTTATTCCGGCGTTTTCAAATGTTGCCATTTCCGTTAAAATTTTTACGGATGCTTCAACAATGTTTATTGCCAAAGCAGCACCAGTTCCTTCGCCGAGACGAAGATTTAAATCTAAAATCGGTTTCAATCCGAGATGCTTCAAAATTATTTTATGTCCTTGTTCAACTGAGCAGTGCGATGCAATTAGATATTCCGCAACCGTCGGTTGTAATGTATATGCCAAAAGTGCGGCTGCTCCTGAAATAAATCCGTCAATAACTACAGGAATTTTATATGCCGCTCCTGCAAGAATTACACCTGCAAGTCCTCCAATTTCAAATCCACCGATTTTTGAAAGGACATCAATAGCATTATCCTTATTGGGTTTATTTAATACAATTGCTTTTTTTATTGCTGCAATTTTGTTTTCCAACATTTTATCATCAATACCAGTTCCCCTGCCGGTAATTTTTTCAACTTCAACACCACAAATTACCGACGTAATTGCCGAAGATGGTGTTGTATTTGCAATTCCCATATCACCGGTACCTATGATGTCGAGTTTGTTTGATAATTCTTCCTCTATAAGTTCTATTCCTGCTTCAACTGATTTTATCGCTTCATCTTCCGTCATTGCAGAACCCTTTGTAAAATTTTTTGTTCCATAGTTGATTTTTTTATCTCTAAACTCTAAGCTCTCAACTTTCAACTTCTCTGCAACTCCACAATCAGCCACAATAACTTTCGCACCAACATGCCTTGCCAAAACATTTATACCCGCTCCACCTCGTAAAAAATTGTAAACCATCTGCAATGTCACCTCTTTCGGAAAGCAGGAAACGCCCTCTTCTACAACACCATGATCGCCTGCGAGTGTAAATATCACTTTTTTTGTTAGTTTTGGTTTTTCTTTTCCAGAGATTGCTACAACTTGACAAGCCAGTTCTTCGAGTCGCCCCAAAGAACCTATTGGTTTTGTTAAATTATCAAGGCGTTTCTGTGTCTGCTTAAAAAGTTTCTGGTCAAGCGGCTTAATCATTTTTACTATTTCATCAATTTTTTTACTAATCATTTTGCCTCCTTTTGATTTGAACTGGAATCCCAGCCGTCATATAATATACTTTATCAGCAAATGCGGAAACCAATTGATTAACATTACCTAAAATGTCTCTGAATCTCCTCGCCAATTTATTTTTTGGAACGATTCCACAGCCAACTTCATTTGATACAATAATTACATTCTTGTTTTTGTCCTTCATAGAAATTAAAAATTTTTTGATTTCACTAATTATTTCTACATCTTTTATACCATTTAAAATTTTGTTTGATACATGCAATGTCAAGCAATCAACAATTGCCGTATTAAAATTTTCTTTATAAATTTCAAAAAGAGTATCTACGACTTCAAGTGTTTTTATATTTTTGGGTCTATCTTTTTTATGTTTTTTGATTTTTTCTTTCATTTCAGAATCAAAAGGTTTTGCTGTTGCCACAAATAATACGTTTTTTTGTTTCTGCGATATTTTCAATGCGAAATTACTTTTTCCGCTTCGTACCCCACCCAAAATAAAAATAATTTTTCCCATATTAGTAATCAATTCCTTTGCGTGATTTTATGCCATCGTAGTATGGATGTTTAATGATATGCATATCAGTTATTAAGTCAGCGAGTTTAAGTATTTTTTTGTTGGCATCTCTTCCCGTCATAACAATTTCCATTTCTTTTGGCGCTTCTTTTAGAAGTTTAACAATTTTAGATAACTCAATGAATTTATCGCGAATAACTATATTTAATTCATCAAGAATCAGTAAATCATATTTTTTTTCTTTCATTATTTTTTCAATTAAAACTACTGCTTTTTCGCATTCCTTTTTAATATCTTTTATTTTTATTTCGCTTGCAGGATAAAGATGTGGATGCTTTTTGATAAACGAATAAAATTTGAGATTTTTAAATTTTTTGAGGATTTTTTGTTCGCCATAAAAATTTTGGTTTTTAAAAAACTGAACTATGCAAATTTTCATTTCGTGACCTAACGCTCTTAAAACCAAACCCATCGCAGCGGTTGTTTTGCCTTTTCCATTACCTGTATAAATTTGTATCATAAGTTCCACCAAAAAAAACAAAAGTTCCTTGAAACAACGACGAAACTGCAAGGAAAATAAGTAAAAAGTTATTGCAGGACGAAGCTCGTCATTACGAGAAGTCCCGATTTGTGTCGGGACGACGAAGCAATCCCATGTGTTGAAGTTCGAGACACCGGTCTACCAATATGTCATTCCTAACGGAATTTTTGATTTGTCTGTGGTTTTTTTCTACCGATATTTTGTTCCTTCGTGTAACACTTCACAATTTCGGTAACAGATTTCTTGAGTTTTTTGTATAATTTCCTTGCCTTTTGCAAGCAGAAGGCAATCAGATTGTGTTACAATGAGCTAAAAAGTTGCATTTTTATAGAAGATAGCAACTGATGGTAAAATATGGTATTGCAATCCAACACTAGATGGTAAAAGATGGATTGTGACACAGTCTCAATGACGACTAAATTTAACGAAGTAATGCTACTGTAGCCCTCTTAAAAATAAAAAAACCCAACTCCAAGAAGATTGTCCAAAGAGATTGGGCATGAATTCTTCCCTCGAAGTTTTTGTAATTGATAGACCGGGCTTAACCACAAATTACACAGATTGAAAAAACGATTACATAGACTGTTGTAAAAATTTATCTATGCAATCCGCCATTAAAAATCTGTGACATTTGCGATAACACCGTTGCGGGGCAGCTTCCGAATTTCTCAATATCAAACAGAGATTACGGAATTCCTTCAATTACAAGTTTTGATTATATTGCTTTAAAAATAAATGTCAAGAAAAAAATTTTCCTAAATCCAATATCAGATTTAGAGACAATGGTGATTTTTATCCAAATTATTTTTGCATTTTTTTAATTCTTGAACCGCTGAATATGGCACTTTCACAGTCCCCATTATTGGTTGTTCATTATTCATAGTGCCGTGGCAGTCGGAACCACCTGTTGCAATCATTCCAAATTTTTTCGCCATTTGTTTGAGTTTGTTCGTTTCGTCTGGTGAATATTTTCTATGCCAAACTTCTATTCCTTTTAATCCAGAATCGACAAGTGATTTTATGGTATCGCAACTGATATTGTTAAGATTAGGATGTGCTAAAACTGGGATTCCATCGACTTGTGAAATCATTTTTATTGCTTCATCGGACGTGAGACGGAATTTTGGGACATATGCTGGTTTACCCTCGCCTAAATATTTCCAAAACGCTTCATATGTATTTGGGACAACCTTTTTTTCAACAAGCATTTTTGCAAAATGAGGTCGCCCAATGGCACCTACTCCCGCTATTTCAAACAACCGTTGTTCCTCTAACTCAATTCCCAAACTTTTTAGTTTATCTAAAATACGATGTGCCCGTTTCTCTCTCTCATCTCTTAAAAGTTTTAATTTTTGTTGAAAAGAACAATCCTCCCAATTGATAAAATAGCCAAGTATGTGCATTTCCTGTTGGTGAGAATTTTTTAGTTCTGCCGAAAGTTCTATCCCAGGAATCACTTCAATTTTCCTCGTTAAACTTTCCTTGATTGCGGCTGAAATACCATCGGTGGTATCGTGATCGGTTATGCTAATTGCTGCAAGTCCTACTTTTTGTGCATATATTACGCTTTCTTCTGACGAAAATGTGCCGTCAGAATATTTTGTGTGAACATGCAAGTCTGCAAAAATAGTATCCATAAAAATTGTGAAGCATTATGTACAGGCGACTGTTGCAATCTCATAGCCAACGTCGAGATTGCTTCACTGTCGCCCGCAATGACGAACCGAGCTTAACAAAGCGGTGTTAGTTTCTACAAGCAATTCCTATAAAAGTTCTCCTGCAAGTGCCGCCATCTGCGATCTTTCAGTTTTTTTGAAACTTATATGTCCGTAAATTTCCTGTCCTTTGAATCTTTCAACTAAATATGTAAGTCCATTTGATTCCGCATCAAGATAAGGGTTGTCTATTTGATAAGGATCGCCCGTTAAGACAACTTTAGTACCAGTACCTGCTCTGGAAATTATGGTTTTTACCTCGTGTGGAGTAAGATTTTGTGCATCATCAATGACGATATACTGTCTTGGAATACTTCTACCTCTTAAAAATGCTAATGCCTCGATTTCTATTTTTCCACTGTCAAAGAAATATTGTACTTTATTCTCGGTGTTTTCATCGAAGTTGTTTTTATCTACGAGAAATTCAAGATTGTCATAAATTGAACCCATCCATTGTGAAATTTTTTCCTCTTTCGTTCCAGGTAAATAACCAATATCTTTACCAACAGGCGTGACCGATTTTCCGACTAAAAGCCGTTTGTAGACTTTTTCATCAATCGTTTTTTGGAGTCCTGCAGCAAGCGATAAAAGTGTTTTTCCAGCACCAGGAACACCGACGAGTGTTATTAATTGAATATTGTCTGAAAGCAAAAGTTCAAACGCAAATTTTTGTTCCGTATTGAGAGGTTTTAATCCCCATACGACAGATTCTTTATGGACAAGAGAAACGAGTGATTTTGATTTTATATCATATTTTGCAAGAGCAGATTTTTGTGGACTTGATTCATCTTTCAATATCACAAATTCGTTCGCAGTAAGTTCGTTCTTTACTGTAATCGATTTATTTTTGTAAAATTTATCTATCATGTCTTCCGAGACAGTTATTTCCTCATATCCCTGATATAATTCTTCAATCTTTATTTTTTCTTTTTCATAGTCCTCTGCAACAATGCCGATTGCTTCAGATTTAATACGAAGATTTATATCTTTCGTTACAAAAACTACATTTTCGTTTTTTTTCTGATGGGTGAATGCTGCTGAGAGTATAAGATTATCTTTTTTTGAATTTGAAAAATCGTATGGAAGATTTATTTTTTGTTCAAGGTCTATTATAAGTTTTCCACCATTAGCAAGAGGAACGCCCTCACTTAATTTTCCTTTCACAGAAAGAGCATTTAATTTTCTGGTAATACTTCTTGCTGCCCTGCCTCTTTCGTCGTGAGCTCTTTTTAAATTGTCAAGCTCTTCGATTACTGCCATTGGTATGACGACTGTGTTATCCTCAAATGCAGTAAACGATTCTGGGTCGTGAATTAAAACATTTGTGTCAAGAATAAAAATTTTTTTTGCCATGTGTTTGTCCTCCTTGTTCGTTATCTTTACGAGATTTTAACATCGGGAGCATTGTACACAAATTAAACAGTAGAAACAAACAACAATCTTACAATTCTAAAGATTTTTTTAATTCAGGTCTTAAAACTTTATCTGTGAATTTTTCAAACATTGTGGCATTTGTTGTGTGAATTGGTATAACACATTTTGGCTTAACCGCTTGTATAAATTTTTTTAAATCGTCAGTCGATGCATGTCCCGAGGTGTGTGCATATTTCATATTTAGGCCTGCAAGTTTTATCCAATTCTTAAGCACATCAAAAGAGAATTCCATTTCTTCGTTGAACGGTTCTGCCTTGCCGTAAATATAAGTGCCTTCAATTTTTTTTCCGACGGGAACAAACTGTAGAAGTGTCAGAGGCCCGTTTGACGTGTATAAAATATATTTTTCAGGATTTGATAATATCTCTTGCCGTCCGAGAGGTCCCCATATAAATTTTTCAGTAGGAATTTTTATTGTTTTAAAAAAATCTTCTTTGTTTTTTGATTTTTTTAATGTTGTTGCAAATGTGTCATAATTCTCACTTTCACTTTTGTGTAAGGATTTTTTTGACTTCATAATCTGGCTAGCAAGAAGTATTTTCTGATGTCCGCTTCGTCCTTCAATAAAATTTTCAACAAATAAATTATCTTCACTAAAAATATTTTCGGAAAATTTCTTTGATGTTTTTTTTAATTTTCCACGAGATAGATATATCTTAAAATCTTCAATTCCTGGAAGATCCTCGACAAGATTTTTCTGCTCATTATGATTTAGATATAAAATAAAATATGCCTTTTTATCGTCCATCACAATTTCTCGTCCAGTTTCTTTGGCAACCCTTGAAAGTGTTTTTACTCTGTCAATATCTGCTGGAGAAGCATCGTAAATTACAAGTCCTTTTTCTTTTTTTGTGAACTCACAAGCGGTTTCAAAAACCTCTTCTTCTGTGTCAAGTGCTTTTTCCTCATCTAATCTTCCAAGTCGCGTTCCCTCGATAATAAGAACATCTATATTTTCTTTTGCGATTTCATTTTGGAAATATTCCGTTTCTTTTTGGCGGTAGCCGTGAAATCTGAAATCACCAGTGTAGACAATTTTTTTATATTCCGTGCGGATCAAATATGCACTTGCACCTACTATGGAATGATCAACATCAAATCTTCGAATTGTTAAATCTTTTCCAATTTGTCTTTTTTCGTCGACCCCTATAATGTCAAAAGATTCCTGACTCGATTCACCTGCCCAATTTTTATTAATGTCACTTCTTAATTTAAGGAATTTTTTTGTTGCTGCGGAAGAATAGATTGGTATGTCTGGCCTTACGAGTCCTAAATAACCTGAATGATCGAGGTGTCCATGTGATAAAATCATTGCATCTATTCTTTTATCTTCTGGTATGCCATCAACAGCGAATTCACCGTCTGGCTGATAGATAACTTTTAGTCCGGCATTTTTATAAAGTCCTTCTAATTCAGGAACAACATTTATTTTTCTTAAATCGTCAATGTTTGTAGGTCTTAAAAGTGGAAATTCAAAAAACTTTCCTTCTTCAGAAAAAGACATCCCGAAATCAAGAAAAACTTTTGTATCACCCTCTTCGAGCAGAATTTTGTTCCCGCCTATTTCGTCTACCCCACCATAAAAAGTTAATTTAGGCATAAAATATGCGATTTCGTCACAATGAGAAACAAGAATCGCGGCCACCACAGACCGTGCCTACGAGAAGCGAGGTATGAGATAATTCCCGATTAAGCAGGACGCTATCACGACCCTGTCCATCATCTATGGAAAAGCATGTCAAGCAGATGTTCTTGCTGTTTTTTCATAAGCAAGCTGCTCTATTTTTCCCAAACTATGTTTTGCCTGGTCGTATTTAGTTCGTAAATAACCCGTCATATCAAATTCTATCAATTCTTCCATAATTTCATTGATGATTTTTTTTATTTTGGTTACTTCATTCAAATTATTGGAAGACGCTTCGTTAATCGCTCTTCTGACTAATTCGCCCGTTAAATCACAAAGTCCGCCCAAATAAGAGTCGCAGTCCAGTTTAATTTCCTTAATCTTATCAATTTTTTTGTTCACTATAACAAAATAAAACATTTTTGCTTCTACATATTCTTCTACCGCTGCTCTATAACTTCCCTCTTCCATAACCCGTTCATAACCAAATTTCTTTTTCAGTTGTTGTAAAAATAGTTCTATTTCAAAAAATTTCTTTTTAGCCTCGTTAGTTTCTCCACGATGCAATATAAAAATTATTTTTTTAGCACCATGCAACACATCATTAGATATGCTGATAATCTGTCTTCTTTCGCTCATTGTTTTATGATAGTCCTCTTTTAATTTTTGAAAGAATTTTTTATTAATCATATTTAGTTTTATTTCAAATTTACTTCAGAAAAATACTATGGGATTGTTATGGTTTTCTCAGACGGGGTTCCTTTGGATAGTTGAAACTATTTAGACGATGCCTCTTCGTATTCTTCCAATAAAGTTTTAACGAGTTCTTTGACGGAAACAATTTTATCTATACGATATGCGTTTGCTCCTGCAAAACAGAATCCTTCCTCAATGTTTCCTTTTTTAGCGTTGGTTAGTGAGAGACCAATACAATATGGTGCTTTTCTGAATTCACATGTTTTTAGACATTTCCAAGGGCACTTAAACGGTTTTCCAATACCGTTGGCTACATCTTCAAGAAATTGATTTTTTATAGCTCTTCCCGGCATTCCTACTGGACTGTCAATTATTATAAGGTCTTCTTTTTTGCACTTAACATAGCTATCCTTAAATTTTATAGAGGCATCACATTCGTTGGTTGCGACAAATCTCGTTGCCATCTGTACTCCATTAGCACCAAGATTCATAAATTTATGGATGTCTGCTCCTGTATATATGCCCCCCGCTGCAATTACAGAAATATTTTTATTAAATTGTTTTTCAAAAAGTTTTACTTCGGCAATAACTTCTGGCAGTATTTTGTCAAGTGCATAATCAGGATTGTCAAGATGCTCTTTGCTAAAACCAAGATGCCCTCCCGCCAGAGGTCCTTCTACAACCACAGCATTAGGGACATCGTTGTATTCTTTTGCCCAATATTGAAATATAATTTTTGTAGCGCGCTGTGAAGATATTATCGGAACAACCATGGAAAAAAACTTTTTTAATTTATCTTGCGGTAATGTTTTTGGAATTTTTAATGGAAGTCCTGCTCCAACAAAAATTAAATCTACTCCTTCATCAATAGCAACCTGCACGAGTTCATCACAATCTGAAAGAGCCACTAATATGTTTACACCAATAATTCCATTGGTATTTTTTTTTGCTTGCTTTATTTCTTTCGTGAGAGCCCTTCTGTTCGTTATCAAATAATTTGTGTTAAAGTCAGGCTCAAGCATACCGATGCCAGCGGTACCTATAACACCGATACCACCCTCATTTGCCACAGCGGCAGCCAAAGTTGAGAGAGAAATTCCAACACTCATCCCTCCCTGAATAATTGGTATTCTTGCTTCAAGTTTACCTATTTTTAAACTCGGTATTTTTCCCATTTTAGTTTCCCCTTAAAAAAAATTTTTATTAATTTTTTAATCGTCTTATTAAAACCGTTTTTGAAACTTAACAAAGTTCTACTAAATCTAACTGAGCACAAAAAAACAAGCGGGTGAGGGGAATCGAACCCCCGTCTTCAGCTTGGGAAGCTAACATTCTGCCATTAGACCACACCCGCATAAATAAAAGTTTGTTCGACAACCTATATGGCAATTATGAATTATGAAAAAAAATTCATCCAACAAGTAGCAAGTATTGTATAAAATTATTTTATTTTTGTAAAGTATCCGTATCAAATCATGTAAAATCTAACCCAAGGGGTCATCGTCAAATCATGTATAATCTAACCATGTAAAGTGGGTTAGATTATGAATTTAGAATTCAAAATGAATTACTTAAAAACCATTTATCAACGGTATCACAAATCAA
>JBDRIG010000063.1:0-4066 GCA_043816185.1 Elusimicrobiota bacterium | reverse complement strand
AAATGCTTTGCCGTTCGCAAAAAATGAAATCATGGTATTCTATTATCGCTCCGACTTGCTCTCCGATGAACAAAAAGAAAAAATTGTCAATTTTAGAAATTACGACAATAATGGAAAATGGTATATTCTTTTAGACGAGGCGCACAAGGGAGACAAAGAAGATAGCAAGAGGCAAATGCTATATTCAATACTTTCAAGAAACGGATTTTTGTTTAATTTCTCCGCTACCTTTACCGACCCACGCGATTATGCAACTTGTGTTTTTAATTTCAATCTTTCTAAATTTATTGAAGAGGGGTATGGGAAGCACATTTATGTTTCTGGTTCTGAAGTAACAGCTTTTAGAAGCAAAGATGATTTTTCCAAAACCGAAAAGCAAAAAATTGTTTTAAAATCGCTTGTTTTACTTACATACATAAACAAATATTTTGAAAAGGCAAGAAAAGTTGATAAAAATCTTTATCATCGCCCCTTGCTTTTGACGCTAGTTAATTCAGTGGATACAAAAGAGGCGGACTTAAAATTATTTTTTGAAGAATTAGAGAAAATTGCCAAAGGCAATATAGATAATAACTTATTACAAAAAGCCAAAGATGAAATTATTGCCGAATTTGCAGCCAATCCACAGTATGAGTTTGAAAACGAAAGCGTTGTTATTGATACAGATACAGTCAAAAAGATTGAATACAAGGACATTTTACGACACATATTGAACGCTGAATCTTCTGGCAATATTGAGGTTTTGAAAATTCCCGGTAATAGGAATGAACTGATTTTCAAATTACAAACATCTGAAAAGCCGTTTGCCATGATTAAAATCGGTGATATTTCGGGATGGCTAAAAGAAAAGTTGGACGGTTATGAAATAAACGAAAGTTTTGAAAATGAAAGTGTTTTTAAGAAAATTAATCACGATGATTCTATAATAAATATTTTGATGGGTTCCCGTTCGTTTTATGAGGGCTGGGATTCAAATCGACCTAACCTGCTTTTATTTGTGAATATCGGTGTTGGAAGCGATGCAAAGAAGTTTGTCCTGCAATCTGTGGGACGAGGGGTGCGAATAGAGCCACAAAAAAACAAACGAAAACGAATACAGAATTTGTTTAATGCCAAAGAAATTAACGAGGAGTTATTTAATAAAGTGAGACAATCTATTTTACCTCTTGAAAGTTTGTTTGTTTTCGGGACAAATGCGGAGAATTTAGGGAAAATAATCCAGGCACTGAAAGAGGAGAAACAGGAAAAGGACTTGGGTGATATTTTTAGTATAAATAAAGAGGCAGAAAAACACACACTCCTTATCCCTGTTTATAGGGACTCAGAAAAGATATTTGCTGAGGAAGATGAGTTACAGAAATACAACATCAGCAAAGATGACTTTGAATTGGCGAGTTCGTATTTTAAGCATTTGGGCGAAAAAGTTGTCTTGGTAAAATACGAGTGTGATGTAAAAATTATTAAAAAAGTCAGCGAGAGTTTTCAAGTTGCTGAAAAGTATTTTGATTTTGATGAAACAAGATCAATTGCCGAGTCGGACTTGTTAGTTAATAGGATATTGCGTTATTTCAACATAAAGAACTGCGAATTTGAAACATTTAAGAAACTTGAAAATGAAATTGTGCATTTCAAAAGAATAAAATTTAGTGATGGCGATAAGTATGATGAACTAAAAAAGAAAATAGAAGAAATGAAAGAATATCCAAGTAAAGTTAAAGAATTGGATGAACAATATGGAAAAATTCCCAGAAAAGAATTTGAAAGAAAACAAATGAGTTTATTTGATTCAGAAACTTTCGAATTGAAAAATCAAAAAGTGAGAATCAAGTATTTAGCAAATCATTATTATCTTCCGATTATTGTTTCTGAAAGCGAGAAAGTGGACTATCTCAATCATATTATCAATGTAGATAGTGAAATTAAATTTATAGAACGACTTGAAGAATATCTTCAAAGGGATGATAATGGATTCAAACAATTCGATTGGTGGATGTTTTCCAAATTAGATGAAACAATAGACGAAGTGTATATTCCATATTACAACCAGAAAGAGAATGCGATAGCAAAATTTAAGCCGGACTTTATTTTTTGGATGCAAAAAGGAAATGAATACACGGTTTTGTTTGTTGACCCAAAAGGGACAAGTTTTGCAGATTATCAACACAAAGTAGATGGATACAAAAAGATTTTTGAGGATAAAATTCTTCCGCCGTATAATGGGCAAAACATTTCTACCAGATTGCGATTTTATACTAATAACATTGCTCAAGTCGGAGAGAACTATAGAAAATATTGGTTTGATAATTTTACTGACTTGATGTGATTCGTAAGAGGATAAAAATGGCAAAGATAATAGTAAAAAATTTGAATTTGTATTATGGCAATTTTCAAGCATTGACAGATATTTCTTGCTCTTTTGAAGAGAAAAAAATTACTGCTATAATAGGGCCTTCTGGCTGCGGGAAATCAACATTATTAAAAACTTTTAATAGGATGAATGACCTTATTGAAAATGTAAGGTTTGATGGTAAAATTTTGATTGATGGTAACAATATCTTTGATGACGACTACGACCTTGTGGATTTGAGAAAAAAAGTAGGTATGGTTTTCCAACGACCAAATCCATTTCCACTATCAATAATTTCAAACATAACTTTTGGGCTAAAAATACGTCGATTATCAGGATATGACACCGTAGCTGAAGAATGTTTGAAAGCGGTTTCTCTATGGGATGACTTAAAAGATAAACTTAACAAGCCAGCACTTCATCTAAGTTTGGAACAACAGCAACGGTTGTGTATCGCACGGTTATTGGCAGTTAAACCGGAAATTATTTTAATGGATGAGCCCTGTTCTGCGTTGGATCCTATTTCAACCGCAAGGATAGAAGAGTTGATGCTTGAGTTGAAAAAAAAATATACAATAATTATAGTGACCCATAATATGCAGCAAGCAGCAAGGATAAGTGATTTTTGTGGGCTAATGTGGCTGGGGAAACTTATAGAGTTTGATGCAACAGAAAAGATATTCACTAATCCAAAAGAAAAACTTACGCATGACTATATCACGGGAAGAGCGGGATGATAACAATGGCGGAATGATAATGAAGAGTGTGGCCATAACGAAGGGCGGAATAGCAGCAATCGTAAATTGTAAATCGTAAATTGCGAGCATTTGTAAACGCAGGCTTGTAATTTGCGGATTTTATTTGGAGGGAAAAATGGAAAAGCATTTTCACCACGAACTCGAATTACTAAAACAGAAACTTTTGGATATGGCAAACAAAGTTCAACAGATGTTATCTGATTCAATGGACGCACTTGTGAACTTAGATCAATCAAAAATAGATACTGTAAATAAATCTGAACTCGATATTAATCGCCAAGAGATTGATATTGACCAATACGCGCTTAAACTTATAGCCCTGCATCAGCCAGCAGGCGAAGATTTAAGATTGCTCGATATTGTGTTAAAGATAAATAACGACCTCGAAAGAATCGCCGATGAAACAATAAATATATGTGAGAGGGCAGTTCATCTTATTAAAAATCCTCAACTTGAAAATGGTGATATTTTGCCACGGATGGAACTTATTGTGAAAGAAATGCTAAATAAATCAGTAGATGCATTAGTAAAAAATGATATCTCACAATCACAAGCTATATTTCAACAGGAAGAACGGGTTGATAGTTTGCACAGGCAACTTGTTAGAGATGTGATTGATCAAATAAAAAGAAAACCTGAAACCACGGAGTTAGCACTTGATATAATTTTTATTAGCCATCGACTTGAACGAATAGGCGATATGACAGTAAATATTATAGAAGATGTTATGTATTTTGTTACAGGTGAAGATGCGCGTCATCCATTTGACAAATAATGTCTACTAAAAAAGCAAAAGTTCCTTGAAACAACGACGGCTCGCTTGTCATCTATGGAAAAGCATGTCAAGTAGAAAATAGCATCCCCTTTGTCAAAAATCAGCATCTTTTGACACGCTTCCTTCCCGCTAAACGGGTGGAGATAAACGAATATAAATTTGTAAATGACACCAATAATAAAGGTG
>JBDRIG010000062.1:0-2971 GCA_043816185.1 Elusimicrobiota bacterium | reverse complement strand
CACCTTTATTATTGGTGTCATTTACAAATTTATATTCGTTTATCTCCACCCGTTTAGCGGGAAGGAAGCGTGTCAAAAGATGCTGATTTTTGACAAAGGGGATGCTATTTTCTACTTGACATGCTTTTCCATAGATGACATTACGACATGGTCTGTTTGACTGGACGAAATTCTGATAACCGCCAGCAAGGATAAGAAATAGATTTCACGGATTTTTTAAACCTAATTTTTCTATGATTTTTTTGGCTGCTTCGGTTGGCGTTGTGTTGGTTGTATTAACAGAGAAATCGCATTTTTTATAGAATGGCTGTCGTTGTTTAAGCAGTTTTTGTATTTCTTTTTTTCTGTCTTTGACATTGAGAAGTGGTCTGTCGGTATTTTCGAAAACCCGTTCAAGAATTTTTCCTGTAGATGCGTATAAATTTACAATTTTTCCATTTTTTTTTAACACATTTATATTTTTTTGTCTTAAAACTATACCTCCACCAGTAGCGATAATATAGTTTTTATGTTTACTAACTGTTTCTGCAATTTCTGATTCAACATCACGAAAAAATCTCTCTCCTTTTTTAGCAAAAATTTCAGAAATTTTCATGCCTATTTTTTTTTCTATAAGTTTATCTGTATCGACAAATTTTATTTTTAAAATATAGGCAATTTTTTTTCCTACGTCACTTTTGCCCGTTGCCATAAAGCCAGTTAGCACGATATTCACGGGTGTAATTCTACAAAAATGTATCCAAAAAGTCAATTGATTTAATTTAACAAATCTTGTATAATCAAAACCATAGAAATACTAAAATTTAGAATTTTTGGAGAGAGTTTTATAATTTGGAGAGAGTTTTATGAATTATGAAACCGTTATTGGGCTTGAAGTTCATGTTCACTTGAAAACAAAATCAAAATTATTTTGTGGATGTTCAATTGAATTTGGAAGTGAACCAAACTCAAACATCTGTCCCGTCTGCACTGGTCAGCCTGGCGTACTTCCCGTTCTCAACAAAAAAGCGGTTGAGTATGCTATTTTGACTGGAATTGCAACAAATTGTAAAATTGCAAAATATTCAATTTTTGCACGGAAAAATTATTTTTATCCAGATTTGCCGAAAAATTATCAAATATCCCAGTATGAACTTCCACTGTGTGAAAAAGGTTATTTGGAGATAGAAATTGACGGTAAAATCAAAAAAATAGGTATTACCAGAATCCACCTCGAGGAAGATGCTGGAAAACTTTTGCACACAATTGGTTCGCAAATATTGGATTATTCTCTCGTCGATTACAATAGGTGCGGAATTTCTTTGTTGGAAATTGTTTCAGAACCTGATATTTTTTCTCCCGATGAGGCGTATCAATATCTAACAAATCTGAAAGCAATTTTAAAATATATTGGAATCTCTGACTGCGATATGGAAAAAGGTTCTCTGCGTTGCGATGCAAATATTTCACTTCGTGCCGTCGGTGAAAAAAAACTTGGAATCAAGGTTGAACTAAAAAATATGAATTCATTTAAGGCAATCAAAGATGCACTAAATTATGAAATTAAGCGTCAAGAAAGATTATTAGATTTAAATGAGAAAATTGTTCAAGATACGCGTCTTTGGGATGAAAAATTAGGCACAACGATTTCAATGCGTTCTAAGGAGCAATCACACGATTATAGGTATTTTCCAGAGCCAGATTTAGTGCCTATTGAAATTGATGAAAAGTTCTTAAATGAAGTAAGAAAAAATCTTGTTGAATTACCGGTAGTCCGCAAAAAAAGATTTTCTGAATTATTCGGACTGTCCGATTATGACGCAGAGGTTTTAACTTCTGAAAAATCCCTTGCAGATTATTTCGAAAATTGTCTCTCACTTCTCACTTCCCAATTCTCAATTCTTGCCGTAGCGAAGCCACTCTCCAATTGGATAACCACAGAATTACTCGGCAAATTGAACGCTGAAAATAAGGATATAACTTTCTCTCCTGTTTCATCAAAAAACCTTGCCGAAATGATAAAACTTATATCAGATGGCACAATTTCTGGTAAAATTGCCAAAACGGTTTTCGAACAAATGTTTAAAAATGGCAAAAGTGCTTCCGAGATAATTAAAGAGCAAGGACTTGTGCAGATTTCGGACGAAAAAGAAATAGAAAAATTGGTTGATGAGGTAATTGCTGAAAATCAAAAAGCAGTTGCTGAATTTAAATTAGGCAAGCAGCAGGCAATTGGTTCTCTCATTGGCGCAATTATGAAGAAAAGTGGTGGCAAGGCCAACCCGAAAATAGCTAATGAAATATTGAAAAAGAAATTAGTGTAAAATAATTACAAATCTTTTAGATGGATAGGGGGATTTATGAAAACAATGGAAATAAAAATTGGCGACGAGACTGCCACAGGTGTTGAAATTCCCCTTAATAATGCTGTATTGGTTATGGCCGTCGGCAAAAAAGGTTTTATTATGTGTGGTTATTTGAATATTGATGCGGCCGAAAAAATGGGTGATTGTGCCTGTGTTGTAAAAGGTGTAAAAAATATTGATGAGCTGCTCGTTGGTAAAATTATCACAATTACATCTGGTGCGGAAAAAATTGGTATAAAACTTGGAATAACAGGTAAAGAGGCACTTGCGAAATTAGTGTAATAGGGCTGTTGAAAATCCATATAATTCGTCACTCCGACTGTGTCGCAATAGCAAAATGTGTGTCATTCAGACTGTGTCGCAATCCATCTTTTACTATCTATTGTTGAATTACAGTGCCATATTTTACTATTAGTTGCTATCTTCTATAAAAATGCAACTTTTTAGCTCATTGCGACACAGTCTCATTGCGGGCGAAGCGATAGCCGTCATCTATGGAAAAGCATGTCAAGTAGAAAATAGCATCCCCTTTGTCAAAAATCAGCATCTTTTGACACGCTTCCTTCCCGCTAAACGGGTGGAGATAAATGAATATAAATTTGTAAATGACACCAATAATAAAGGTG
>JBDRIG010000061.1:0-28605 GCA_043816185.1 Elusimicrobiota bacterium | reverse complement strand
ACACCTTTATTATTGGTGTCATTTACAAATTTATATTCGTTTATCTCCACCCGTTTAGCGGGAAGGAAGCGTGTCAAAAGATGCTGATTTTTGACAAAGGGGATGCTATTTTCTACTTGACATGCTTTTCCATAGATGACTAACAGGGTCGCTCGCAATTACCAAAAGTGGAGTTATGGCACAGTCTCAGTGAGAAAAAAAATATTTCTTTGTATATCGTCTGCAATATTAATAATTTTATCTTTTCCAATCTCGCATTCTACGGGATCATTTTGGTTTCTTGCATGGATTTTTCTTGTTCCACTTTTTTTAGCAGTTCAAAATGAGAAACCATTAAAATCATTTTTATATGGAACCTTGACTGGATTTATTGCATATTGTGGGATTCTATATTGGCTTGTTCCAACCTTTTCAACAGCGGGCGAACCAATTATTATCGGTGTAATCGTTTTATTTTTACTTTCATTTTATCTCGCTGTTTATTATGGTTTTTTCTGTTTTCTCTCCTCTCTTTTTCCTACTTCATTTCCACTATTTTTTGCCTCTCTCTGGATTTCTCTCGAATTTATTCGTACCTATCTATTTACAGGTTTTCCGTGGGCACTATTAGGATATACACAATGGAGTAATCTACCAATAATACAGATTTCTGAATTTACCGGTATTTACGGAGTTTCATTTTTAATTATACTTGTGAATTTGGCGATAGTAAGCATAATTACAAATAATTCAAAATGTTGTGTTGAGCGTGGCGAAGTATCTCATAAAAAAAATTCTTCGTCTTTGATTCGAAACGGCAACATTAAAAATTGTGGATTTACATTACTATTAGTTTTGATTTGCCTAATTTTCGGTTTCTCAAAACTCACTACTCGCTGCCTACCACTTACAACTTGCCGTCTCTCTATTCTTCAAGGCAATATAGACCAGCACAAAAAATGGAATAAACAATATGAGCAAGAAATAATGGATACATACAATCGACTTGCTCTACTAACCACTCTCAACTTTCCGCTTCGTACTCCACGCTCTCCACTCCGTACTCTCAACTCCAAACTCCAAACTACAAACTCCATACCCTCTGCACTTGTTATTTGGCCTGAATCATCTCTTCCAGGTTATTTAAAAAGCGAACAAGAAGTTTACGATTGGACCGTCAATATTGCTAAGAAAACCAAAGTCCAACATCTTGTTAGTTCAAACGATTATAGAAATGATAAACTTTATATCTCAGCATTTTTAATATCTTCCGACGGTAAAATTATAGGTGAATATTCAAAAAACCATCTCGTACCTTTTGGCGAGTATGTTCCTTTGAGAAATTTTTTGTGTAAATTTATAAAAGTAATTAATGAAATTGGAGAGTTTTCATCTGATAAAGAACACAATGTAATAAATTCATCGATAGGCAAACTTGGTGTAAATATTTGTTTCGAAGCAATTTTTCCGAATGAGATAAGAAAATCGGTTAAAAATGGTGCACAGATAATTGTCAATTTAACAAACGATGGATGGTATCTTAAAACATCTGCGCCTTATCAACATTTTACAATGAATATTTTTAGAGCAGTTGAAAATAGGCGTTTTATTGTGAGAGCAGCAAACACTGGAATTTCTGGATTTATTGATCCATTTGGCAGGATAAGAAAAAAGACAGAAATTTTTACAACAACGGTGTTAATAGACGACATTCCAACAATGGATACCGTCGATAAAAAAACTTTTTATACCAAATTCGGCGATATTTTTGCATATTTGTGTATAATAATTTCAATAATTTTTTTGACATTTAGAAAAAAATTTAATAAACTAAAAACAGTGGTAGGTGGTGTAGGACAGGAGGCGGGATAGAAGACGGTAAACAGTAGATTGGAAACCGAGTAACTGACTGAGCAAGTTCGTCAGTAACGAAGCAACTGGCAATTTGTATCTCAAAGCGATTTACGTCTCAAACTTATTTATAAAAATATGCAGATAAGAGATTTTGAGGAATTATTAAATATAGGCGTTGCATTATCCAGTGTCCACAATTTAGATAAACTCTTGGATATGATTTTGTTTAGTGCACAGAAACTTACATCTGCTGATAGCGGCTCAATTTATTTAGTTTCTGACGGCAAACTTGTTTTTAAGGTCTTTCGTTCAAACACATATTTTAAAAGATTAGGCGAAAAAAGGACGCGTGAAATTTTTAAAAGTTTCGAGATGCCCATAGCTAAGCAAAGTATTGCAGAATACGTGGCAACTACTTATCAGTCGTTAAATATACCTAACGTTCAAAACATTCCAGAAGATTCTGAGTTTCATTATGATTTCACGATTGATAAAAAATATGACTACCAGACCATTTCAATGTTAGTTGTCCCGATACTTAATTACAACAAAGAAATTATTGGAGTGTTGCAACTTATAAATTCGCTTTGTGATAATAAAATTGTTCCTTTTACTGATGAGCATCAAAAAATTGCAACATCTTTTTCTTCACAGGCAGCAGTTGCAATACAAAACACAAGGCTTACAGAAGAACTTAAAAATGCTCACCTCGATACAATATTACATTTTAGTATGGCATCTGACTATAGAAACAAAGAGACGGGAAATCACATAAAACGAGTAAGCCATTATTCAAAAATCATAGCCAGAAAAATTGGGTTGTCTGCGAAAGAATCGGAAGATATCTTCTGGTCGGCACCTATGCATGACATAGGAAAATTAGGTATTCCAGATGCAATTTTGCAAAAACCTGAAAAACTTACTGCTGAGGAAAGGGCAATAATGGAACAGCATACAATTATTGGTGCTATGATTTTAAAAGATGCGACTGCTGAGATTTTAAAAAAATCACGAATTGTTGCTTTAACACATCATGAAAAAATTGATGGCACTGGTTATCCGTTATCACTTAAAGGCGATGAAATTCCAATCGAAGGTAAAATTGTTGCTCTTGCCGATGTCTACGATGCACTCTCTTCAAAAAGATGTTATAAGGAGTCGTTTCCTGACGAGCAAGTAATAAGCATTATTAAAGAAGGAAGTGGCAAGCATTTTGACGAAAAAATTTTAGATGTTTTTTTAGCGAATATAAATGAGATATATGTTATAAGAGAAAAGTATAAAGATAACGAAGAAGACAATTTTTGTAAACTCTTTGATTTTAAGAACGCAAATATAGTTGAGTTGTTAAAATGAAGGGCGCTCGGGAATTGCTTCGCGGAAACGCCTCGCCTTTGAGGGCGGGCTCTCACTCGCACCGCTAAAAGTCATAAGGTGAAGGTCGCTCGGGAACAGATTTTTTTGAGACGCTCGTGAGAACTCGCTCTGCGATTTGCTCCTGGAACGAATAAGTCGCAAATCGAGGCTCTTCAAAAATCTTTCCCTCGCACCGCGATGGAAAAAAGGTGAAAAGTAATAGTGTATGCGGTGCTCCGTGAGGTTCCTCTCAGCAACCCCCTCGCTCTGCGATGATATAAGGTGGATCGGCAATTAAAGGGCGTTCGGGAATAAGTTTCTTTGAGACGCTCGTCAGAACTCGCTCTGCAATTTGCTCCTGGAACAAATAAGTCGCAAATTGAGGCTCTGCAAAAACTTTTCCCTCGCTCTGCGATGATATAAGGTGAAAGGCATTAAGGGGCGCTCGGGAATAAGTTTCTTTGAGACGCTCGTCAGAACTCGCTCTGCAATTTGCTCCTGGAACAAATAAGTCGCAAATTGAGGCTCTGCAGAAACTTTTCCCTCGCTCGACGATTGGAATAAGGTGAAAGGCAATTAAAGGGCGTTCGGGAATAAGTTTCTTTGAGACGCTCGTCAGAACTCGCTCTGCAATTTGCTCCTGGAACAAATAAGTCGCAAATTGAGGCTCTGCAGAAACTTTTCCCTCGCTCTGGTGGTGGGGAAAGATTTGGCGATTAAAACGGTTAAAAATGAAAAATGCATTGTATTTTGAAACCTACGGTAACGAGGAAAAAAAGCAGATAAAGTGTAATTTATGCCCACGATATTGCATAATTGCCGACGGTAAAATCGGTAACTGCGGTATCAGAAAAAATGTTGATGGGAAGCTTTTTACGCTTGCTTATAATAAATTTACATCCGTTTCTATAGATCCAATAGAAAAAAAACCGCTTTACCATTTTTATCCTGGCAGCGAAATTCTATCTTTGGGTAGCCTCGGATGTAATCTCCATTGTCAATTTTGTCAAAATTTTGAAATTTCACAGGCAGCTTTTTCCATTAAAGATCTGGATAAATATTACTTAAAAACAATTACATCCTCCGACGCAATTACGCTCGCCAAACAACATCATTCAATCGGCATTGCCTACACATATAATGAACCATTTATTAATTACGAGTGGCTAAAAGATACGATGTTGGAAACAAAAAAATACGGACTAAAAAATGTTCTTGTTTCAAACGGTTACATAAACGAAGAACCGCTTTACAACATTGTAGAAACTATAGATGCTGCAAATATTGACGTAAAATCTTTTAGTGATGAATTTTACAAAAAATATTGTGGTGGTAAACTTGCTCCTATTTTGAAGATGGTAGAAATACTTGTCAAAAAGAAAAAGCATGTTGAAATAACAAATCTGATTATTCCGGGGTTAAACGATTCTGACAAAGAAATTTCTGATTTGGTTGATTGGATCTGGTCTTTGGACGATGAAATTCCACTTCACTTTTCAAAATATTTTCCTTGTTATAAAATGACAATTGAGGCGACACCACTTCAAACACTTGAAAAAGCAAGAAAAATTGCACTAAAAAAATTAAAACATGTTTATCTCGGTAATGTAATGGAATTAGAATATAACAGAACTTACTGTCCGAAATGCAAAGAAATTTTAATAGAACGTATTGGCTATAACATAAAAAGTGTTGGTCTAAAAAATGGTCAGTGTGAAAAATGCGGATATAGAATTTTAACATCTAAAATATGAAACTTATATTAGGATCAGCATCTCCTCAGAGAAGAGAAATACTTAAAAATGCTGGATACAAATTTGAAATCGTTCACCCGAAAATATCAGAAAAAATATCAAGCAAAAAGTGTCCTTCCGAAATAGTAAAATCTCTCGCCTTAAAAAAAGCAAAGGCTATTAATCGTAGTGGAATAATTATTGGAGCGGATACAATTGTTGTTTTGGCTGGTGAAATAATAGGAAAACCAAAGAATGAATTCGAGGCAAGAAAAATTCTAAGAAAACTTTCTGACTCTAAACATTTTGTTTATACAGGTGTTGTAATTTTAGATACCGTCAATAAGAAACAGATTGTTGGCTATGAAAAAACGGGGATAAAATTCAGAAAACTTTCCAAAGAGGATATTGAAAATGTTTGTAGAAAACATCTTGATAAGGCGGGAGCGTACTCAATTCAGTCAAAAGATGATCGTTTCGTACAAAAAATAAATGGGGATTACCTAAACGTCGTTGGTTTCCCTCTAAAAAAATTTCAAAAAATGCTTGCCCTACTAACTAAACACAAAGTTATCTAATAGATTATCTAACACTACTTCGTTAAGCAACTCATTTACTGCCAACCTATTTTATGTTCATGGTTATTGCAACAGAGTGGCATTGCGAGGGCGAAGTCCGTGGCAATCTCATAGTCAACGTCGAGATTGCTTCGCTGTCGCCCGCAATCAGACTGTGTCGCAATGAGCTAAAAAATTGCATTTTTATAGAGTATAGCAACTGATGGTAAAATATGGTACTGCAATCCAACACTAGATGGTAAAAGATGGATTGCGACACAGTCTCAATGACGGACAAAATCGCTCGTAATAACAAACTGAGTTTAACGAAGTAGTGCTAACAGGATTGAAAAAATTAAAAAATTGAATTGATTTCTGCAACTAATTTTGCTTTTCCTGAAAACCCGACAATTTTTTTAACTATTTGACCATCCTTGAAAACTAAAAGTGTTGGTATATTAGAAATACTAAATTCGGATGGTTTTTTCGAATTTTCGTCGACATTTAATTTTCCAACTTTTATTTTTCCGGCAAATTCGACTGCTATCTCAGAAATTACAGGTGCAATCATTTTGCAAGGTCCACACCAAGTTGCCCAAAAATCAACAAGCACAGGAATCGTTGATTTCAAAACCTCATCCTCAAAATTAGCATCCGTCAAAATAATCTCGTTCATTTTATCTCTACTCCACAGTTAAACTTCTATTCCAGAAATAGATTCTTTAGAATCGTCCTTTTGTTTCTATTTTAGTGAAAAATTTTACCGAGTACAAAAGTTACAAAAATTCCAAATAACAAAATTACGCTGTTTATTTTTCTGTTTGATTTATGGATTTCTGGAATTAAATCTGCTGCTGCAAGATAAACAAAAGAACCTGCTGTTATAGAAAGAATAATACCCAAAACATTAGACGACAAATTTTTTAGAAATAAAAGTGAAACAATTACTCCAAATGGCGTTGCAAGTGCCACAATTAGTGAATAAATCCAAATTTTTTTCCTTGTCTCACCAGTATGAATTAAAATCCCAGTGGTTACAAGTCCTTCGGGAAACTCATGCAAAATTACCGCAAATGCAGTAAACAACCCTATTGATGTGGAAACTTCAAATCCGATTGCAATTGCAATACCGTCTAAAAGTGAGTGAACGGAAAGCCCAATAAACGACATTATGCCCAACTGGTGAACTTTGCAATTTTCTTCGACACAAGGATGAATCGTTATTAAAAAGTTTTGAATTACGTAAAAAGCTAAAAATCCGCAAAGTACCCACACAGAAGCATTTATCGATATTTCTGTTGCTTCGGGTATTAAATGAAAAAAGGACGTCGCAAGCATGATACCCGCAGCAAAACTTACAAAATAAATGGAGTTCCGTTTAGCAAAATCCTCGTAATAAAAAATGAGAAGTGTTCCAATTATCGTCGATAATGCTGCAATTAAAGAATAAAAAATTGCTGAAAATTCCATTTTTATTGCACCCTACCTTGCTGTTCAAATTTTGCAAGATAATCTTGAATTTTTGTTTTCTGCTGCACTGTTGCTATCCAGTGTTTAAAAAATATATCTCGTTTTTCATTACGAAATGTATTAATAAATTTATCTTTTTCCGAGGCATAATTTTTTAGATTTCCGTTACGCCGTGAATATTCCATCTCGGCTTCCTTGTCCGTAACTTTCGAAAGAAGTTGAAATAAAAATCTTACCTTGTCCACTGCAATCGCTCGTTTTCTCGATTTTTCAAATTCACCATAATTCATTTTTAAGCCGTAACGCAATACTTGAAAATATGTTTGATGATCAAAATGTCCATCTTTTTGGAACGATGGTATTTGCTGAAGATGTGCTGCGACCTCCGCATCGGTAACGGCTATTCCATACCTAAAAGCAGTTTGATAAAATGCTTCTTCGGAAATCATATTCGTTAAAATACCGACCTTTGTTTGCTGTAGATCGGCATCAGTAAGTTCTACGTCTTTTTTTCTTTCACGCTGAATTTCTATTGCTCGTGATACTGCTTTACTATATTCCGAGTAAGAAACTTTTTGATTATTTACCGTTGCGACCGTGTCAAAACCTTTTGTTAAAATTCCTCCAGCACCGAAATATGCAAAGGTTGCAAATAAAAAGCCAATAAGTGTTACCCAAAAAATCGTTTTTTTATGATCTCTAATAAAATCCATCATAGAATTTTCTCCAATAAAAAGATAAGAAAACAAGATTTAAGTTATAGGTCGTAAAAATCAAGAAAAAAATCTATCGTTTGTTTGCTTGTGGCAAACACACTCGACCATTTACAACCTAACCACATTTTCCTTATCGCATTCATTGTATTTTTTTACTTTAAAAAGTCAACATTTTTTTATATAATGATGTGGATGACATAAATAACAAATGGTTTTCTTATTTAATCATTGTTGAAAAAACTATTAACGGTTTCAAGATATGATTACAAAAACAAAAAATTTTGAATTATTAGATAGCGATGGCTTAGCGCGTATTGGAATTTTGTACACCGCCCACGGAAATATAGAGACACCTTGTTTTATGCCGGTTGGAACACTTGGAACCGTTAAAACGCTCTCACCCGCTGAACTTACTGAAATAAATGCACAAATTATTTTAGGCAATTCCTATCATTTATATCTACGACCAGGACTTGAGGTAATAAAAAATGCTAACGGTTTGCATAAATTTATCGGTTGGCAAAAACCGATACTAACAGATTCTGGTGGTTTTCAAGTTTTCTCACATTCAAAATTGAGAAAGATCGCAGAAGAAGGTGTTGAGTTTACGTCGCATATAGACGGCTCGAAACATTTTTTTTCTCCCGAAAAGGTTATTGAAATTCAGCAAATTTTCGGCTCCGATATTATAATGGTTTTTGATGAATGCATATCATACCCAGCTGAATATAGTTATGCAAAATCATCAATGGATTTGACTCTTCGCTGGGCAAAGAGAAGCAAAGAGGCATTCACGAGTTCACAAATTCACGAGTTCACAAGTTTATTGTTCGGAATAATTCAAGGTTCTACATTCAAGGATTTAAGAAAAATTTCTGCACAAAAAACTGTTGAAATTGAATTTGACGGTTACGCCATTGGCGGATTGTCTGTTGGAGAACCAAATGAGTTAATGTATGATATAATAATGAATGTGGAAGAATTTCTGCCACAAGATAAGCCGAGATATCTTATGGGGGTTGGCACGCCTCAAGATATGTGGGAATGCGTTGAGAGAGGAATTGATATGTTTGACTGCGTTCTTCCGACGAGAAATGCAAGAAACGGGCAGGCACTTACATCAACAGGAAAAGTAAATATAAAAAATGCAGAATATAAAAATGATTTTTCTCCAATTGACGCCGAATGCGATTGCTATACCTGTAAAAATTTTTCAAGAGCATATATCAGCCATTTATTTCGTTGTAATGAAATTTTAGGACTACGTTTAGCAACTTTACACAATCTGACTTTTATGTTAAAATTAGCACAAAAAATAAGGGAAAGCATAAAAACAAAAAAATTCCATCAAGAAAAAAACATATTTTTAAAAAAATACTTACAGCGAGACGGTTTTCTTGACAAAAAATTAAAAATATGATTTAATAATTAAAGACGGTTCGAGTGAGTAAAAAAAGTGACGAAGGTAGACAAAATCTGCTTGAATTGATTAATTATCAATTTTAATCGTCGCATAATATAAAAAGTATGAAAAAAAATATGAAAATTCTTATTTCTAATGATGATGGTTTACACGGTGCGGGACTTGAGCCTCTTATTAAAGTTATGGAAAAATTGGGCGAGGTTTTTGTGGTTGTTCCTGATTCTCAAATGAGTGCATCTAGTCACTCAATTACACTTCATAGACCCATTCGTCTCATTCAACAGAAAAAAAAATTTTACACAATAACTGGCACGCCATCCGATTGCGTAAAATTTGGAATATTGAAAATATTAAAAGGTGAGGTAGATGTAATTATTTCGGGAATTAATGATGGTCAAAATCTGGGCGAAGATTGCATTTATTCAGGAACCGTTGCTGCAGCGAGGGAAGGTGCGATGCTTGGATTTCCATCTTTTTCTATTTCACTAGTTCCCAACGGAAAAAACAATTTTAATATTGCAGCAGAATATACTTATAAAATAATCAAAAAAGTAATAACTAAGATACCAAAATATACTTTTCTAAATATAAATGTTCCGGATACCAATAATATAGAAGGTATCGCTGTTACAAAAATGGGAAAAAGAATTTATAATGATGGAATTTCGGAACGAATCGATCCACGCGGATGTAAATATTATTGGATTACAAGCAATTGCCCATTAGGATATCCAATAGAAGATAGCGACATACTTGCAATTAAAAAAAAATATATATCTGTTACTCCGCTAAAAGTTGACCAAACTAATTTGGCATATTTCGAAGAACTTAAAAAATTTAAATTTTGATTTTTATACATTTATTCGTCAAAAAAATTTAGAAAACTTTCGTCGTGCGTCGCACAGCGTATAAATATGGTATGGTAAAAAAAGGCTTTTTTATAACATTTGAAGGTTCTGACGGTTGTGGAAAAACTACGCAGTCGATTCTTTTGATAAAAAAACTTAAAAATTTAGGCTACGATGTTGTTCATACAAGAGAACCTGGTGGAACAATTGTTGCAGAAACATTAAGAAAAATTCTGTTAAATTCTAAAAACAAAATTTCGCCAATTGCAGAATTGTTGCTTTATGAGGCTGGCCGCGCACAGCATACTGAAGAAATTATAGTACCCGCAATCAAATTGAATAAAATTGTTATTTGCGAGAGATACACGGATGCTACAATTGCATATCAGGGCTTTGGAAGACATCTTGACGTAGAAATGATAATGAGTCTTAACAAAATTGCAACGAATAATTTGGAACCTAATATTACAATTTATCTTGATTTAAATACTAAAAAAAGTTTTGCTCGTATTAAGTTGCGAAAAAAAGATCGTTTAGAAAATGAAAGTTTGTTGTTTCATAAAAGAGTACGAGATGGGTATGCTTGGCTTGTGAAAAAATTCCAAAAAAGATTTATCAAAATAGATGCTAATGCTTCCATAGAAAAAATATCGGAATGTGTTTTTGACGCTGTAAAAACACAAATAGAGGCTCGTATTACATAGAGATGCGTATCGAGATTGTGTCGCAATAGCAAAACGTGTGTCATTGCAAGCGATTTTGTCGTCATTGAGACTGTGTCGCAATCCATCTTTTACCATCTATTGTTGGATTGCAGTACCATATTTTACCATCAGTTGCTATCTTCTATAAAAATGCAACTTTTTAGCTCATTGCGACACAGTCTCATTGCGGGAAGCGAATGAAATGAGCGACGAAACAATCTTTAAAACATTTCTCGTCGGAAAGAGATTGCCACGAGCCGATAAATCGGTTCTCGCAATGATCAAAAGTGGAATTGTGACACATTCTTATCGCGAACGAAACATCAAATAATTGCGCCGAATTTTAATCGAATAAAATATTGGCTGTATTCGGATTTCAACATTCGATTTTCATTCGTGTGTTCACAAGATAAATACAAGCCCAATTCTTTCTCAAAGTAAAAAAATATTAAATGAGAAGCGAGTGGGGATATTAAAATATATCGCAATACACCTGATTAAAGGAAGGGCTGTGTGAAAATAATAGGTCATCAGAAACAAATAAATATGCTTAATTTGGCAGTGGAAAAAAACCATGTCAATTCAGCATATTTGTTTGTAGGACAATCTGGTATCGGCAAAAAACAGGTTGCTCTTAAATTCGCACAAATGCTTAATTGTCAAGATACACCCGCTCAACAATCCGCTCAACTACCCAAACCAAGTGGGCAAGATTTCAAAAAACCATGTGAGAAATGTTTGTCGTGTAAAAAAATAGAAACAGCAACACATCCTGATGTTGTAACAATAGTATCGCAAGAAGAAAAAACCTCTATTGCAATCGATCAGATAAGGGAAATGATTAAAGATTTACAGTTTAGGCCTATTATGGGCGGCTATAATGTAAGAATAATTGATAATGCACATCTGATGCAAAAAGATGCTTCAAATGCACTTCTTAAAACTCTCGAAGAGCCACCAGAAAATACGGTAATAGTTTTAGTTACTTCGATTCCAAAATCACTTCCATCAACTATAATTTCGAGATGTGCAATTATCTATTTTGGTATCTTAACAGACAATGAAATTAAAGACGAAATTACCAAATATGATTTATCTGCCGATGAAACAGAATTTATAAATTCCATAGCACGTGGCTCTCTCGGAGTAGCAATTAAATTAGCAATGGATAAAAAAAATATTCTCGAATACAAAAATATAGTTTCTGATTTTCAAGCTGGTAAATTTCTAAACAAAAAATTTAAGGAAAGAAAAGGTGCACTTGATTTTTTAAATCTACTTGCTGCAAGAGTGAGACTTGAAAGACCAGAAAAATTAGAAGATATTTTTAAAATGAAAAATTACATAATAAGAAATACTAATATCGGATTAACATTGGATGTATTACGACTTAGTTTGGGAGCAGAGAATAAAAAACAAAATTAAGAATTAAGTGACAAACTTAATCCTTAAAAAAAATTAAAACAAAGCGTTTTAATTTTTATTGCTGATTTTTTACTCTCTGATATTAATATGTCACTTGCTATTGGAGTTCAAGTAAGAAAGACGAAAGATATAATTTACTGCGATGCTGGTTCTATGGATGTAATTGTAAATAGTTGTCTTTTGGTTGAGACGGAAAACGGATTAGAAACTGGTGTCTGCGTAATACCAGAACAAATGATATCTACGAAAGAATCATTGAAAAAAATTGTAAGACTTCTTACTGAAGATGATGTTAGGCGAGTAGAAGAAAGCAAACTAAAAGCAAAAAAAATACTTCCAATAATTCTTGAGAAAATAAAAAAACTAGAATTAAAAATGAGTCTCTCGATGATTGAATACACTTTTGACAAAATAAAACTTTTTATTTACTATACTGCAGAAGAAAGGGTGGATTTTCGAGAACTCCTGAAAGAATTGGGTGCAATTCTTAAAACAAGAATACAAATGGTTCAAATAGGTGTACGAGATGAAGTAAAAATTCTTGGTTCATTAGGACATTGTGGTGAAATGTGTTGCTGCCAAAGATTTTTAAAAGATTTTACATCTGTCACAACCGACATGGTAAAAGACCAATATCTTTCTGTTAATCTTGCAAAGATTTCTGGTGTATGCGGTCGATTTATGTGTTGTATTGCATTTGAACATAACTTTTACACATCCGAGAGTAAAAATTTTCCACAAATCGAAAGTGAAGTGAAAACATTGGAAGGAAAAGGAAAGGTTACTGGTATAAATATTTTTAAGTCAGAAATAACTGTTTTACTTGATGACGGACGAACCAAAAAATTTCAACGGAAAGAACTGATTTCAACGGAAAAAACTAATTGTAAGGCTTCACGGTGATAAATAAAAGCTATCACTGCTTCGCTAAGCGACTCATTTACTGAGACTGTGTCACAATGACGAACTGGACTTAACAAAGTAGTGCTATATAATCATACCAACATAAAATGAAAAAGTTCTATATCACAACGCCAATATATTATGCAAACGATAAGCCGCATCTCGGACATTCTTACACTACGATAGCGGCTGATGTAATTGCCAGATATTATCGTCTAAAAAATATAGAAGTATTTTTTTTGACAGGTACTGATGAACATGGTTCTAAAATAGAAGAGGCAGCGAGCAAAAACAACACTACCCCGCAAAAATGGGTTGATAGCATAGTTGAAGATTTTAAATTACTATGGAAACGACTAAACATTTCTAACGATAATTTTATAAGGACTACTGAGTTTAGACACAAGCAAAAAGTCAAAGATGTCTTTGAAAAATTATTAAAAAAGGGCGATATCTATAGAGGAAAATACAACGGATGGTACTGCGTCAGTTGCGAATCATATTATACCGATATACAGCTTATTAACGGTAATTGTCCTGATTGTTCAAAAAGCGTTGAACGCTTGGAAGAGGAATCATATTTTTTTAATTTGTCTAAATATCAAAATACACTTCTTGAACATTATGAAAAAAATCCTGATTTTATACAACCATCGTGGCGTACTTCAGAAATTGTAAATTTTGTAAAATCTGGATTAAAAGATTTGTCTGTTTCAAGAAAAAATGTAAAATGGGGAATTACAGTACCAGGTGACGAAACGCATACAATTTATGTGTGGTTTGATGCCCTAATAAATTATATTTCTGCTGTAGAAAATAAAGACGTTTGGCCATGCGATATTCATCTCGTCGGAAAAGAGATTTTTAAGTTTCACACGATTATTTGGCCAGTTATACTTCTATCACTTGATATGCCACTTCCAAAAACTGTTTTTGCTCATGGTTGGTGGACAGTTAATGGAGAAAAAATGTCAAAATCAAAAGGTAATTTTGTCAACCCACATAATTTTATCGACAAATATGGGTGTGATGCTTACAGATACTTTGTTTTGCGTCAAATTAAATTTGGTGATGATGGTGATTTTTCAGAAAAAAATTTTTTTGAAAAATATAACAATGACCTTGCAAATAATTTGGGCAATCTTATATCCAGAACATTTTCAATGGTAGAAAAATATTCTTTAGAAAGTATTATTTCAAAAGTAAATGTTGAATTTCCGATCGGAAAATTACTAAATGATTTTGATAAAAAGTTTACAAAAAGTATGGAAAGAACTGAATTAACCCTATCTCTTGATTTGATATGGGAAATTATTGACGAGGCAAATAGAACCATTGATTTAGAAAAACCATGGATTCTTTTTAAGACAAATAAAGAAAAATTAAATATAGTTTTTGAAAATCTTTTATCGGCGATTGAAATAATATCAAAAGCAATTTCACCCTTTATGCCACAGACATCAGAAAAAATAAAAATGATAATGGTTGAAAAAAAAATCAAAGAGCCACTATTTCCCAGAATGGACAAATTTGAATAAATGAATGATGGTATAGCAATAAGATGATATGGTTTTTTCATATCAACATATCAACGTTAAGCGATGATTTTGCAATATGATTGACACACACTGCCACCTTTTAGATAGTTCTTTTGATAGCGATAGAAAAGAAGTTATTGAGAGAGTGTTTTCAAGCGGCGTTACAAAGCTAATTGAAATAAGCATAGAACCGAATCTGTGGCAAAGTTCTTTGGATTTATGCAAACAATATAAAAATATTTTTTGTTCAATTGGGTTTCACCCTAACGATGCCGATAAATATGTAGATTTTTTACACCTGTTGAACGATGAAAAAGTTGTCGCAATCGGCGAATGCGGACTTGATTATTACAGAAACAATACTGATAAAAAAATACAGATTGCTGTTTTTGAAAAGCAACTTGAAATTGCTGTAAAATTCAAAAAGCCAGTAATAATTCACTGTCGATCAGGTCTGTCTGCCATCGGACAGTCGGAAGAGGATGTTTTTAATATACTGAGTCATCAAAAAAACATTACGGGAGTTATTCACTGCTTTTCCTCAACAATTGAGTTTGCAGAAAAGTTTTTACAACTTGGATTTTATATCGGAATTGATGGACCAATAACTTATCCAAACGCAAAGACTTTAAGAGAAGTTGTAAAAAAAATACCGCTTGAAAAAATACTTTTGGAAACAGATTCTCCATATCTTCCGCCACAAAATTTCAGAGGCAAACGAAATGAACCGTCGTACATAAAATATATTGCTGAAAAAATCGCAGAAATAAAAAATCTACCGATTTTCGAAATTTCCAAAATCACCGACGAAAACGCAAAAAAACTTTTCGGGCTATGAAATAAAATATGGGAACATTATTGTTGGAAAAAAGTGTGTCTAATATAAAAAGAGCCACGCCATTCCTAAAATGGGCGGGTGGTAAAGGTCAATTATTAAAACAGATTGAGCCGTTGTTCCCGTCCCAATTTAATAACTATATTGAACCGTTTTTAGGCGGTGGCGCTGTCTTCTTTTATCTTTATAGCACAAGCAGATTAAATGACAAAAAAACTATTTTGATTGATTCAAACGAGGGATTGATAAATTGTTATCATGCAATTAAAAAAGATGTAAATAAAATAATAAAAATTCTTTATAGTGGAAAGTTTGTCAATACGGAAGAAGTTTTTTATGAAATCAGGGATGAGGGACCAAAAGACATGTTTGAAAGAGCAGCAAGGGCAATCTACCTGAATAAAACTTGTTATAACGGATTATACAGAGTCAACAGTAGCGGAAAATTTAATGTGCCTTTTGGCAGATATAGAAATCCTTTAATTTGCGATGTAGATAATTTAAAAATGGTTAATACCGTTTTAAGAAACGTAAAAATCGTTTTAGGTGATTTTGAGAAGTGTTTGGAATATGCCAAGCCGCATGATTTTTTTTATTTTGACCCTCCATACCAGCCGATTAGTAAAACATCAAGTTTTACAGGTTATACCAAAGATTTATTTGGTGAAAAAGAGCAGGAACGACTTGCCAGTTTAATAGGGGAGTTAGATAAAAAAAAATGTAAAATTATGTTGAGTAATTCTGTTAACCCATTTATAGAAGGATTATACAAAGAGTTTAGAATTAAATATGTAAAAGCAAGACGTTCAATAAACTGCAACGGTTTCAACCGCGGCGAAATAAGCGAATTGGTAGTTATGAATTATTAGGAGGATTTTAATGAATAGTGCCCCTTGGAAAGATATATTTGATAAATACAAAATTGGAAAGCATAATTTTAATAAAGAACCCTTTATTATTACGGCACAGCAAATTAGAGATGCAACGAGACAACATTTTAAAAAAACAAATGAGATAGAAGCACGTATTTTGTGTAAACAAGATAGCAGAGAAAACAGACCAGACGTTTTTATCGAAAATAATTTGTTTATCTTACCTGTAAAAAACAAAATATATATTATTGTAAAAGGGGAAGGTTATGTCGACATACCTTTGATAAAGAACACTGTGACAATTCATAAATCAAAACTAGATTTTCAATTAGATACATCAAAAATAGGTAATTCTGAAATGCAGCACTTAGATTTTGCTTATGCTTCAAGCATAATTAGAACTTTTATGAATGATGATAGTTTGGTCTTAACTATTAGAGGCAGAAAATATACCCCGCAGTTTTCGTTTAATGTCGGGAAACAACTTATAGAAGTTGACGGAGTACAAACCGAAGTGGATGCGGGTTATGAAGGTAAAAATAAAGTAGTTCTAATTGAGGCAAAAAACTCTAAAACTGATAATGTAATAATAAGACAATTATTTTATCCTTTTCGTCAGTGGTCTCATCATACAAAAAAAGATGTTTTCACTCTGTTTTTTGAAAAGCAATCGGATAACTATTTACTTTGGCAATTTAAATTTACCGATAAAAATGATTACAATAACATCCAGTTAGTAAAAACATGCAAATTTCAAATATTAGAATGAAAGATAATCCAATAGATTTTAAACTTGAGTGCAGTACGGTATGGTCTTTTCCAAAAAGGGGGGACTGGGCTACGCATAGTTCGTCATTTAGAGGTAACTGGTCGCCGCAGATGCCGAGGAATATTATTCTGCGATATTCAAAAGAAGGAGATACTATTCTTGACCAAATGGTTGGTTCCGGTACAACGGCAATTGAGTGTAAACTGCTCAATAGAAATTTTATCGGAATTGACATAAACTCAAAAATGATTGACTTGACAAAGAAGGCGGTTGATTTTAAGTCGGAACATAATGTAAAAATAGTGTTTAATGTTGACGATGCAAGAAATATGAAATCAATTAAAGATGAATCAATTGACTTAATAGCAACACACCCGCCATATACAGATATTATAAAGTATAGCGAAGGTAAAATAGAAGGCGACTTATCTAATATCCATGATATAGATGAATTTTGCAATGAGATGGAAAAAGTAGCGAAGGAATGTGTCCGAGTATTAAAACCTAAAAAATATTGTGCAATACTTATTGGCGATACCAGAAGAAAAAAATATTATGTGTCTTTAGCATATAGAGTTATGCAGGAATTTCTAAAAGCTGGTTTTAAACTTAAAGAAGACATAATAAAACATCAGTGGAACTGTAAAACCACGCCTTTTTGGGCAAAAAAATCGCAGGAATATAATTTTTTACTGATAATGCACGAACATTTATTTGTTTTTGAAAAATGAAAAGTTGGGAGAAGAATGTTTAAAAATATTATTAAATTCGGACAGGAAATGATGGTGCAGGGTTTAAACAACTCGCACAGCGGGAATGTTTCCTGTCGTCAAGGAAATATAATACATATTACTCGTCACGGTGCACGACTTGGTGATTTATCTTGTGGAGATTTTGTAGCAGTTAACCTTAAGGACGACAAAAAAGATAAAAATGCTTCAATAGAAATCATGGTTCACAGAGCAATTTACCTTGTTAATCCTGATGTTCAGGCAATTGTCCACGCCCATCCTCCAGTCGCAATTGCTCTTTCATTAAACCTCAAAAAAATTATTCCAATAGATGCGGAAGGTAGTTACTATTTACCTGAAATTCCTATTTTAACTAAATGTAAAGAGGTAATTTCATCTAACTGTGTCGCTGAAAATATTCCTCAATTTTTTAAGACCTACAAGGTTGTCGTTGTAAGAGGTCACGGTTCCTTCGCTGTTGGAAAAAACTTTGAAGAGGCATATCTTTATACTTCTGTTTTGGAAAGTGCATCAAAAATTATTGCGTTGAATAAAATTGTGCATCTGGCAAAAGACTGCGGTATTGCTAAAATTTAAAAATGAAAAAAAGTATAATTTTTTATATTCTATTTTTGTTGTTATCGACCATTTCATATGGCTCTGTTATACATATATCTGACGAGGAAGAATTAAAAAACATTTTTGATACTTTTAGCTTAAGTATGTCTACACCAACAATAAATATATCTACGCCAACAATAAGCATGTCTACACCAACGCAAGACATTTTGGTAATTTCACCATTTTTGCTTGAAAATTTATCTGATGAAAATAAAGAAGCAATAAAAAAACTTTATTCTGAAAAAAAATGTGAATTTGCGGGCACAACATATGTTGAAGTTATATTACCTGTTTTAATCAATGAAAAACTTGAGGATGATGCTAAACAACAAATAGAGAAAGGCAAAAAGATTTACTATGAAATCTTCGAGGGAGAACCAACAATTTTTTATCCATATTTAGAGATTATTTCAAGTGATAGTGTTGAAATGATAAAGCAATTAAATTATTCCGCCATTGTAACGTCTCATAGTATTAAAATAGATTTATGCAATGAAATCAGCACAACCTCTTTTGATTTATCTCGTGATTTATCTCGGTGGTCTGGAGCACCCGTTCAAACTCTTGCATGGAATTATATTAAGCAAGCAAAACTAAAATTAGCTGAATATATAAATTCTGAATCGTATAATATTGAAAAATTTAATACCGCTTTAGAGGAACTCTACAGTTTGGAAAAACCTATTTGGTTTGAAAATTATATATCTCGTGACGCAAATACAAAAAAAGAAAATGATTTGTGGTTTCGTGCTGGAATTTCAAATCTCTATAGGGTAATAGGCAGAGAATCGCCGTCGTCAATATCTATTCCACTTTATAACTTAGAAAGTCACGATTTAATTGCTAACAATACAACGACTGACAAATATGTTGTTTATTTTACTGATGATTTTGCTAATAATGGTGACACCTATTTAAGCTCTTCAACGCAAGCTTCTCCTCCGATGAGCCTATCTGATTGCAATTTGTCGGCATTTGGAATAAAAAAATCAACAGGTGGAATTATTTTTGACATTTTTGTTTCATCTATAACAAACGAAATTATTGACATTTATATTGATCTAAACGAAAAGGACGGTATAGGAAACACATCGTTTCTTGCAGGACATAACGGTTTTACCGACTCAATCTCTGCGTGGGAATACGCAATTTCCGTTTCAAGTTTTAATGCAAAATTTTGCAGATATAGCAGAACAGGTCTTCCAATTAAACCAAAAACATTTACAATAAATAATTTCCCCGATGAAAATTTAATTGAATTGATACTACCAGAAAACTACATTTTAGGTAATCCAAAAAAATGGGGATATATTGTTGCGGGGTTTTTGCCATCCGGAGATATTTTTAATATTGTCGGTCGTGATATTCCAATAGGTGAAACAATTATTCAGATTCCAGCACTAAGATTAGAATAAAAAAACAAAAAATCGTAAGCCATAAATAATTTATGACTTACGATTTATACGGGTTTAATACGAGATTCTATGGAAAATCCAAATTTTTTAAGAAAAAACTTAGTACTGGCTATCGTGATTTCAGGGCTTTCTATAATAGCATTTACTGTTGGCAAACCACAAATTGTTGGCAAAATTTGTAAATCGCAAAAAAACTTGCATTCAGATTATGGAATGAAAGTATCTGTCTCGCAAGAAATTTTGAATTTACAAGAAGCGTTTGTTAATGTAGCAGAAGAGGTAAAACCGTCGGTCGTTTCAATTTGTACTGAGCAAGTTCTCAAAGAAGTTGCTCCTTTTGATTTTTTCTTCGCCGATCCATTTGAAAATTTTTTTGATGATTTCTTCGGCCAGTCCGCTCCTCGCACTCCCAACGGAAAAATCCCTCAAAAAAAAGATTATATTCAGAGAAGAATTAGTGGTGCTGGAAGTGGGGTTATTATTGATGAGGATGGCTATATTCTTACTAATTATCATGTTGTAAAAAATGCTGAAAAAATTATTGTAAAATTTGCCGATAACAGAGAATATTCCGGAAAAATTATTGGAAAAGATGCAAAAACAGATTTAGCTATAATAAAAATTAAATCTTCCAAAAAACTTTTTGTGGCAAAATTGGGAAATTCTGATAAAATTCGTGTTGGTGATTGGGCAATTGCCATTGGTTCTCCATTCGAGCTTGAACAGACAGTTACCGTCGGAATTATCTCTGCAAAAAGACAAAATATAGAAGCTCAGGGAAATATCTACAGAGATGCAATACAAACGGATGCCTCTATAAACAGGGGTAACTCTGGTGGCCCACTTGTCAACATTTATGGTGAGATCGTAGGAATAAACACTGCGATTTATAGTCAATTAGGTGGTTCCGTCGGTGTCGGTTTTGCAATACCAATAAATCGTGCAAAAGAAATTCTTGAAACATTAAAAACAAAAGGGAGGGTTGAGAGAGGCTTTCTTGGTATAAAAATTGAAGAAGTCGATGATGTTTTTGCTAAGCAATCAGGACTTAAGGAAAAAACTGGAGTTGTGGTGACGAATGTAATGAGCGGGCTTTCTGCCGACAAGTCGGGAATTAAAAGAGGCGATATAATTTTGGAATTTGATAGTCAAAAAATAGAATCTGTAGAAAGGCTTCAGGATGCCGTTGCCGCACTTTCTCCTAATAAAAAAGTGGATACTGTTATCTGGCGGGATAATTTAAAAAAGGTTGTTCCTGTCGTACTTGGTGAGTGGGTGGAAGAAGATATTATCCCTGCTGGTAATTTAGAAAAAGAACTGGATGGGGAGACATTTACATGGCTTGGTATGAAAGTGAAGCAATTTACAACTGATATGGCAGAAGAATTTAGTGTCTCGCTTGATGAAAAGGGTATTGTTATCGTTGATATAGAAAATAATTCAAAACTGGCGGAAGCAGGACTTTACGTCAGAGATATTATAAAAACAATCAATAAAAATAAAACAACGACAATTCCAGAATTTGAAAAAGCAATAAAAAATACATCGTTGTCCGAGGGAATTCTTTTTGATATAAATCGTGGCGGTAATTTGATTTACAAAACATATATTGAAAAATAGTGAGAAGAACAACAAGCGAACGATAAGCAACTGGATGACAAGGCGATTGATAACAATAAACCAATAACGACGAACTGATAACGACAGGTAACGACAAAATGATAAATGAAGGAATGAAACCGGTAATTAATAGTTGATATGGAGACTGTGTAACAATAACAAAATGTCCGTCATTGAGACTGTGTCGCAATCCATCTTTTACCATCTAGTGTTGGATTGCAGTACCATATTTTACCATCAGTTGCTATCTTCTATAAAAATGCAACTTTTTAGCTCATTGTGACACAGCCTGATTGCGAGAAGCGAAGCAATCTCGAACTTCAACTTCAACACAGAGATTGCCGCGAGCCGATAAATCGGCTCTCGCAATGACCAAAAGTGGAGTTATGACACAGTCTCGCGGGGAGTTAGAATTAGAAGGAGAAATTTAAGATCGAAGTTGGAAAAAATATAGTAATATATGCAAAAAAATGGAGTGTGGAGATATTTATGGCAAAAATTATCTTTGTCGATGACGATTTAGAAATATCCGAATTGGTAAAATTTATTCTTGAAAGCGATGGGCATACTGTCACTTTGTTTAATAATGGCATAGACGCATATAATTCTGTGCTCAAGAAAATGCCTGATTTGATTATTTTTGATATTATGATGCCGAAAATGAACGGCTATGAACTTTGCGAAAAACTTAAGACAGTTCCTGCAACACGACTACTTCCAACCATTATGCTTACCTCACGAGTAGAAATAAAAGACAAAATTGCAAGTCTTAAATTAGGCGTTGATGATTATATCACAAAACCATTTGACCCTTATGAACTTCTCGCCCGTGTTAATGGAATTTTATCTAGATACTGTGAGGTTATTGCTACAAATCCCCTAACAAGACTTCCAGGAAATATTTCAATTGAAAAAGAAATCACAGAAAGAATTTCTTCAAAAAAACAATTCGCAGTACTTTGGATTGATATCGATAATTTTAAATCATTTAACGATACTTATGGTTTTGAGAAAGGCGATATTATAATAAAGGAAACGGCTAATTTTATAAATAATGCAATAAAATATTGTGGAACGACACTTGATATGATTGGCCATATCGGCGGTGATGATTTTATAGTCATAACAAATCCGGAATGTGCTGAAAATATCTGCAAACATATACTTAAACTTTTCGATGAAAATATACTGGTACATTATTCTAATGATGATAAATTAAATAAACACACTATCTTAAAAAATCGTCAGGGAGAAATTAAAATATTACCGTTGATGTCCATCTCAATAGGTATTGTTTCAAACGAAATGCGTAGTTTTAGTTGTTATGCTCATGTTGCAGAACTCGCCGCCGAAGTAAAAACAAGTGCAAAAAAAATACCTGGGTCGGCATACTTCAAAGATAGAAGAAAAGAATAGAATAATCGTAAGAAGGAAAACTGCGATGGAAAACGAAAAATCTTTAATCTCCTTTGATTTTAATTTTCTTCATCTTTAATTTTCTTCGGCTTATGAATCTACTTGATGATTAGATTACCAGATACAAGTTATGAAATATACTACATATTTGTTGTTGACTTTAATTGTCTGTCTTTCTACTTTTTTAACTACTTGCAAAAAAAAAGACGAGTTCATTAAAAACCCTTCTCAGTATTTACCTGTTGAAAAACTTAACAAAATAATTGTTGAAGCTCACACGAAAATAGAAGCAAATTCCGAAGATATACCTGCTTATATTGAAGAAGGGATTGCTCTTTATCAAAAAGGCATGGATTGTTATCCGCAGGCGATAAACCAACTCAAGGTCGCTCTCAAATTAGGTGTTATTGATATAAGGGTCTTTTTTTATCTCGCAATTATGTATGACGAACTTAATCTCTCTGAAAAAGCATTTAATTATTATGAAAAATTCTTAAGAAATTATTCAAAAGATTTTTATATGCGTTTACGATATGGTAATCTTTTTTTTCGCCAAAACAGATACGAATCCGCTTCGGAACAATATGAGTTAGCTTTATCAATTGAACCTAAAAATCAAACAGCATTGATAAATCTTGCACTGTCCTACAAAGCAAGAGATTTATATACTGAAGCGTTGGAAAAATTCGAACTGGCAGAAAAATTGAAACCATCTTTCACACCAGAAACTTTGTTCAAAGTTGCAGAAACATATTTTCTCAAAAACGATTTCATTAATACTGAAAAATATTATCAGAAAGCATGTGCTAAAAAATCCGATTCTATACCTTCTTTATTAGGGCTTGGAAAAACATATCTAAAAATAAATAAAGCTAGCGAAGCAAAAAAGTGTTTTGAAAAAGTGCTTTCAATCGAACCAAACAATGAAATTGCAAAAAAATATATGATTTCAAAAAAGTCAAAATGCGACACCAATACACCACACAATCCCGCAACATCAGTACGTTGAAAAAACAATTCCCACACATCTATTCAATGAAAAAATACATTTCACTTTTTATTTGTTTTATACACTTCTATTTTTTTTCTGACTCCTATCTTTTTCCAGAAAATAAGATTATTACAGATGTAAAAAAATGGGAATACATTGAGACAGAACACTTTAAAATTTATCATTACTCAGAGTGTAAAGAACTTCTACCGACTGTCTCGAGTATATTAGAAGAAACATTTAATAATACGACCCGTTTTTACGAATACTGTCCTCTAAAAAAAATTCCGTTCTTTATTTACAGAAATCATAACGAATTTGAACAAACAAATATAGTTGATATTGGCGAAGGTACTTGTGGTGTAACGGAGGCACTTAAAAACAGACTCATTGTTTATAGTAACGGCTCGATAAGATGGTTAAAAAATGTAATTCCACACGAGTTTACCCATATTATACAATTTACATCTTTCTATGAAGAATCTTTAATTCTTAAAGCATTGCGTTTAGCACGAGGAATTTTTGTACCATTATGGATGTTGGAAGGAATGGCTGAATACAATACTGGCAATATAGATGCTACGACAAGGGAAATGATTATTCGAGATATGGTTTCAAGCAAAAATGTGATATCGCTGAAGGATTTAAGTACTTTTAATCACCTTAAACCACATCAAATAACGCCCGCATATAAACTTTCTGAGATGGCATATCATTTTTTAGTTGACGAATATGGCTTTGACAAACCATCAAAAATGCTTAAAGTGTTGCGGGATAAACTTGATGCAAATAGTGCATTTATTGATACATTAAATATTACACCAGAGTTATTTATGGAAAAATGGAAGGAATGGCTTTATGAAAAATATGAAGACAAAATAATTAATTTTAAGGAAGCAAGTGACTACGCGTTATCGCTAACCTTTGATAATAATGATAACATACCTGACTTCAATACTAACCCTGCTGTCTCACCCGACGGTAAGTTTGTAGTCTTTATTACGGATAACGACGGCGTAAATAAACTTGTTATTACGCCGCTGTCGGGAGGCAGAGGGTTGTCGTCGAAAGACGGAGTGCTATCGGATGGCGGAGGGGGGAAAATACTACTTGAAGGAAATAGTATCGATATTGATGTTATCCATAATGAAAGAATTTCGTTTTCGCCAAATGGAAATTTGCTTGCATTTTCAGGCGAAAAAATGCAGAAAGACTATATTTACATTTATGATATTAAAAATAAAAAACTTTCGAAATTACCTGTTAACATATTTACCGTAAAATCACCTTCATTTTCATCGGATGGTAGAAAAATGGTTTTTATCGGAATGGAAAAGGCATGTAACGATATTTACGAATATGACCTCAATAATAATTTTGTGAAAAAAATAACTGATGACACAGAAGACCAAGCATCGCCTTCTTATAGCCCCGACGGTAATTTTATTGTATTTTCACAGGAAGATCTAATAACACATCAAAACGATATTTTTTTATTCGAAATTAAAACTCAGATAAAAACTCGTCTTACAAATTTTAATGGCAACGAAACAGAACCAGTTTTTTCTGCGGATGGTAAACGAATATTTTTTGTATCTGATAAAAAAATAGGTTCTCCTATAAATATTTACTCAATTGAAATAAATAATAAAGAAATTAGAAAACATACTAATTTGTTAACGGGTGCTTTCAATCTTTGCCCAACTTCTGACGACAAAAATTTGCTATTTGTAAATTACAGAAATTTTAGAAAAGATATTTATCTTGCTGATATTTCTTTATTTGAGAATAAGATATTAGAAAATAAATCGGAAGAAAAATCTTTAATTGAATTATCGACGAGTGTTGAATTACCAACAAAAAACAATTCCCTAACATCGCCTGTATTTCCATATCGCTTTAAGCCATCGCTTGATATTTTAGTACCATTTATTATATATCATTCGGAGTTTGGGCTTTTTCTTGCAACATACTGGCAAGCATCAGAATTACTTGGGAATCATCAGTTATACAACCAACTTCTATATTCTTCCAATAGTAATGACTTACAGTATATTGTCGGATATTCCTATTTAAAATGGCGCCCTCAACTCACTTTTTCCATGCAAGGTAAGAATTCTAAATATCTAACAAATTCGAAAGAAATGTATGAGGAGAAAAAACATATTCAATCAATAGGTATAAATTATCCTTTGGATAGATTTAATCGTTTAGAAATGGCTGTTTCAACGAAAAAATATACTCAAGAAAATAACACATCGGACGAATTAACTGTAGATCAAAGAACAAATAGATATTCTATTTTATATGACAGAAATACCATAGCAGGCAAGTATTTTTATGCGCGATTTGGCTCAAACTTGCAATTATTTTTTAGATGTGCGTTTTTAGAATACAATGGCAATATAGCGTATAAAGAATATATGGCAAAATACGAAAAGTATTTTCCTGTTTTTTCAAAAAGCGCAATTGTTTTAGATAATCTTTTTATTTCGAATGAAGGAACAAATAAACAATATATTCGTCCGCCACTACGTGGTTTTTCGAACTCTAATAATCTTTGTATTTACAACCACTTTTTTGCAACGACATTTGAATATAGGTTTCCGGTTTTAACTTTTGAAAATATTTGGCCTATGTCAGATTTTTTTCTGAAATCAATAAACGTATTTTTCTTTACCGACAACGGCTTTGGTTTTAACGAGACATCTGATTGTCAAAATATTACAATTAACGAAATAAAAAACAGTGTTGGTAGTGGCATTCATTTTTATACTTTTTTGGGAGGATACTTATTGCCAATCACCATTGATTATGCTAAAAGAACGAATGATTCTAGTGATAGATGGAATTTTTCGCTTGGCATCTCTTTTAAAATTTAGGGACGATGGTGGGGGTTGAGAGGCTGTCCGACAAATCGTAAAACAGTCATTTTTTTGTAAAATATAGCAGTATTTGGCAACTAACGGCAACAAACAACACATCATTTTTTTACTAACGCTGTGTCGTCGGTAAAGCGGAATAGGTTGTTGGACAGCCACTTGAGGGCGAGAGAGACAAAAGACAGGAACAGGACGAGGTAGCGGTTTTAATGGCAAAAAGCAAGATACAGGAGTAGAGAAAGTAATAAGTAGGTACGAATTTATTTGCGCACTGTTCTGCTTGCGAGGTCACAAACCGTGTCTACAGAGAAGTAAGAAGTAGGAAAACAAGAGGCAATAATGTCGTAACAAGTGGTAATTCTATTAAATATCAAGACCATGCAACCAACCAAGCCTCAACTATACGCCCAAAATACCAAAAAAATACCGACCCACAATAACAAACAAATAGCCTTACAAAATACACAGCGTAAACCATAGCAGACCTCAAAATACACAGCGTAAACCATAGCAGACCTCAAATTATGCCAAAAATGAATGCTAAATCAATCGTAAATGCTGTTTTTGTCTTGAAGTGGGCAAGATTTTAACCATATTAAAGCGAAATGTAATAAAAATATGAGATTGTTGTAGTTCATGTAGTTCATGTAGTTCATATTTGCGAAAAATGCGACAGAAATTGGTTAAATATTAACTCGCAACCAAAAAAACCGTTGATTTCAAATACAACTGAATACACAAACCCAGCTATGTGATATGGCCACCAATCCAAATTCACCAAATAAATCATCAACCAAACCTCAATTCAACCTCAAAACTGCCACAAACTTTTTTGATCCGAATCTTTCTATTCCTCAAAATTATTCCAAACTTTTCTACCTAAATCTTTAGTTTTATGACAAATTGTAGTAGATTTTTTTGTCCCAACTTTGCCCCCTTATCTGTTCGCATAAGGTATCTTATGTTAACTTTTATGCATATTTATATATTGCCTTGACATATAAAATTAAACTAATCTAATTTATTAGAAAATATATAATAATACTCAATTTTACGACATTTTTCTAATTAACTTAATGATATTTATTGATATTTTTAACTCGGCACTCTTTAACGCTTCTAGTAGTTTAAAAATTTAGCAAAAAGTTTGAAATTTTTTAAAAATTTTGCCAAAAAAAATTTATTTGAAATTTATTTGAAAAAACAAGAGGTTAATTTATATGCCATATCGCAAGTTAATACAAAACTTTAAAAAAAATTTGCGAAATTGAAAACACAAAGAGATTAGAAAAAATCGAAATTGTCAAAAACTTGCCAAAAATCAGACAATATAAAAATTATGAAAAAGATAGAAAAAAACAAACAGGCTACGCAAAAAACAGATAGAAAACATGAAAAAAATGCAAAAAAACATAATTTATTGACGGAAAATTGGTAAAAAAAGACAATGGGGCTGTGTCGCAATAGCAAAATGTTCGTCATTACGGGCAAAGTAAAGCAATCTCAAAACGTCAACACAGAGATTGCCACGAGTCCTCGTGTAATACTTCACAATTTCGGTAACAGATTTCTTGAGTTTTTTGTATAATTTCCTTGCCTTTTGCAAGCAGAAGGCAAGGAGACCGTGTCACAATGAGCTAAAAAGTTGCATTTTTATAGAAGATAGCAACTGATGGTAAAATATGGTACTGCAATCCAACGATAGATGGTAAAAGATGGATTGCGACACAGTCCCAATCAGTGATGTTGGTGGTATTTAGGTGCTGCTATTGGCGATATGAGAGTAATATGTTCAGCCACAGACAATAAGGGTACTCTCATCACATCGTGGTAATGTCTTGTTTTTAAGGTGTTTATCTTAACAGCAAATGTGTGTTTTTGTTTTGTGTTTCGCTGTTAAGCGTGTTTAACAAAAAGGCCTCTCAGACGAAAATCTGGGAGGTCTTT
>JBDRIG010000060.1:0-30520 GCA_043816185.1 Elusimicrobiota bacterium | reverse complement strand
CAAAATGATTCAAAGAACGAAAATTTAAAAATATTTGAAAAACCGTAAATGTTACTAACAATTATTGTCCTTGTGGTTGCTTGAAAATATTGTTTAGGCATACCAACTGAAATTACAACTGACTTTTTCAACGGTATCATTATACAAAAAATTGTGCAATTTTCAAGCAAAAATTCCATTACCAATTGTTGATTTTTTATTGCAATTTTTTTAATTTTTTATATAATGAGCACCCTATGATATCTAATAAAGATACTTGCCTGCCAAACAAACAGGGTTATTATGGTCAGTTTGGTGGAAGGTTCGTTCCAGAAACGCTAATGTCGGCTATTTTTGAACTTGAAAATTTTTATGAAAAAATAAAAACCAATAGAAATTTTAGAAAGGAACTTTCCTTTTATCTAAAAAATTATGCAGGTAGACCAACCTCGTTTTATTTCGCAAAAAATCTAACAAATAAATTTGGTTCAAAAATTTATCTCAAAAGAGAAGATCTGTGTCATACAGGTGCCCATAAAATTAACAACGCACTCGGACAGGTTCTTCTTGCCAAGAAAATGGGAAAAAGTAGAATTATTGCCGAAACCGGTGCTGGTCAACATGGTGTTGCCGTAGCAACTGTTTGTACTCTTTTTGGTATAAAATGCGATATTTATATGGGCAGCGAGGATATAGAAAGACAATCTCTGAATGTTTTCAGAATGAAACTTCTTGGTGCGAATGTGATACCTGTTTACTCAGGTAGTCGCACCCTTAAGGACGCTATAAATGAGGCAATGCGTGATTGGGCGACAAATGTAAAAACAACATACTATCTTCTTGGCTCTTGTGTTGGGCCTCATCCCTATCCGATGATTGTTCGTGATTTTCAGTCGGTAATTGGTATAGAAAGTAGAAGGCAAATACTTGAAATTGAAAAAAAACTTCCCGATTATCTCGTTGCTTGTGTCGGAGGAGGAAGTAATTCAATCGGACTTTTTCATCCGTTTTATAATGACAAAAATGTAAAATTTATAGGTGTTGAAGCGGGTGGTTTAGGTTTACCGTCGGGAAAACACTCGGCATCAATAGAGTGCGGAAAAACTGGAATTCTCCACGGAACAAAAACTTTTATTTTACAGGATGAAAATGGTCAAATCTTACCAACCCATTCTATTTCAGCAGGCCTTGATTATCCTGGTGTTGGTCCAGAACACTCGTTTTACAAAAAGACAAACAGAGCAGAATATGTTTCAGTTACAGATAATGAGGCACTTGATGGATTTAAATTATTATCAGAAACCGAAGGAATTATTCCAGCGTTGGAATCAGCACATGCAATCGCTTATCTTTCTAAAATTCCGAAGAATAAAATTGTTATTGTTTGTGTTTCTGGAAGGGGCGATAAAGATATAAATGTAGCAATGGAAAAACTAAAGTGAACAAAATTGAAAATTTATTTACTGAATTAAAAAGAAAAAATAAAAAAGCATTAACTGTTTTTTTAACTAGTGGCTATCCGAACATAAAAACAACGGAGAAATTAATTGTTGAGATTGCGAAATATGTTGACATTATTGAGATGGGGGTGCCATTTTCCGATCCGATTGCTGATGGTATAACTATTCAATATTCGTCTCAAGAAGCACTTAAAAAAAATATAAATCTTAAAAAAATATTTTTAATTGTAAAAAATATAAGAAAAAAAACAAATATTCCAATTGTTCTAATGGGCTATCTAAATCCGATACATAATTTTGGATTGGAAAGGTTTTTTTGTGAAGCAAAAAAAGTAGGTATCGATGGAGTGATAATCCCAGATTTACCAAATGAAGAAAATATAGAAATAAGAAAATTAGCAACAATTTACGGTATTGCTTTTATTCCGATAATTGCACTTACTACACCGAAAACTCGTGCAAAAAAAATTGCCGAATCATCAACTGGATTTGTGTATGTAACGGCAATTACAGGTACAACAGGTGCAAGAAAAGAAGTATCTAATGATTTAATTCCATGCCTAACAATGTTGCGTAAAGAAACAAAAAAACCGTTATTGGTTGGTTTTGGAATATCCAAGCCCGAACATATAAAAAAATTAAAGGATTATTGCGATGGTTTTATTGTTGGAAGTGCTGTAATAGAACTAATCCGACGAAAAAAATCAGTTGTAGATTTTATAAAGCAGTTAGACATCGCTGTCAATAATTCTTAAATGGAGGTACATTTTATGCCAGTAGAAGAACCAAATGGCAAAGTGTCGGTTCCAAAAGGTCTATGGAAAAAATGCAATGGCTGTCATAATATAATTTATAGTAAAGGACTTGAAAAAAAATTTTTTATCTGCCAAAAATGTGGCTATTATTTTCGACTTACATCAAAGGAACGTATAAAACAAATTTTAGATGAAGGCAGTTTTAGGGAAATGTCGTCCGATTTGCAGTCAAGCGATCCGTTATCTTTTATAGATATTCAGAAATATTCTTTAAAAATAAAATATACAAAAAAAAAGACAAAACTTAATGATGCAGTTGTCATAGGTTTTGGCAAAATAAATGGTAAAGATGTTGTAGTTTCTGTTATGGATTTTGATTTTATGGGCGGTAGTATGGGTAGTGTAGTTGGCGAAAAAATAGCCCGTGCAGCGGAAACGGCACTTGAAAAAAAACTACCACTTGTAATCGTTTCGTCTTCCGGTGGTGCAAGAATGCAAGAGGGAATATTTTCGCTGATGCAGATGGCAAAAACATCTGCGGCACTTGCAAAACTTTCTAAAGCGAAACTTCCATTTATTTCTGTTTTAACCCATCCAGTAACAGGTGGCGTTGCAGCTTCTTTTGCGATGTTGGGGGATGTAATTATTGCTGAGCCAAAAGCACTTATTGGTTTTGCAGGTCCTCGCGTTATTGAACAAACAATCAAGCAAAAACTTCCAGATGGCTTTCAGTTATCAGAATTTCTTTTATCGCACGGTCAAATTGATATAATTTCTGAAAGACCTGAATTGAAAAATACAATATCAAAAGTTATCGGTTTATTAACGTAAAATAAGCAACTTTGTTTCAAAAATAATAAACAAAGTAATAGCTTAGTAATTGATACTGTGTCGCAATAGCAAAATGTGTGTCATTGCGACAAGCGAGTTTGCTTCGCTGCCGCTCGTAACTACAGCTTTGGACACTTTTTCAACGATCTCAAAATAAAAAAATGAAAATTTCTTTAAATTGGCTAAAAGAGTTTATAGATATTGATGTTCCTATTGATGAACTTGTGTACCGTCTCACGATGGCAGGTATTGAGTCATATCCTGTAAGAAATGTTTTAATTGACAATAACGTTGTTGTTACTAAAATTTTATCTATAGAAAAACATCCCAACGCAGATAAACTTTCTGTTTGTGAAATTACTGACGGACAGAATAAATATAAAGTTGTTTGTGGTGCCAATAATATAAAATCAGGAGACGTTGTTCCTCTTGCTAAAATCGGAGCAAAACTTCAAGTTGGTGAAATTAAAAAAGCGGTTCTTAGAGGTGTTGAATCTCAAGGAATGTTGTGTTCCGAAATAGAACTTAAAATTGGCGATAATGCATCAGGTATTTTTATACTTCCTAATGATGCAAAAATAGGATTAACGCTTAACGAATATCTAAATAATGATTCGTATTTTGAGACGGAAACTACTATAAATCGCGGTGACTGTCTTTCTGTTTTTGGAATTGCCAGAGAAATATCTGCTATTCTCGACAAAAAATTAAAAACAAATATAAAAAATTATGATATTAAATCAAAAAATATCTTTCCTGTTGAGGTGCAAAATCCCGATAAATGTTTAAGATATGTAGGTTTCACAATAAAAGATGTAACAGTTGTTCCATCGGCAAAATGGATTGTTGACCGCTTGGCAAGTTGTGGTTTACGCAGCGTAAATAATGTTGTTGATATTACAAATTATATTTTACTTGAATATGGACAACCACTTCATGCATTTGACATCGACAAACTGAAAAATAAAATTATTGTCCGTAATGCAAAATCGCAGGAAAAAATTTTTGCACTTGACAATAAAGAATACACACTTGATAGCGAAATGTTAGTTATTGCCGACGAAGATACACCTATTGCTATTGCAGGTGTTATTGGCGGGGAATCTACTTCCGTAACCAATACCACAAAAAATATTTTTCTTGAGGTTGCATGTTTTGATCCAATTTCAATTAGAAAAACGTCAAAAAAACTTGCAATTTCTACCGATTCTTCCTACAGATTTATAAGAGGAATTGATGTTAAAAATATTTCAAATATAGGAATGATTGCGGCGGAAATGATACAAAAAATCTGCGGTGGCAAAATTACCGAAGGAACGACTGATATATATCCGATTCCAGTAGAACCAGTAAAAATAGAACTTGATGTAAATAGGGTTAGTAAAATTTTAGGCACAGAGATTTCAGATGATGAAATACAAAATATATTAACCCGTCTCGCTTTTTCTATTCCTTTGCCTACTACAGCAAGTCTACTTGATCGTTTCCAGTTTCCAATTTCCATGCCAGTGCCAGTGCCAGTGCCAGTGTTTGTTCCATCTTATCGCAATGATGTAAAAGATGAAATAGATTTGATAGAGGAGATTGCACGAATTTATGGATATAACAACATAAAAGTAACCGATAAAATTAGCTATAAAACAACTATTTTAGTTGCAGACAAAATGGAGCAAATAATTGATAGAATAAAAAATATTGCTGTGTCTGCTGATTTTTTTGAAGCAATAAACTATAATTTTGTTTCAGAAAAAAGCTTACTCGAACTTAAATTAAAAGAGAGTGACTGGGAAATTAAAAATCCAATATCGCAGGAAAAACCATTTTTAACAACATCGCTTATTCCACAATTGATAGAAAATGCGATTACGAATTTCAATCGTGGCAGATTGGAAGTGAAATTTTTTGAGATTGGAAAGGTTTTTCTTGAGAAAGAAAAAACGTTTTTTTCAGGATGTATATCAGGTTATAAAACTAATTGGTGGAAGAACAAAGAGTCTTGTGTTGATTTTTACTTCTTAAAAGGTTTTATTGAACTTATATTTACTGAAATTGGAATACTTAATTATAAACTTGAAGAAAGTAATCTTGAGATTTTTCACAAAAATCAGTCGGCAAGAATAAAAGTATTAGATAAAACAATCGGTGAATTTGGACTTCTTAATCCGAATATAAAAAATGAGATAGGTTTAAAAACCGATTTATATGTATTTGAAATTGTTTTAGACGATATTATAGATTTTGTCAATTTTGAGAAAAAATATGTTCCAGTTTCGAGATATCCATCTATAAAAAGGGATATTGCGATTGAAATTTTACAAAATTTTACTGTTGATGAAATAATTGAAACTATAAAAAAAGAATGTGGGAACATACTTTCTAATGTAAAACTGTTTGATTTTTATGAAGGTAAACAAATAAAAAAGGGGAACAAATCACTTGCTTTTGGCATAACTTTTGTTCGTCAAGATAGAACACTTAAAGATGAAGAAGTTGATATTGTTATGAAAAAAGTGGTCTTGCAACTCGAAAAAAAGTTTAATGCTAAAGTAAGATAACAATTTTTTTAATTGAACCTTGACAAAAACAAATTTTATTTATATACTTTTCCACAGAACAGAAGCGTAGAAAGCAATGGATAAAATCGTAAGGAAAATCGATATATTAAGAGAGAAAGTCAAAAGCGTTTCTGCTGCAATGAATGGCTTTCATGAAGAGAATAAGAAATTAATAGAAATAAACGAACGTTTGCTTACAAGAATTAAGATTTTAGAGGGGGAGAATAAGATGGTAAAAAAATTTGCAAAGGAAAAAGATATAGTGAAAAACAGGATTGAAGGTATTTTAGAAAATATAAATAGGGCAGGAATCTAATGGCAAAAGAAAGGGTCTCAGTTAAAATACTAAACAGCATTCATGATCTTGAAATAGATACTGAACCTCTTTTTGTTAATCAATTTGCCGAGTATGTAAATAAAAAATTACAAGAAGTAGGCAAAGAACAGGATACGCAGGATACCACAAAAATACTTAGCGTTGGTCTTATAATACTTGCAGAGGAAATTTTCAGATTGAAAGAAGAAAAAAAGAATATAGAAACTGAGTTAGACAAAAATATAGACGAGTTAATTTTACATCTAAACACGGCGTCTCATGCGTGAGTAGAGTAATATTTTCCCTGCAATGTTGGTATTGAACAGACTGTTTTAAGTCTACAAGCACAATATTTGGAATCCAAATTTTTTGTAATTTCGATTACAATAATAGGATATCCACCTAGTTATAAAGTGCTTCAAACTTTTTGTTCTTACGGCATTGCGGGGATTTTTTTTGGGTAATACCCACTGAAAAATCAAATTCTTTATATATCCAGTAGGAACAGCATGGTGTAGTGTTACAAGCCATTGCGAGAGCCGATTTATCGGCCCGTGGCAATCTACTGTGTTGAAGTTGAAGTTCGAGATTGCTTCGCTGTCGCTTGCAATGACGACAACTGAGATTGCTTCGTCGTTCATTTCATTCGCTTCTCACAATCAGACTGTGTCGCAATCCATCTTTTACCATCTAGTGTTGGATTGCAGTACCATATTTTACCATCAGTTGCTATCTTCTATAAAAATGCAACTTTTTAGCTCATTGCGACACAGTCTCAATGACGGAAAAAAAACGCTCGCAATGGTTTTTCACGATTTTCTTGCGTTTCGTTGTTGTTCCAAAGAGTTTTTGCTTTTTCAGTGGAGATTAAGTAATATTGGATTTTGAATTTAATATGTAACAATAATTCGCTGTAATTTGTAGTAGGATAGATCTTTAAGTTTGTTATGAATAATGAAGTAATGTTCTGTATTGCACAGTGGTACTAAAAAAAATGACTCAGAAAAAACAGATAAGAAAAAAAATAATCAAAATTCGTAAAAGTGCCACAAATAAAACAGTTGCTTCAAACAGCCATAAAATTCTTAAAAAACTTTTTCAAATAAAAGAGTTTTGCCAAGCAAAAAAGGTGATGTTTTATTCATCTTTCAATAATGAGATTGATACACATCGGATGATAAAAAAATCGCTTAAATTAAAAAAGGAGGTTTTTTTGCCAAAGGTTGTAAAAAATCAGATTGTGCCAGTGAGGATTAAAAGTTTTTGCGATCTGGTTTTAGGGAAATTTGGAATTTTTGAACCGAAAACCGAAAACCGAAAACCGAAAAAAACATAGATGTCGTGATTGTTCCCGGAGTTGCTTATGATGAAAAATGTAATCGTCTTGGTTTTGGCAAAGGTTATTTTGACAGATTTTTGAAAACCAAAAAAGTGATGAAGATAGGGCTTGCACATAGTTTTCAAATTGTAAAAAAAATATCGGTTTCAAAGAACGATATTCCGATGGATTTTGTAATCACAGAGAAAGATATTTTTAAGAGAAACATAAATAATTATACCGAATAGAAACATCGAATATCTGCATCAAATATTCGATTGTGTTTGGTTAAAATTTGATTAACATTTGAATGTTTACGAAGCAAATAAGGGGGAATAATGGAGAATATTTTATTAGTTTTATTGGTTGGAGCCGTATCCGTTGCAGTTGGATATTTTATAAGGGTTACCATTGCAAAACAAAATTTGAGGTCGTCTGAATTAATTGCAAAAAAAATCATACTTGATGCTGAAAAAGTAATTCAAGCAAAAAAAAAGGAAGATGAGTTTGCCATAAAAGAAGAAATGCATCGACACCATCAGGAGTTTGAAGCACAAACAAAAATAAGACGACTTGAACTCTCAAATCTAGAAAGACGACTTCTTCAGAGAGAGGAGAATTTTGACAAACGATTTGAAGTTGTAGAAAAAAAAGATCGAGATATCAGTAGGAAGAATGAAGAACTCATATCAAAAACAAGAACAGTAGAGTTAGAACTTGTAAGAATTAATCAACAAAAAGATGAACAGAAAAAAATACTTGAAAAAATTTCACAAATGACAGCAGATGAAGCAAAAAAAATTCTAATGAAAACGATGGAAGAAGAAGCAAAAAAAGATGCTATAGTTCTCATAAAAAAACTTGAGCAACAGGCAAGAGAAACTGCTACGAAAAAAGCAAAAGAAATTATCGCCGTTGCAATTCAACATTGTGCCAATACGTACACTCAGGAAATAACAGTATCTGCTGTTCCTTTGCCAAACGACGATATAAAAGGAAGAATTATAGGTAGAGAAGGCAGAAATATTAGAGCGTTTGAACAGGCAACAGGTGTTGATTTGATTATTGACGATACGCCAGATACAATCACTTTGTCAAGTTTTGATGGTGTTCGTCGCGAGGTTGCAAAAATTTCCTTAGAACGATTGATGGCTGACGGAAGAATCCATCCGACAAGAATTGAAGAGGTTGCCAATCAGGTTAAAAAAGAAATGGATGAAAAAATAAAATCAGTTGGAGAGGATGCGGTGTTAGAGGTTGGAATTACTAATCTTGATCCCGAGATAATAAAATTGATTGGCAAATTAAAATACAGGACATCTTATGGGCAAAATCAGTTGACGCATACCCTTGAGGTTGCCAGTATTGCAGGCTACCTTGCTGCCGAACTTGGTGCAGATGTTTATTTTTGTAAAAAAGCTGGATTACTTCATGACATTGGGAAAGCAATTGACAGGGATGTAGAGGGAAATCATCATCAAATGTCTGCTGATATAGCAAGGCAGTATGGGGAATCGTCGAAAATGATAAATGCAATTTTGGCACATCACGAAGGTATTGTACAGCCAGAATCCGTAGAAGCATTTGTTTTACAAGCGGCAGACGCTATTTCGGCTGCTCGTCCAGGTGCCAGAAGAGAAACACTAGAACATTATTTGAAAAGAATAGAACGTCTTGAAAAAGTTGCAGAATCGTTTTCTGGAGTTGCAAAATCATATGCTGTTCAGGCAGGGCGAGAAGTAAGAATTATGGTTGAGCCAGAAGATATTGATGATGCAGCTGCAAATCAACTTGCTCAAGATATAGCACGGAAAATAGAGACGGAATTGGAATATCCTGGCCAGATTAAAGTAACCGTTATAAGAGAAACAAGATATCAGGAATTGGCAAAGTAATTTAATCAGAGTAATTCAATATTATGGATAATAGACACAGAAAGGTTTTACATGCAGCCATTTTTAAATACATAGAAACATCTAAACCTATTTCATCAAAGCAGATTGTTTCACAATGTGGCCTTTCCGCGAGTTCAATAAGAAATTTGATGGCAAAACTTTCTAAGGACGGATACTTAAAAGGTGTACATACTTCGTCTGGTAAAATTCCAACAGACAAGGGCTGGCGATGCTACATTGATGAACTTTTAGAAGCAAATCTTGCAATTTTGAATAAAAAAGAAGAGCTTAAAAAAAATTACGATGAGCAGATTAAGAAGGAAAATTCATCTTTAACGGAGTTATCAAAGACATTTTTTTATATTTTAGAACATTCAAGATTTGATTTATTGCCAAAGCCAGAAAAAACTTTTTTTCGAGAAATAATCTTGAAAGTAATCGATAAAAAAACTATTTTAGGAACTATTTTTTCCGTATCTTCTCCTGTTAAATCGTTTATATTAAAAACAGAAGAGCCTGTTAAACAAGACTTTTTAGATGACGTCAGTAATTTGTTAAATAAAATGTTGCTTGGATTTACCTTATCTGAAATAAAAAATAATTTTAGTGAAAAAATTGAACTGTACAACTCCAAATATCAGGAAAAAGTGAATTTTATTAAAAATAATTTTATCCAAAATTTTTTTAATTAAAATTTATTAATTAAAACCTATCGGCAGTTTTATTAAAACTTATTAGCAATTTTATGGCATTATCTAGAATTATATACTTTCTATTTTTTATTTTGTTTTCTGGTCAACAACTCCACTCAATCCAACCTGATACCTATATTTTAAGTCACACTGATAAAAATAAAATAACGATTGGCGATAAGTTAAAATTGACAATCGTTCTTGAATATCAGAAGGGCTTAAAATTCGATACATTTAATCCTGAAGAAAATCTTAAAAATTTTGAAATAAAGGATTGCAAAGTTTCCAAGGAAAAAAAGAAATATTTTGTATTTGGAAGATGTGTAAAAAAATATGAGTACATCCTTTCTACGTTTACAACTGGTATTTATGAAATCCCACCGTTTACCCTAAAATCTACAGATAAAGACGGCAAAACAATACAAATCCAGACAAACTTAATAAAAATTGAGGTTACAAGTTTATTGGATAAAGAAAGTGCTTTAGATATACGGGATATAAAGCCACCTGTAAATTTGAAATTGAAGGTAATTTTTTATGTTATTTTTATTGGAATACTCGTATTGCTTTTAGCAGGTTATTATATTTATAGAAATTATTTTCAAAAAAAAGATTTTCAGAGCATAATCAATGAAATTGTTGACCCATATAAATATGCAATGGATGAATTGTCAAAGCTTGAAGATATGGATTTGATAAAAAAAGGAATGGTAAAGGAGTTTTTTATAAACTTAACGCAGATAATACGTATTTATTTATCAAAAATTTTTTCTGTTAACATTATAGACATGACAACTTCCGAATCTTTGAGAGCATTGAGAGAAAAAGATGTTGATAGAAAATTTCTTTTAATTCTTCATAAATTTTTTGAATGTGCTGACTTTGTAAAATTTGCTAAGTATGTACCTGAAGAAAAAGAAATAATTTTAAATTTTGAAACTGCAAAAGAAATAGTTGAAATGATTAGGCCAATTGCCGATGATAAAGTTGCCGATACTAAAAATAGTGTAGAACTACAAAAGCAATAAGAGATATTAAAATGAGATTTTATTATCCATATTTTTTAATATTAATTCCAATTTTTATAGGTGTTATTTATTGTCTCAAAAAGAAAAAATTTAATACCGATTCAGGGATACTGTTTTCGGATATAAAGATTTTTGGCAAACCTGATACGCCATTAGGTAAAAAAATATTAGATGGTTTGAAAATTATAAGTGTGATTTTTGTAATATTAGCATTAGCACGACCACAAGGTGGTCAAAAAACGTTTGATTTTACGAAAAAAGGTATTGACATAATTTTATGCATCGACACCTCTACTTCTATGCGAGCAGAAGATTTTAAGCCAGATAATCGTCTTGATGCCGCAAAACAAGTCGTAAAGAAATTTATATCAGGTAGGAAAAATGATCGTATTGGTGTAGTTGTGTTTTCTGCAGTTGCGTTTACGCAATGCCCATTAACTACCGACTATGGCTCACTGCTTGATTTTATTGATAAAGTCGAAATTGGTATGATTCAAGCAGATGGAACGGCGATAGGAACGGCAATAGTAACGTCCGTCAAGAGGATTAAAGCATCAACGGGAAAAAGCAAAATAATAATTTTACTTACTGATGGAAGAAATAATATGGGCGAAGTTGATCCTATTACAGCAGCAAAAGCAGCATCTGCATTTGGAATTAAAATTTATACGATAGGTGCTGCTGGTATTGGTCCTGCACCATATCCTATCGAGGATCAAATTTTTGGTAAAAGATATGTGTGGATGAAAGAAGACCTTGACGAACCGATGCTTTTACAAATTGCTAACGAGACAAACGGTCTTTATTTTAGAGCAAAAGATAAATCATCGTTAGAGGAGATTTATAAAAAGATTGATTCTATGGAAAAAACAGAATTCAAGATTGAAGAGTATACCAACTTTAATGAACTTTACAGATGGTTTTTATTGCCGGGTATTTTAATACTTTTTTTTGAGATAATTCTTAGAAATCTAATTTTTAGGACGGTTCCGTAATGAAATTTTCGAATATACTGTTTTTTTATTTGCTACTTTTTGTTATTCCAATTGTTATTATTTTTGAATATGTCTCTGAAAAAAACAAAAGGAATTTTCTAAATAAACTATTTTCTAAGGAAAATATCAAAAAACTTTTTGTAAAATATGATTTACGGTTGATAGAATTAAAAAAAGTTTCAAAAATAATAGGCCTGTCCTTTTTAATTTTTGCCTTATCGGGGCCAAAATTTGGTAATAAGATTGTCGAAATGAAAAAGCGTGGTGTAGACGTAATAATCGCTGTTGATGTCTCAAAAAGCATGCTTGCCCAGGACATCAAGCCAAATCGTTTGGAAAAGGCAAAACTTGAACTTTTTACTCTCATCGATAAACTTTCTGGTAATCGTTTAGGAATTATTGCATTTGCAGGTAAACCATTTTTACAATGTCCATTAACACTCGACACCGCTACTTCTAAAATGTTTTTAGATTCATTGACAGATGAACTTGTACCAGTTCCAGGTACTGCAATTGGAGATGCAATAGAATTAGCAGTGAAGAATTTTGCAAAAGAAGACAGAAAATACAAGGCAATTGTACTTTTAACCGATGGTGAAGACCACGAAAGTGATTCGGTCGCAGCTGCACTTTTAGCCAAAAAAGAGGGTGTAAAAATATTCACAATTGGATTTGGAACATCGCGCGGAGAATTAATACCAGATAAGGATGAAGCAGGAAAGGTCATTGGTTATAAGAAAAATAAAGAGAATGAAACGATAATGACGAAACTTGATGATTTATCTTTGCAGAAAATAGCGTATCAAACAGGTGGAAAATATTATCAGGCAACTGATGGCGAAGTTGAAATTTCGCGGGTAGCAGAAGATATTTCAGATATGGAAACAAAACAATTGAAATCTCAAAAATATGAAAGGTATGAGGAGAAATTTTACTATTTTGTTTTCATTGGATTAATGTTTATATTTATTGAAATGTTTTTACCCAATGGGTTTAAGAAGAGATTAAATATATGAAACGAGTTGTAATTTGTATAATTTTGATTTTTAATTTTGCATATTTTTTACATGCTTCAATAAGAGATAATTTAAGCAAGGGTAACCGTGCGTATAAAAAGGAAAATTATGACGTAGCGTTAGAAAAATATAAGGTAGTAGAGGCAAATAAACCAAATTTACCAGAGGCACAATTTAACATAGGAAACGTTTATTATAAAACAGGGATGTATGAAGATGCGTTGAAAAATTATGAAAAAACTACATATTCAAAAGACATTAAACTTCAGGGAAAGGCATATTATAACATGGGGAACTGTTTATTTAGAACGAAAAAGTTACCAGAGGCAATACAATTTTACAAGAAAGCAATTGAGTTAAACCCGAACGATGTGGACGCTAAATTTAACATTGAATTTGCACAAAAAAAATTGAAAGAAAATATTGATAAAAATTCAAAACAATCCGAGCAAAACAAAGAATCACAAGACCAAAAAGATAAAGATAAAAAACAACAGGAAAAGAAAAAAAACGAGGAAACAAAAGAACAGGAAAACAAGAAAAAAGAAGAGCAAGAGAAGGGCGAGGAGGATCAAAAACAGAAGATGTCAAAAGAAGATGCCAATCGCATAATTGAATCTACAGGAGATGAAAAAAAACCGAAAGAAAAAGCAAATATAAAAATACCATTATTCAAAATGCCCGAGAAGGACTGGTAGGGATTAAAAAACAGAGATGAAAAAAATAAAGATTAAGAAAATAGAGATTAAAAAATTGGGAAAAAAAAGTTTCAAAGTTTTTATTTTTTTATTTTCTATTTTTTGTTTTCTGTTTACTGCAATTTATGCCAACATAAATATAGATGCTTCTGTTGACAAAAATGTTATTAATTTTGGCGACTCAATTTCTTTGCAGGTTAATGTTTCCGGAGATGTTGTAAATATTCCCGCTCCAGAGATACCTCAACTTATTGACTTTAATGTTTCTTCGGCAGGCACATCGCAAAATGTTTCTTTTATTAATGGTAGGGTTTCAGCGTCTCTGACATACAACTATGTTTTATCGCCGAATAAAGTTGGAAAATTTATAATAGGATCTATTAAATTAGTGGTTGCTGGAAAGGTATATTCAACAAATCCAATAAATATTGAAGTTTTAGGTGCTAATTCTGCTGTTCCACAAAAACAAGTTAATAATCAACAGCTTAAAATTGATAACGATAAGGCACGCGAAATCTTTATTAATGTTCAACTTGGTAAACAAAAGGTTTTTGTTAATGAGGGCGTAACCTATACGTTTAGATTTTTTACTTCGAAAAATTTATTATCTAATCCAGAATACCATCCACCAAATTTTACTGGTTTTATGGTGGAAGACCTCCCGCCGCAACGAAGTTATCAAGCAGTTATAAATGGGAAAAGATATAATGTTATTGAGATAAAGTCGGAATTATTTCCCACCGCACAAGGGACATATAGTCTTGGCGCAGCTTCTTTAATTGCGAATATTCAAGATTTTAGCAATGACCCATTTCGGGATCCTTTTAATGATGATTTTTTTAGAGGATTTTTTGGTTCAGGTAAATCGATTGTTGTTAAATCAAAACAAATGAATATTGAGGTTATTCCACTTCCCCATGATAATAAACCAACGAATTTCTCAGGCTCAGTTGGAAATTATAATATTGATTCTAATGTGGATAAGACGGAAATTGAGGTAAATAGTCCTGTAACATTAACTGTGACAATTTCAGGCGAAGGTAATATCAAATCAATATCAGAACCAAAATTTCCAAATATTGTTGGTGTAAGAAAATATGATACAGTTTCCTCGGTAAATATATCCAAAACGAATTATAGAATTAGTGGTTCAAAAATATTTAAAACGGTTATTATACCTGAAAGAGCCGGTAATTTTATAGTTCCAGAATTTGAATTTTCATATTTTAATTGTGAGAAGAAAAAATATGAAAGCGTAAAATCAACACCTATACGAGTAAAAGTTTTACCATCTTTATTGTCGAAAACTATCATATCTACAAAACTACCATCGGTAACTACTAACATAGATGCTACGGAGCAGGATATAAGGTTTATAAAAACCGATTTAGGTATCAATAAAAATAATAGAACTAAGAAGACGATTTCAAATGTTTTGATTATTATTTCTTTTTTGATTTTTCTGATTTCTTTTGGTTACAGGAAGTATAACATTTTTATATCCAAAAATTATAGTTTTATCAAAAGTAAAAGAGCATTCAGGGAATTTGAAAAAGGTATAAATAGAATTCAAAAAAATAATATTACGATTAAGGATTTTTATGGAAAAGATTTTGATTTAATAATAAAATATTTTTCTGATAAAACAAAAATGTCTTTGGTAGGAAGTACATTTAATGAAATTGAAGATATTTTAAGAAATAGAAATCTTTCGCAAGCAAATATCACAAAGGTAAGAGATATTCTTGAAAAATCAGATTTTATAAAATTTACTCCATTTCCCAACCAAAATATTGATATCAAAAAAGAATCAGATAATATCAAGGCAGTAATTTATGATATTGAAAAAGAATGGAGGCTAAAAGAGTGCGCAAAATAATAATTATTTTTTTAATGTCTTTTGCTTATATTCAATTTTTACATTCCAATTTAAATATTGACAGTTTTAATCTTGGTTGCGATTTATATAAGAAGATGGAATATGAAAAAGCATTGGAGCAGTTCAAATCTTTTTCTAAAAAATGCTCTACTGCAAATGTTTTTTATAACATTGGTAACACATATTTTCGTCTCGGTAAGGTTGGATTAGCATTGGTTTATTACGAAAGGGCTCGTCGGTTTTCACCATTAGATAATGATGTAAATTTTAATATAAAGTTTATTACCAATTTAATAAATAATACTGAGTACGAATCTGTCTCTGGCGGATTGATCTCAAAAATTGATATATTCACAATTAAATTATTTTTTTCAATAAGTCTTTTTATTTTTGCAATTGTAGTTTCAACAAGGTTACTTATTTTTCACAAACGAATGTTTTGGTTATTTATTATATCGTTTGTATTTTTGCTCTTTTTTTTAGCTGTATATTCGGTAAAATATCAACAACAGAAAAACACAGAAGCTGTTATTGTAAGTAGCATCGCAGAAATACGATCCGGTCCTGATACTAATTTTAAGGTGAATTTTACTCTACCCGAGGGTAAAAAAATGACGGTTTTACAGGTATCAGGTAATTGGATTGAGGTTGAGGTTAAATCGTTAGGTGTAAAGGGTTGGCTTGAATTAGAGAATATTGAAATTATTTGATTTTTCTTCACTGAATATTCTCGTAATTTTGATATATTTGAATTAAACGCAGGGGCAGACCGCAGAATGTTACGATGATGATGGAGAGAAGGAGAAAAGATAGTTTATTGGCATTAAGTATTTAATTTGTGCATAATTTGCTAACAATAAATTTTGCATAAAATATGAGTTGATAATTTGTGTAGAATTATGTAAGATAAGACCGTTGAAAAAATGTCAAAAGCCGTCACTGCGATTAGGTGTCGTTGCGAGTTTCGATTTATCGGCTCGTGGCAATCTCCGTGTTGAAAACCGAGATTGCTTCGCTTCTCGCAATCAGACTGTGTCGCAATGAGCTAAAAAGTTGCATTTTTATAGAAGATAGTAACTGATGGTAAAATATGGTACTGCAATCCAACACTAGATGGTAAAAGATGGATTGCGACACAGTCTGAGTGACGGGCAAAAGAACTTTTTCAATAATATCAAAATTAAATTATGAACGATAAAATCAAAATAGAAAATATATTGTTTGGAGAGAAAAAACGCACTGTTTTAATTGCTGGTCCTTGCGTTATAGAAACTGAAAAAATGGTTTTTGAAATTGCCGTATGTATTAAGAAAATTGCTATGCAATTAAAAATTCCGTTTATATTTAAAGCATCTTATGACAAAGCAAACAGAACATCTATAAAATCATTTAGAGGTCCTGGTCTTAAAAAAGGTTTAAAAATTTTATCAGATGTGAAAAGAAAATTTAACATTCCGCTTTTGGTTGATGTTCACTGCGTAAAAGATGTAGCAGCTGTTGCTGATGTTGCAGATGTAATTCAGATACCAGCATTTTTATGCCGTCAGACGGATTTATTGGTAGCGGTTGCAAAAACACAAAAGATTGTCAATGTAAAAAAGGGGCAGTTCCTTTCACCATACGATATGAAAAACGTGGTGGAAAAAATTGAATCAACAGGTAATAGAAAAATTTTACTGACGGAAAGAGGGACTTTTTTTGGATACAATAATTTGATCGTTGATATGCGTTCAATTGTTATAATGAAAAATTTTGGCTATCCCGTTATTTTTGATGCAACCCATTCTGTTCAACTTCCATGTGGGTTAAATAACAGAACTGGTGGTCAGAGAGAATTCATATTTCCCTTATCAAAAGCAGCAGTTGCCGTCGGTGTAGATGGTCTTTTTGTGGAAGTTCATCCCAATCCTGATATGGCATTATCGGATGGTGCAAATTCAATAAAACTTTCCGAATTGAAAGGATTTCTTGAAACAACAATAGCTTAGTCAAAAATTTTTTACAATTTTACAACTTGTTGTGGAGTAGAATTTTGATCATCGTTCAACATATCAACAAACTGTGTTTCTGTGTAGTGTGACTAAAAAATTAAGAACTTATAATTACGAAGAGAGGTTCCTAACACTACTTCGTTAAGTTCAGTCTGTCGTTGCGAGTGTTTTCAGCCGTCATCGCGAGAAGCGAATGAAATGAGCGACGAAGTAATCTCGGTTTTCAACACTGAGATTGCCACGAGTCGATAAATTGACTCTCGCAACGATCATGAACATAAAATAAGTTGTTAGTAAATGAGTCGCTTAGTGAAGTGGTGGTAATCGGCACAAAATTACAATTATAAATGTGAGGTGTAAAAATGAAAGAGTGTTATAGTTGTAAATTTAAAAACAAGGATTTTGCAAAAGTATGTAAAAGTTGTGGTGCAGATTTACTGTATACTCCATGGTGTCCTGGTTGGAGATGGCATCTAAAGGTTTTAAGTATAATTTACGTCGTTGTTATTATCTTATTTTTTGTTGCTAGATTTTTTCTTGACAAATTTGATAGAAATTTGCCGACGTGGGAATCAGAATATCCTATGTATGAAAAGCAAGTGTATGAAAAACAGGAGACAGTTAAAAATACAAAATGAAAAAGAAAATACTTGATAAAGCAAAAAAAATAGAACTAATTGCAACAGATGTTGATGGTGTTTTAACCGACGGTAAAATTATTATATTGAACAGTGGTGAAGAACTAAAATTTTGGGATACATACGATAGGTTTGCTTTTACTCTGATAAAAAATTATGCACCACATATAAAAGTTGCATGGATTACAGGTCGTTCATCGACTCAGGTTGCTATACGTGCGAAAGAAGTTGGTATTCACTATTTGTATCAGAAACGTATGGACAAAATGACTGCTGTCAATGAAATTTTAAAGAAGGAAAATTTATCAATTGATAAAATTGCATTTATTGGTGATGACTTGGTTGATTTGCCTGTTCTTTTAAGATGTGGATTTTCTGCGTGTCCTAAGAATGCAGTGGCTGAGGTTAAAAAATCTGTTGATTATATAACTTCTGCCAAAAGTGGAAAGGGTGTTTTCAGAGAAGTGGTTGAAACAATTTTTAAATCGCAAAAGTTATGGGAAAAGATTTTAGAAAATTATCGTTAATTGTGGCAGTTTTTTTTTGTCTTACAGGTTGCGAAGAAAAAAAAATTGAAAAATTTTTTACCACAGAATCGTTTCCAGACCAGATTATAAAAAATTTTACAATAGACAAATACGAATCTGAGTCACATATGTGGAATTTTTTTGCCGTTAGAGGCGATGTCTATGAGAAAAAAAAAATTATAAATGCAAAAAATATAAAGGTAAATTTTTATGAAAATAGTGGAGAAATAGGTACTATTGTTTACGCAGATAAGGCGGTTGTCAATGCGGATACTGGAGACATAAAAGCTGAAGGCAATATTACAATCTTTTCACTTTTGAAGGATACTACAGTTTTTATAGAGACATTAAATTATAGCGAGAAGTCCAAAAAATTATCATCAAATTCATTTATTCGTCAAGAAAAAAGAGGTGTTGTTGTTACGGGCGATGGGTTTGAAGCAAATTCCGACCTATCAGAGATAACGATTCTAAAAAATGTAAAAGTGGTGAGAAAATGAAAATAAATTGGAAGTTGAAAATTAGAAATAAAAAGCGGTTAAAGCGATCGCTATTGCTTAGTTTTGCGATTACCGTTACTTATTTCCTATTTCCTATTCTCTTCTTTTGCATCGAGCCAACAACCATAACTGGTGATAAAATGAGGATATTGCAAAAGGGTGATATTTTAGAATTTTTGGGGAATGTTAAACTTGTCCAGCAAAATTTAACGATTTGTGCTGATGAAATGAAATCAAACGAAAAAACTGGAATAGTTGAAGGATGTGGAAATATAACGATTCATTACTCAAGCGGTACAGAGAATACATTTGCTTGGTGTGATGTAGCCGAATATGATAAAAATAATGGTGTTGGAATTTTTACAGGAAATGTGAAAGTAAAAAAAACGTTACATCGGCCATCTGTAAAAAAGAAAAGCGAATTATCTAAAAGTCTCATAAATACAGACGATATCGATTTAACTTGTGAGAAACTTAAGATTTTTGAATCTGGAAATAGTTTTCATGCAATAAAAAATGTAAAAATAATTCAGCCACAAATGCAAACAACAAGTAACGAAGCATTCTATGATACTAAAACGAAAGAGATTTTTTTAACTGGTGGTCATCCAAAAACAGTAAGAACTGACGACAAAGGATATTTTGAATATTCTGGTGACAAAATTTTTTTGACAGTTGACAAGGAAACCGTTACTATTTTAGGCAATGTAAAAGCACAAATAGTGATGAAGTAAAGAACGATTTAGGCAAATAGAAAGACGATATAAATAGATGAAAAACCGAGGCTGATTGATTAAATCAATTTGAATCGTTGTTAATATGAAAATAAAGTATGGAAATAAAGATTGATAATCTTGTAAAATCATATGCGAAACATCGAGTTGTTAACGGTATTTCGCTTAATATAAAAAGTTCGGAAATTGTTGGTCTTTTGGGACCAAACGGTGCTGGCAAAACTACGACATTTCACACAATAGTCGGTCTTGTAAAAGCGGATTCCGGTAATATTTTTTACGATTCAAAAAATATAATAAATTTACCAGTTTATCAACGTGCCCGCTATGGAATCGTATATTTGCCACAAGAGGCGTCGGTTTTTCGTGGCCTAACCGTCTGGGAAAATGTTATGGCTATACTTGAAATGCTCTCTCTAACTGCCAACGAAAGAGAATCAAGATGCGTAATATTGCTAAAACAATTAAATATCTACCATCTCAAAGATAGATATACTCACAATCTTTCAGGTGGTGAGTGTAGACGATGCGAGATAGCAAGGGCACTGGTTGTTGATCCAAAATTTATATTACTCGATGAACCATTTGTAGGAATCGATCCAATTACGATATCAGATATTCAAAATATCATTTTTGAACTAAAAAAATCAGGAATAGGAATTTTGCTAACCGACCACAATGTTCGAGATGCACTCGCAATTATAGATCGAGCATATATTATTTATGATGGCAAAATCTTATTAGAGGGTACTGCACCTCAACTTTTAAAAAGTGAAGAGGCAAGAAAAATATATCTTGGAGAAAAATTCAAAATGTAGTTGATTTTTTTTGTAATTTTTGTACAATAACGCCGTTGAAAAACCATGTGTTAATTTGTAGAAACAGTATTTTTAAACAACAATGAGAATAACAATCGTTAGTAACTTGTTAAGTTTTTAAAATAAGTTTTTATATTTTCGCTCTTTGAATTATTTTGCCGATATATCAGTAACGTAAATTTGTCGTTCTTTAGATCGTTTTGCCGATGTTATCCGTATCGCAATCTTTGGTGGGTAGTTAAGTTGTAAAATGGTGTTATGGTTCGTGGTGTAGTATATAGGGACGTGAAAAGTCGTTTTTTTTCAGGAGAAATATAATGATTATAAATATTCGGGCAAAGGGAATAGATGTAGAGGAAAGCATTACGAAATATATTAAAGAAAAACTTTCAAAATCAGAAAAATATTTTTCGACCATAAATGAAGTAGACGTATTTTTAAACAAACAAAAATATCTGCACATCGTTGAGATTGTCATTAACATTGCTGATCAAACAATAAAAATAAAGCAACAGGCGGCAGATTTTCGCTCTGCTGTTGATATAGCAATAGGCAAAATTGAGCAACAATTGAGAAAAGAAAAAGAGAAGATTAAAAATCGTAGAAAATCTTTTAGATCATGTTTGACAGACGATAAATATCAATATGCCGAGAAAGTGTCGATTGACCAAAATAAACAAAAACTTGTGCCAGCTGTTTTAACTATTGATAAAGCAATAGAAGTTATGGATAATAGTGATTATATGTTTTTGGTTTTTGTAAACAAAGATACTAATAAACTGTCCATAATATATGAAAAATCTGAATCAAACTATGGTTTATTTGAAATTGAGAAGGGGCGTAAAGTTAAAGATTAAGGATTAAAAATTTAATGAATCAAAAGTTTTCGATTCTTAATTTGCGATTAGTGTTATATTAGTTTCTAGTTTGTAATTTGGATTAAAGGAGGCGTTGTAAAGTATGAAGATTTTAGATTTTTTGTCTCAAAGTTGTATTTCAACGGATTTAAAAGGAAAAACAAAAAAAGAGGTAATAGCAGAGCTTGTTGAGATACTTGTAGCGGGTAATAAAAAATTACAGTTGAAAAACACTGACGATGTAGTAGATGCCATTCTAAAAAGAGAGAATGCTGGCTCTACGGGTATCGGGCAAGGCGTTGCAATTCCTCACGCTAAAAGTGAACATGTGTCAAAAACAATTGCGTGTTTAGGAATATCTAAAGCAGGTATTGATTTTAATTCACTCGATGGCGAGCTTGTCTACATATTTTTTTTAATGGTAGCACCGCCAGAATCCATATCGGAGCATCTACAAATAATTGCAAAAATTTCTCGCCTTTTGAAAGACAAATTTTTTAGACAATCATTAAGAGATGCTAATGCACCGTTGGAAATTATTAAAATAATAGAAGAAGAAGACGAATTGTGAAACTCGAATAACTGCACAAAATAAAAGATATCAAATGGAGCTGAATAATTCGGTTGCATTTGGAGTTTGATATTTGGTTTATATTCGGATGTTAGCGGGGCGAATAAATAATGGATAAAAGTATTACAATAAAAAATCTTTTTGAGAAAAAAGAGACAGAATTTTTGCTTGAGATTGTTTCTGGTGAAGAGGGTCTAAATAAAAGAATAGTTGTTTCTGAGACAAACCGTCTTGGATTAGTATTAACAGATTTTTTTGATTATTTTCCGTATCAACGAATTCAGATTTTAGGACTCGGTGAAATGACGTACATAATGTCACATACCATAGAAAGTAAAGTATTTGAAAAAATATTTTCGTTTGATTTACCAGCCATATTTGTAACAAGAAATTTAGAGATTCCGTTGGTATTTTTGCAGTTAGCTAAAAAAAATAAAATTCCCATAATTAAAACTGCACTTGAGACGGGTAGATTTATAACCGAACTTACGCTTTTTTTAGAGGATGCACTTGCTCCATCAATTGTAAAGCATGGCGTACTTATCAATGTGTCGGGAATGGGTGTTTTACTTTTCGGCGATTCCTCTATTGGCAAATCTGAGTGTGCGTTGGAATTAATAAAAAGAGGTCATATTCTTGTCGCAGATGACGTTGTTGAAATAAAGCGACGTTCAGGAGATGTGCTTGTAGGTTCTGGTGAAGAGGTTATAAGACACCATATGGAAGTAAGAGGTATCGGGATTATTGATATTAGAAATCTTTTTGGAATTTTTGCTGTTATGGATTCAACGGAAATCGATTTGGTTGTTCAACTTGAACACTGGAAAGGTGAAAAGGAATATGAACGACTTGGGCTTGACGAATCATGTATAGAAATTTTGGGAGTAAGAATTCCAGAAGTGATTATACCTGTAAAACCTGGCAGAAATCTTTCTTCATTAGTTGAGGTTGCCGCAATGAATCAGCGACTTAAATTAAGGGGATATAATGCTGCACAGGATTTGAACGATCGACTCATGGGATTGATGAAAGAAAAGGTTATGTATAAATAATTGCACCGAATAAATGTGCCGAATACACACAAATAATTTGGTTGTATTTGATTAGTGTTCGGTTCGTATTTGTGTTGTGAGTGAAGCCAATGGACACACAATTTTTTGTTATAACGGGTATTTCGGGTGCTGGAAAAAGCCAAGCAATTAAATGTTTTGAGGATCTTGGATTTTTTTGTGTTGACAATCTCCCGCTAATTCTTATAGAAAAATTTGTATCGTTAAGTATTGGGTCAAAATACAACAAGTTTAAAAAAATTGCATTAGGTATTGACATAAGGGAAGGTGAACACTTAACCGATTTTCAAAAGATAATATCAAATTTAGCAGTTCGGCCGATGGTACTTTTTTTTGATGCCTCGGACGAAACAATCATAAGGCGTTTCAGTGAAACCAGAAGAAAACATCCGCTTGGCAAAAATGTTCCAGAAGCAGTAAGAACGGAACGAGCAGTTTTGTCAAATATAAAAGAACAATCATCAAAAGTTATTGATACAACTAGTATGAATCTTCAGGAGCTCAAGGAGACAATAGCAGGATTACTTAAAATTTCTAAAAATTCCGAGATGTGCATAACTGTAATATCTTTTGGCTACAAATACGGTATTCCTTCAGATGCGGATATAGTTATGGATGTGAGATTTTTGCCAAACCCATTTTATGTGAAAGGCTTAAAACATCACACTGGAAACGAAAGAAAAGTAAAAAATTACGTGATGAGTTTTCCCGAGGCAAAAAGATTCGCAAAGTCCTTTTTTAGTATGATATTGAGCATAATTCCTAAATACATAAAAGAAGGAAAATCGTATTTGACAATTGCGTTAGGATGTACAGGTGGGCACCATCGTTCAGTTGTATTAGCAAGTGAATTTAAAAAATATCTTTCAAAAAATAAATTTTCAGTTAGATTGAAGCACAGAGATATAGATAGGGGCAATTGAGAGTTAAAGATTAAGTGTTGATTTTTCTTAATTTTTAATACTTAATTCTTAATCCCGATGTCTTGTTCTCTAATATTGAGGGGGGGGGTTTATGTCAAAGAGTTCGTCGTCACAACTAAAAAAAATGGAAGGTGTTGAGCCGGTAAAGTCGGAATATATTGATATAGGCTATCCAATCCCAGAAAGATACAACGAGGACATTCTTGTAATTTTACCGACGAGTCCTTATTGGATTTTTGCTTATTGGGATATATCTGACAATACGTTTGAGCAGTTAAAAAAAGAACATGGTAAGGACATTTTTGAAAATTCAAATTTTGTTTTAAGAATACATGATGTTACAGGATTAAATGAATTTCTAGTCGATAAATCGTGCAACTTCAAAGAGATGTCTATCAGCTTTAACGCACGTAATTGGTATATAAATGTTGAAAATTCTGGAAGAGCATACTGTGTTCAATTAGGGCTTAAAACAAAAGATGGAAGATTTATCTCAATCCTTTTGTCAAATATCATTATTACGCCATCTGGTAAGGTTTCAGATATAACAAGCGAACAATGGATGCTTGTTCGTGAGGATTACCAGAAATTGCTTAAACTTTCTGGGATCGACAAAATCGGTGTTGGTTCAGTAGAAATGACAAAATTTTTAGCAAAGAGATGGGAATATTTGAACATAAATTCACAAGGTGCCTTTTCAGGTATGCTTTCTGGAGTTACTTCTCGTGGTTTCAAAATGCCTGGCAAAGCAAGAAATTTTTGGCTGATTGCTGATGCAGAATTGATTGTCTATGGTGCAACTGAACCATCAGCAACGCTTACAATAAATGGCAAACAAATACAACTCAATCCCGACGGAACATTTTCACTACAGGTTGGATTTCCAGATGGTAAAAAAGAATTTGCGATAAAGGCCGTTTCGGAAGATAAAATAGACGAGAGAAAAATAATGATAATGGCTGAAAGGAAAACAGAATAAAAAATACAGATAGTCGCTGCGGATATAGATAGTACGGATAACCACGGATGTTATTGCGGTTATTGCGAGTGTTTTTGTCCGTCATTACGGGCGATAGCGAAGCAATCTCGATTTTCAACACAGATATTGCTTCGAGTCCTTGCGGACTCTCGCAACAACCATGAATATAAAATAGGTTGTCGGTAAATGAGTCGCTTAGTGAAGTAGGCCTAATCAGTGAGGTTATTATGGAAAAAGGTTATTTGTGTTTAGTATTACATACCCATCTTCCTTATATTCGTCATCCTGAATATGAGGATTTTTTAGAGGAAGATTGGTTGTTTGAGGCAATCACCGAAACATATTTACCACTTTTGGATATGTATGAGCGGCTTATTTCCGAGGGGGTTGATTTTCGCATAACAATGTCATTGACGCCTACTCTATGCGGAATGTTTTCAGATGAGCTTTTACAGAATAGATATATAAGACATCTTGATAAACTTCTTGAACTTTCTGAAAAAGAATTAGCAAGGTGTTATGATCGCGGAACATTTTACAATACTGCTTTGATGTATAATGGAAAATTCAAGAAATGTCGAGAACTTTTTACTAAACACAATAAAAATATTTTGAATGGTTTTAAAAAAATTCAGGATGCAGGCAAATTGGAAATTATTACCTCTTGTGCTACACATGGCTATCTTCCTTTAATGATACACGAGAAAGCAAAGCAGGCACAGATAAAAATTGCAGTTCAAGATTATACTGAAAAATTTGGAAAAAAACCTAATGGCATTTGGCTTGCCGAATGTGCATATGAACCAGGTGTGGATTATATTCTCAAAGAAAATGGTTTACGTTACTTTTTTATTGATACACATGGAATTTTATATGGTACACCTCGTCCCAGATATGGTGTATTTGCACCAGTATATTGTCCGTCGAGTGTAGCCGCTTTTGCAAGAGATATGGAGTCGGCTCATCAGGTATGGTCGGCGGATATAGGGTATCCAGGAGATTCGAATTACCGTGAATTTTACAGAGATGTTGGCTACGATCTTGATTATGATTATATAAAACCTTACCTTCATTCTGACGGTGTAAGAAGAAATATTGGGATGAAGTATTTTAAGATTACAGGTAATATAGGGCTTTCTTCAAAACAACCATACAATCCCGTTGATGCAAGAGAAAAAGCAGCAGCCCATGCAGGAAATTTTATGTTTAACCGTGAAAAACAGGTTGAGCATCTTTTCGGTTTAATTAAAAAGAAACCGATTATTGTGTCAATGTACGATGCAGAACTTTTTGGACATTGGTGGTATGAAGGTCCAGATTTTTTAGAGTTTTTGTTTAAGAAGATTTACTACGATCAAAAAACAATAAAAATGATTACACCGTCGGAGTATCTTTCCAAGTATCCTGATAATCAGGTGCTTCAACCGTGTATGTCGTCGTGGGGCGACAAAGGTTATAACGAGTACTGGCTTAACAGTGCAAACGACTGGATCTATCGCCATCTTCACAAAGCTGCTGCAAGAATGATTGAAATTGCAGGCGAAAATCCAAATGCAGTTGATTTGAAAAAACGAGCGTTAAATCAGGCAGCAAGAGAATTACTCCTCGCACAGGCATCGGATTGGGCTTTTATTATGACAGCAGGTACCACGATTCAGTATGCTAATAAAAGAACAAAAGACCACATTCATCAGTTCACTATTTTATACGAGCAGATAAAGGGAAATCGGATTGATGTGCAATTTTTATCAAAGCTTGAAGGAAAGAATAATATCTTTCCGAATATTGATTATCGCGCGTATGGTAATGCAGAAAAATAGTGCAGGTCTGCCAGACATTAGATAAAGATATTAGATAGAGATGTCATGTAGAGATTCTCGTCACAATTTGTCTGCTTGTAAGCGTAGTATTTTATCTCAGTAAATTGTGGTTGTACAATTTTTTAGGAGTTTGTCGATGAACGTCATTGTTTTAATTAAGCAGGTGCCGGTGACAACCGATGTGAAAATAGATGAAAAAACTGGAACCTTAAAACGGGAAGGCATTGAGGCACAAGTAAATCCATTTGATCTTTATGCTGTCGAGGAAGCAGTTCGACTTAAAGAGAAATATACGGGAAAAGTTATCGTTATAACTATGGGTCCTCCACAGGCAGAAAAAGCACTTCGTGAATGTTTGGCGATGGGCTGTGACGAAGCGGTGCTTGTTTCTGACAGGGAATTTGCAGGAAGCGATACTTTGGCTACATCCTATACTTTGGCACAATCAATTAAAAAAGTTGAAAGTTACAATATAATTCTTTGTGGAAAACAGGCGATTGATGGTGATACCGCACAAGTTGGTCCAGGTGTTGCAGAAATGCTTGATATTCCACATGTAGCATACGTTAAAAAAATAGAAAAAATTGATAACCAGAAAATTACAGTTAAAAGAATGATGGAAGATGGTTACGATTTAATTGAATCGCCCATTCCTTGTCTTCTAACCGTCGTAAAAGAGATAAACAGTCCGCGACTTCCGTCTTTACGAGGAATGATGTTTTCAAAAAAAGCAGAAGTTAAACATTTTACCGCAAAAACAATTGAAGCAGAGAAAACAAAATTGGGGATTGCTGGTTCACCAACCAGCGTGATGAAAGTTTTTGCTCCACCGCACAGAATTGGTGGAGAAAGAATTGTAGGAGAGCCGTCGGAACAAGCGTCTAAATTAGTAGCGAAATTAAAAGAGACAAAAATATTATAAAAGGCCGTTAAAAAACAGTGATAAGACGATAGGGCGATGTAAAGCAACAGTGGTAATGTGGTGATACGGTGATAGCTTTTGCATACAACCATATTAGCAGATTAATAATCTTATGAGTAAAATTTATATAATATCGGAAAAATGTATTGGATGCGGATTGTGCGTAAAGTCTTGTCCTTTCGCAGCAATTACACTAACTGCAAGACCAGATGAAAAATTGAAACTTGCATTTATCGACGAGATGAAATGCAATTATTGTGGGGCATGTCTCGATGCCTGTAAAAAATATCAGGCAATAGTAATAGAGAAGGACGATCTTAAATTTCAGATTTCCAATCTCCAAAATTTTAAGAATGTCTGGGTTTATGCAGAACAGAGACATGGTGAAATTTCACCAGTTGTTTTTGAGCTTTTAGGCAAAGGCAGAGAACTTGCAGATAAACTTTCTGTCAAACTTTGTGCCGTTTTGATGGGAAATAAAATTGAAGAAAAAGCAAAAGATTTAGTAGAGTACGGTGCCGATAAGGTTTATGTCTATGACGACGAGGTGTTGAACGAGTTTCAAGATGATCCATATTCCGAACTTTTATCGCAACTCATTCGTGAAGAAAAGCCAGAAATAATTTTGATGGGGGCGACAAATATAGGAAGAAGTTTTGCTTCACGCGTTGCAGCAAAAATTCACACAGGTTTAACCGCCGATTGCACAGGACTTGATATTGATCTGGAAACAAGAAATTTAATGCAAACACGACCTGCCTTCGGTGGAAATATACTGGCTACAATTTTGACAAAAAACCATAGACCACAAATGTCAACCGTTCGCCATAAGGTTTTTAAGAAGGCAGAGAAAATGGACCAAGCAGGCTCGTCGCACGTGAAAAATAGAGGAAGTGAAATTGTAAAAAAATCTTTTGACAGAACGAAAATAAAAAATAGGACGAACTTTCTACAATTTATTGCCGATATTTCTCAAAAAGTAAATCTCGCCGAAGCCGATATAATTGTTTCTGGTGGAAGAGGGCTTGGAAAACCTGATGGTTTCCAATTGATTGAAGAATTTGCAAAAGCAATCGGCGGAGCAGTTGGTGCATCTCGTGCAACAGTAGATTCTGATTGGATCCCTTATTCGCATCAGGTAGGTCAAACAGGAAGAACCGTCGCACCCAAACTTTATATTGCCTGTGGAATTTCTGGGCAAATTCAACATCTTGTTGGAATGCAATCGTCAGAAATAATTGTTGCAATAAATAAGGACCCCGAATGTCCGATGATGAAACTCGCTACATTTGCTATTAACGGCGATCTTTACCAAATAATTCCTGAAATAATCAGGGAATTAAAAAAATAATTTTGTTTTTTCCTTCAACAGATTATTAAACAAACCATGTCTTATAATACCATAAAGACCCCTTCCTACAAACCTTGTCAAAACGGAATTCCTATTGTAATATCTGCACCGTCTGGCGCTGGGAAAACAACGCTTATTAAACTTCTTATGAAGAAGGTAAGAGGATTTTCATATTCAGTTTCCGATACAACACGTTCTACAACCTTGAAGGAGAAAAATGGAAAGGATTATTTTTTTATTTCGAAGAAGGAATTTTTGCGAAGAAAAAAAGCAGGTGAATTTATAGAGACTGCGATTGTCCATGGGTATTATTATGGAACACCAAAGAAACAACTTGACGGAAAACTTAAGTCTGGTAAAAATGTTATCTTAGACATTGATGTAATTGGTGCCATTAATATAAAAAAATATTATCCACAGTCGCTTTTGATTTTTATTGCTCCACCGTCTATAAAAATCTTGGAAGAGCGTATAAAAAATCGACATAGAGATTCTAAAAGTGATATTCAAAAACGACTTAAAAATGCTCGCAAAGAAATTAGTTATAAAAAATTTTATGATTATGTTATAATTAATGATTCAATTAAGAGAGCATTTGATGAACTCAAAAAAATAATTAAAAACAAGGGGAAAGAGAATGTCGCTTAAAGATAAAAGCATTATCGTAGGCATTAGTGGTTCAATTGCTGCATATAAATCCTGCGAGATTATACGGTTGTTAATCAAAGAAAAAGCAATAGTAATTCCCGTTATGACAAAAAATGTTACAGAATTTATAACCAGTTTAACAATTCAAACACTTTCAAAAAACAGTGTTTATATTGATATGTTTGCAAATAATTTTAACTGGGAAGTTGAACATATTTCAATTGCAAAGAAATCGGATTTAGTTTTGATTGCACCTGCTACAGCAAATGTTATCGCAAAAATTGCATCAGGCATTGCCGACGATGCTCTTACAACACTTGTATTATCTGTAAAATGTCCAGTTGTAATATGCCCCGCGATGAACTCGGAAATGTATAAAAATTCGATAACACAGAAAAACATTTCATACCTTAAAAAAATCGGATATTATTTTATCGGTCCCGAAAAAGGCGAGCTTGCTTGTGGTGACGATGAAATCGGTAGAATGTCCGAACCGCAAAAAATCATTTCAGAAATAAAAAAATATTAAAATAAAATCCAAAACTATTTTGATTACTGCGAATTGGTAAATGCAACAGTGTGAATTATATCTTGTATTTTGTGAATCATGAAAAGTCATCTATGGAAAAGCATGTCAAGTAGAAAATAGCATCCCCTTTGTCAAAAATCAGCATCTTTTGACACGCTTCCTTCCCGCTAAACGGGTGGAGATAAACGAATATAAATTTGTAAATGACACCAATAATAAAGGTGT
>JBDRIG010000059.1:0-22236 GCA_043816185.1 Elusimicrobiota bacterium | reverse complement strand
AAATGATTCAAAGAACGAAAATTTGAAAATATTTGAAAAACCGTAAATGTTACTAACAATTATTGTCCTTGTGGTTGCTTGAAAATATTGTTTAGGCATACCAACTGAAATTACAACTGACTTTTTCAACGGTATCAATATGTAAAAACCATGTAACTGGTATAAACAAAAAATGAATATTTCTGTAATTGGTGCAGGGGCATGGGGTGCAACACTCGCACAACATCTCATTAAAAAAAAATATCAAGTATCTCTGTGGGAATTTGATAAATCGCGATTAGAATACTTAAAAAAATATCGTCATCCATTGTTTTTTCCTCATGTTAAATTAAATAAAAATATTGTTTTTACGAATAATATTGAACTCGCGGTTGCAAAAAAAGATATAATAGTTCTTTCTGTTCCGTCTCAAGCAATAAGAGAAACGGCAAAAAAAATAAAAAAGTATACGAATATAAATCAGATTTTTGTTATTGTAAGTAAGGGTATTGAAATAGCGACTGGAAAACTACTATCGGAAATTATCGAAGATGAACTAAACACAAAAAATATTGTGATATTGTCGGGTCCAAGTTTTGCAAAAGAGGTTGCAAAAGGATTTCCGACGACAATGGTTTCAACAGGAAATTCCGTCTTGGCAAAAAAAAATTCGGAAATAATCCAGAAAATTTTTTCAACGACAAATTTGAAAATTTATACAAATTCAGATATTATTGGAGTTGAAGTCGGTGGTGCCATAAAAAATATAATTGCTATCGCTACTGGTATTGCAAAAGGAATGGGGTTTGGTGATAATACAGCAGCTGCGATAGTAACTCGCGGACTTGTTGAAATTACACGATTTGGAGTAAAACTCGGGGCAAAAAAAGAAACTTTTTCTGGATTAACGGGTATGGGCGATTTAGTTATGACGGCATTTTCAAAAAATTCTAGGAATAGAAATTTTGGTGAACTCGTAGGATCTGGGCTATCAGTAAAAAATGCGATAAAAAAAAATGGAATGGTTGTTGAAGGAGTGCCGACTGCCAAAGCAGTTATGGAACTCTCGAAGAAATTAAAAATTGAGATGCCCATAGTAAATGAAGTCTACAAAATAATTTTTAAAAATAAAAATCCGAAAGAAGCAATTTACACTCTTATGTCAAGAAGTGCAAAACCAGAATAAAAAAGCAAAGTAGACACGAAATATGGCACAGAATGGACGTAGAGCAGTTTCGTGTTAATGCTCAACACCAGTTTTGTGTAATAGGCGAAACGAATAATTATGGATAAAAAAGAAATTATTAAGCAAATGTCAAAAAGGACTTGTTGCAAGAAAGAAGCGACCGATGCGTTTGAGGAATTTCTACTGACAGTTAAAAAATCACTCGCTAAAGGTGAAAAGATTCATCTGAAGGGTATTGGAACGCTCTATACAAAAACAAGAAAAGAACGTTGTGTGAGAAATTTGAAAACAAAAGAAATTATAAAAATTATGTCAAAAAAAGTTATACGATTTAAGGCGTCGGAAACACCGTTAGAGTAAGAAACATGGAACAAAATACTCAAATAAAGACACAGAATAAAAATTAGCAGCATTTGGTTTAATTTGGATATGAATTCGGGCGTTAATTTGGGTATGGGTGAAGTAAAATGAGCGATATGGAATTAGAAGATAGAAATTATTTTTCGATTGGAGCAGTAGAAAAACTAACCAATGTTAAACCATATATTTTACGATATTGGGAACAAGAATTTCGTATTTTGCGACCAGCAAGAAGAACATCTGGTCAACGAAAATATATAAAACAAGATATCGATCTTATAATGAAAATTAAAGATCTACTTTACATAAGAAAATTGACGATCGCAGGTGTTAAAAAATTTTTAATTGAAGAAAAACGTATTAACAAAAAACATCCTGATTCGATTTTTAAAAAAGAAATGCAACTAACCGATCTACTTAAAAAAACGAAAAAGGAATTAGAAATAACTTTGGATTTATTAAAAAATAATGAATGATTTTAAAACGTTGCGTCAAAAAATGGTGGAAACGCAGATTGTTATACGTGGGATTTCTGACAAAAAAAGTAATTGATGCAATGCTGAAAATTCCACGCGAAAAGTTCATTGAAAAAAAATTTTATGATAATGCATATGGCAACTATCCGCTTTCCATTCTCGAAAAACAAACAATTTCACAACCATATATTATTGCGTTAATCAGACTGTGTCGCAATGAGCTAAAAAGTTGCATTTTTATAGAAGATAGTAACTGATGATAAAATATGGTACTGTAATCCAACACTAGATGGTAAAAGATGGATTGTGCACAGTCTCATTGTGAATATAATGAATAAAAAAATTGGTTTTATAGGTACAGGAAATATGGCAAAGGCCCTAATTTCTGGAATTATAAAAAGTGGTTTTGTATCTAAAAATATTTTTGTTTCCGATATAAACAAAAAATTACTGAATTGTATTTGTAAGGATTATAAACTTAAAAAATTCTATTCAAACTCGGATGTGGTAAAATATTCTGATATAATTTTTCTTGCCGTTAAGCCATATCAAATTGAAGAAGTGCTCAAAGAAATTGCTTGCGTTTGTAGCGGTAATAAACTTGTAATATCAGTCGCCGCAGGTATTAAAACATCAAGAATAGAAAAATATCTAAAGAAAGTATCTGTCGTAAGAATTATGCCCAATACGCCTGCATTATTTGGCGAGGGTGCAATTGCTATTGCAGCGGGTAAATATGCCAGCAAAACAGATGTTCAGTTTGTAGAAAAACTTTTAAGTTCCTGTGGAATTGTAGTTATCGTTGCTGAAAAAGATATGGATATCGTAACTGCCGTTTCTGGCAGTGGGCCTGCATATATTTTTTACATTGCTGAAATTATGCGTTGTATCGCCGAAAAACTCGGATTAAAAAAAGATGTTTCAAAAAAACTTGTAAATCAAACATTGTTTGGCGCATCTAAAATGTTAACTTTGTCTGATGTTGAACCAGAAATTTTAAGACAAAAAGTAACATCAAAAGGTGGAACAACTGAGGCAGCGTTTAAAGTTTTATTGAAGTCAAATTTTGGAAAAATATTTGAAAAAGCAATTTGTGTAGCAGTAAAAAGGTCAAAGGAAATATCAAATGATTGAAACGCTCTATCTCGAAAAAAACGTTTTGAAAATTTTAGACCAGCGACTTTTACCGTCTAAAATTGCATATATTATCTGTAAAAACCATAGAGATGTTTATAAATGTATTAAAGATATGGCTATTCGTGGTGCTCCAGCAATAGGTGTTGCCGCTAGTTACGGAATGTATCTTGCATCTTTAGAAAAAAAAATTAAAAGCATTGAAGGCTTAAAAAAATATCTTAAAATTGTTAGCCTACATCTTACGTCCGCCAGACCTACAGCAGTAAATCTTTTGTGGGCAGTTGGCAGAATAAATAAAGTCGTTCAATTATTTAATGGTTCATCAGTGCAAGAGTTAATAATTGTTATTAAGACAGAAGCAGATAGAATTTATAGAGAAGACATTGCTATAAATAAAAAAATAAGTGAAAACGGCTCCAAACTTTTTAAAAAAAAATCAACTATTCTCACCCATTGTAATGCAGGCACACTTGCAACTGCTGGTTGGGGAACTGCTTTAGGTATCATAAAAACAGCACATAGACAAGGAAAAATAAAATTGGTTTATGTCGACGAAACAAGACCATATTTGCAAGGAGCACGACTGACAACATGGGAACTTTTACAAGAAAAAATTCCATGTATTTTGATAACTGATAACATGGCTGGATATTTCATTTCAACAGGCAAAATCGATGGTGTTATCGTCGGTGCTGATAGAATTGCTGTCAATGGCGACACCGCCAACAAAATTGGAACCTATACACTTGCTGTTTTATGTAAGCACAATAAAATACCGTTTTATGTTGCCGCACCGGTTTCTACTTTTGATTTTAGTATTTCTAACGGTAAAAAAATAAAAATTGAATATAGGAATTCTGATGAAGTTACATTTATCAATGGACACAGAATATCTCCCGTTGGCGTTAAAGCATTTCACCCAGCATTTGATGTTACGCCCCACAATCTTATATCTGCAATCATTACAGAAAAAGGAGTAATAAAAAAACCGAATAACAAAAAAATACAACGGTTTTTCGTTTACAATTGAATTTTATGGACTACACTAAAACAATAAATCTTCCGAAAACAAATTTTTCAATGAAGGCAAATCTTTCACAGAAGGAGCCGCAGATTCTGGATTTTTGGAAAAAAATTGATATCTATCAAAAACTTACCAAAAAAAATAAGGGTAAAAAAAAATTCATTTTACACGATGGTCCTCCATATGCTAATGGACATATTCATCTCGGTACCGCTCTTAATAAAATACTTAAAGATATAGTGATAAAATATAAATTTATATCTGGTTTTGATTCGCCATATATTCCTGGATGGGATTGTCACGGACTTCCAATAGAATATCAATTGATGAAGGAGAAGGGACTTAGCAAGGACGTTGTAAATAAAATTGACTTCAGAAAAAAAGCGGTGAACTTTGCAATGAAGTTTGTTGAAATTCAACGTAACGAATTTATGCGGTTGGGTTGTTTTGGTGATTGGGAAAATCCGTATTTGACCCTAAAAAACGAGTATGAGGGCACAATTATTTCCGTATTTAGAAAACTTCTCAAAGATGGTTATATTTATAGAAAATTAAAACCAGTTTATTGGTGTGCAACCTGCGAAACGGCACTTGCTGATGCGGAGGTTGAATATGCTGATCACACTTCACCGTCTATTTTTGTGAAATTTCCTGTTATTGATCTACCTGCTTCTCTCTCTCTTGCTTCCTTTTCCACTCTGTCTGTTCTCATCTGGACCACAACTCCATGGACACTTCCCGCCAACGTTGCCATTGCATTTCAACCGAATATTGACTATGTAATCGCAGAAATTTCAAATGGCGAAATATATATTTTTGCCGAAGCACGCCTTGAATACTTAAAAAAAGTACTAAAAGTATCAGATTATAAAATTATATCAAAAATTAAAGGTTCTCAACTCGAAGGAATTAAATGTCAGAATCCTGTTGTTGAGAGGGAATCTATTGGCGTGGTTGCTGATTTTGTTTCATTAGACGATGGTACTGGAATTGTTCATATTGCACCTGGTCACGGCGAAGACGATTATATCGTTGGATTAAAATATAATCTACCTGTCATCTCACCCGTCGATGAGAAGGGAAGATTTACGAAAGATGTGCCAAAATTTGATGGTGAAAATGTTTTCGATGCAAATAAAAAAATAATAAAATTTCTTGAAGAAAAAAAACTGCTTCTTGCAAGTCAGGATATTTCTCATTCTTATCCTCATTGTTGGAGATGCAAAAATCCGATAATTTTCAGAGCAACAAAACAGTGGTTTTTGTCAGTAAATCATAAAAATCTAAGACAACAATTATTGGAATCAATAAAAAAAGTAAATTGGGTTCCACAGTATGGAGAAAATAGAATTAAAAGTATGCTTGAGGTTCGTCCCGACTGGTGTTTAAGTCGTCAGAGATTTTGGGGAACACCAATACCAATTATTTATTGCTGTAATTGCGATGAACCGATTTTAGATGAAAATATTTTGGAGAAAATTGAGACAATAACAGCAGAATATGGTTCCAATAAATATCTTGAAATGCCAATAAAAGAGATCTTAGATGAAAACACAAAATGCAAGAAATGTGGTGGCGAAAATTTCAAAAAATCCGACGATATTTTAGATGTATGGTTTGATTCTGGCGTTTCATCGTTTGCGGTTTTAAGGACTAATGAAGCGCTTTGTTTTCCAGCTGATTTATATTTAGAGGGAAGTGACCAGCATCGTGGTTGGTTTCAAACATCGCTTATACCTTCCGTCGCTATTGAGGAACAACCTCCATATAAAACGGTTTTAACACATGGTTTTGTTGTTGATGGCGAAGGGAAAAAAATGTCAAAATCATTAGGCAATGTAATCGACCCATCGGACGTAATAAAAAAATATGGTGCAGAAATTTTGCGGCTCTGGGTTGCATCCGAAAATTATCAGGACGATGTTCGTCTATCAGAAGAAATCCTTACCCAGTCAATTGATGCATATAGAAAAATAAGAAATACTATTAGATTTATACTTGGCAACATCAGTGAATTTACTGAGAAAGATAGGATTTCTTACGATGAACTTTTAGATGTTGATAAATGGATGCTTTCAAAACTTCAGTGGCTTATTTCCGAGTTAAAAACTGGTTATGATAACTACGAATTTCATAAGGTCTTTCGTCTAATATATAACTTTTGTGTTGTTGAACTTTCATCGTTTTATTTTAATATGTTGAAAGATCGTCTTTATACTTTCAATAAAAAATCAAAAGAGCGATTATCAGCCCAAACAGTAATTGAAGAGATATTTCTTAGTTTACTTCCATTTCTTACTCCAATAATTTCTTTTACTGCGGAAGAATCTTATCAAGAATATATAGAGAAGCGAGGTGGAACAAATGGATTCACCACAGATAAAACCTGTAACGAAGAAAAAGGGAAATGGGAAGAATCTGTATTTTTGTTGAATATTCAGGGAGTCAATGAAAAATTTATAAACCAAGAAATAGAAAAAAAATTTGAAAAAATCATAAAAATTAGAGACGTTGTATTAAAATTTCTTGAAGATGAGAGGAAAAAAGGACTTATAGGAAATTCGCTTGAAGCAAAGGTTGTAGTATATACTAATGATGACGAAAAAAAGAAATTTTTAAAAGAAAATCACCAAAATCTTTTATATACGTTTTTAGTTTCGCAACTTGAAATTAATGAAGAGTCTGTTGGTGGTAGTAAGGATGAATTAGAAAATATAGAAGTCAAGGTTTTGCCAGCGGAAGGTAAAAAATGTACTCGTTGTTGGATGTGGTCTGAAACTGTTGGTATTGACGCTGACCACAAAGAGATTTGTTCAAAATGTGTAAAAAATCTATAATAATTATTATTATCGTTTTAATTTTAGATCAACTTACAAAATTTATTATAATAAAAAAATTTTATTTAGGAGAGTCAGTTGCTGTTTTAAAAAATATTTTTCATATAACATACATTACAAATACAGGTGCTGCATTTGGAATATTCCAGGGATATGGAAAGGTTTTACTTATTTTTTCTATCGTTGCTATAATTTTAATTTCAGTTTTAATTTTTACCAGAAAAAATATTTTTCATATAAGCCAAGTATCTTTTTCACTAATATTGGGCGGTGCGATCGGCAACCTTTCCGATCGTATTTTTCGAGGAGAAATTGTTGATTTTTTGGACTTCCGTATTTGGCCTGTTTTTAATATCGCCGATTCTGCGATTACAGTTGGAATGACAATTTTATTTATCTATTCGTTTTTACCAAGAAGCAAGGAAAAAGACTCAAATATTATATGATTTATTTAACACGATGATAAAAATTGTTGACTTGCATAAAGCATTTGCAGATAATAAAGTTTTAAGTGGTGTAAATCTTACGATTAAAGATAGAGAAACGATTACTATTATCGGTGGTAGTGGTTGTGGAAAATCTGTTCTTATAAAACATATCGTTGGACTTTTGAAACCAGATTTTGGTGAAATATTTGTTGATGATATTGAGATAACTAAGCTTGGCGAAAAATCACTTTCAAAAGTTCAAAAAAATTTTGGATTTCTTTTTCAGGGCGCCGCGCTTTTTGATTCTTTAACCGTTGGTGACAACGTGGCTTTCGGTCTGAGGAATCTTACCGATAAATCGAACGAAGAAATTTCAAAAAAGGTTAAGATATGTCTTTCTATGGTGGGACTTGAAAACATAGAGCAAATGAAGCCGTCGGAATTGTCTGGTGGAATGAAAAAGCGAGTTGCATTAGCAAGGACAATCGCGACAGACCCAAAATATATTTTTTACGATGAGCCAACGACAGGATTAGATCCTATTATGGCAGATATTATTGACGACTTAATAATTAATCTTCAAAAATCATTAAACATTACCTCAATAGTTGTAACTCACGATATGACCAGTGCGTATAAAATTTCCGATAGAATTGCTATGCTTTACGACGGTAAAATTATTGAAGTAGGAACACCTGATGAAATCAAAAAAACAGAAAATCAGTACGTAAAACAGTTCACAACTGGTTCTTCAACAGGACCAATAAAAATGAAGATAAAAGAATACGAAACAGACACAGAATTTCGCTAAGCGGAACACGAAATAAATATAGACCAGTTCTCTATTCGACGATGGTAAACAAGTGTGCTGGTTCTATTCGCCATAGTGAAAGTTTCGAGTCGGTTCAGTGTGTTCACGGAGTTAACTATGAAACAAGAAACCAAAGTTGGAATCGTAATTATTTTTGGAGCAATTATTCTTGCTGCTTCGGTTATGATTTTGTCGAGCCTTAGAATCTTCGAGAAAGGTTATGAGATTAACATTTTATTTAATGATGTTCAAGGACTCTTAAAACAGGCAAATGTGCAAATTGCTGGTGTAAATGTTGGCTATGTAAAAAATATAACATTAGAGAATGGAAAAGCCAAGGTAATTGTTTGGGTAGATACCGATGTGAAGATTTATAAGAATGCCGACGTATACATTTTTTCATCGGGAATTATAGGGGTAAAATTTATTCAACTTACTTTTGGAAACGATACTTTTGAATTGTTGAAAAATGGAGATACAGTCATTGGTATTGATCCAATAAGTATTGATAAAATGTTTGATAGAACGCAGTCAGCAATAAATTCACTTTTGAATTCATTAAAAAGTTTAACCACCGATAGTAGCATAAAATTTACAATAAATAATCTTAACAAGTTTTCATACGATTTAACAATTATTTCGAAAGATTTAACAATTATTTCGAAAGAACTAAAAAATTTAGTTACCGAAGGGCGACCTACAAGTATTTTGAAAAAGTTTGATTCAACGCTTACTTCACTTGAAAAAATTTCTAAATCAATAGAGGCGGGCGATGGAATATTTGGCAAATTATTAACGGACGAAAAATTAGAAAGCGATTTGAGGGAAGCAATAAAAAGCCTGCGGGTTTTTAGTAAGGTGATGGAAGATGCTCCATCAAAATGGATTGTCGATGACAAAAAAGCAGAGAAAGTGAAAAAAGAATTGGAAAAATTTGAAAAAAGAAAAAAATAAATGTAATGTTATAAATGTAGCATCGTAAATGTAGTGTTGTAGAATAAAATAAATGATTGTTGTTATGAGATTGTTTAAATTTTTTGTAATTTTGTAATATTATCGGAGGCTATTATGAGTTTTGGAGAGGGGAAAATTTGGTTTGATGGAAAATTTGTTGACTGGCAAGATGCAAAAATTCATCTAATGTCACACGTTGTTCATTACGGCTCATCCATTTTTGAATCGATGCGATGCTACGATACGCAAAAAGGTCCTGCTATATTTAGGATTGATGCTCACATTGATCGTCTTTATGATTCGGCAAAAATTTACAGAATGGAAATTCCTTTTTCCAAGAAGGATTTTTTCAAGGCAACTGTTGATATTGTAAAAAAAAATAATTTCAAAGAATGTTATATCAGGCCGATTGTATTCCGTGGGTATGGCGAAATAGGGGTTAATCCGTTAAAAAATCCTATTAATTGTGCTGTTGCCGCATGGAAGTGGGGTGCTTACCTCGGTAAAGAAGCGTTGGAGAAAGGTGCATCCGTTATTGTTTCGTCTTGGAGACGTGCCGCACCCGATACATTTCCTTCACTTGCCAAAGCGGGTGGAAATTATATCAATTCTCAATTAATAAAAATGGAAGCAATACAAGGTGGGTACGACGAGGCGATTGCACTTGACGTCTATGGCTATGTTTCGGAAGCAAGCGGAGAAAACATTTTTATCGTCAAAAACGGAGTGATTTTTACACCGCCTACTAGCTCGTCTATACTTGCAGGTATTACGCGGCATACCGTATTTACGATTGCAAGAGATATGAAAATGAGAATCGAACAACATTCTATCCCAAGAGAATCGCTTTATATTGCTGATGAAGTTTTTTTAAGTGGTACCGCTGCGGAGATTACGCCTGTTTCAAAAATTGATAATATAACCATAGGAAAAGGTGGTTGTGGTGAAATTACGAAAAAGTTACAGATAGCATATTTTAATATTTTAAGAGGTAAGACAAACGATAAATATAACTGGCTTACGTTAGTGAAATAATGAATAATGAATGAAGTAGTGTTAACTTGTGAAAAAAATGTATGATAGACGAAATCTACAATCGTTTAAGAAATTGGCGTGATTGGAAAGCCAAAAAAAAGGGAATTACCAACGATAAAAAATATTTTGTACTTTCCAATCCAACTCTGAAAAACATTGCCACATCTAATCCGCAAACACTTTCCGAGTTGTCAAATGTAAAAGGTATTGGCGAAAAAAAACTGAAACAGTACGGCGTAGAAATCATTGATTTAATACAAAACACTCAGTCAAAAGTATGCGAAAAATCATCAACTAGTCAAACGCTTTTCGATGACAGCCCGCTATTTTCACAAAATAATTTAGAGAAGAAACTTACCATAAATTCAAACACGCCTCTTACAATAAGTCAACTCAACAGTCAGATAAAGCATGTGCTCAATAGCTCATTCAAGGACAGTGTGTGGGTTTGCGGAGAAATTTATCGTTACGACTTTGATATTGTAAGAGCGAATACTCGTTCTTATCGTCAAGTTTATTTTGAACTTGTTGAACAGGATTCTCAAACAAAAGAAAGAAAAGCAACTATTTCAGCGATGATTCGAGGTGACGATAGAGATATAATTAAAGCTAAAATGGAAGCGATTGCACCGGGTTTTGTTTTAAAAGACGAACTTCAAATAAAAGCAAAATGTTTTGTTGATTTTTATCCACCATATGGGAAATTGCAGATCTGTATTACTGATATAGAGCCTGAATATACCATTGGTAAAATGGCGTTAGAACGAAAACTTATACTCGAAAGATTAGAAAAAATAGGGCTGATTGACAAAAACAAAAAAATAGAAATTCCTCTTGTTCCATTAAATGTTGGACTTATAACGTCCGTCGGAAGCGCAGCCTACAATGATTTTATAGACGAGCTTAAAAAATCCAATTATTCTTTTAAGGTTTTTTTGTGTGATGCGAGAATGCAGGGAAATAATCTTGAAAGCGAAGTGAGAAATGCAATTTTTACGTTAAATAAATATCCAGTTGATGTTATAGCAATTGTTCGTGGTGGTGGCAGCGCATCGGATTTGATGGGTTTTGATAAAGAGGGTGTGGCAGTTGCTATTGCAAACTCAGAAAGTCCAGTTTTGACCGGAATAGGGCATCAGATAGACAGAACAATTGCTGATGAGGTTTCAAATCAATCGTTCAAAACACCGACGGCAACTGCCCAGTTTGTTGTTGAAAAAGTGAGAAAGTTTGAGGTTGCTATTGAGAAATTATCCGATGATATTTTAGAAACTCAGAAATGGATTTTATCAAATGAAAAAGAACGACTAAAAAATATGACCAATGAAGTAAAATCAGCAACCATTATTCTTGTTAGGGAACTTGAAAATAAAGTCTGCCAGATATCGGAAAAAATAAAATGGAATCTGAAAAAGATTTTTGAAGACAGTTCTCAAAAATTAAAAACATTAGAACGACTGAATAACTCAAAAAATCCAGTTAACATATTAAAGTTAGGGTTTGGGTTAGTTTATAATTGTGGAGGTAAAATTGTAAAAAGTGTAGAAAATATAGTCGTTGGAGATGACGTAAAAATTGAACTGAGAGATGGAAAATTCGGAGGGCGAATCACTACAAAATAAAAGAATAGGTAAAGTTTGATAAGGAGAATTAGCAATGTCTGGCAATCACACTGATACAGAAAAACGGCTTTGGGAAGTCGCAGACCAACTCAGAGCAAACTCACATTTGAAATCGTCAGAATATTCCGTCCCGGTATTAGGGTTAATCTTTTTACTCTATGCTGATATAAGATTCTCTATCGCAAATGAGGAGATTGAAAAACAACATCGGAAATCAAAAAGCCGTAAAGGAATATCAAAAACCGATTATCAGGCAAAAGGTATTTTATATATCCCAGAAACCAGCCGTTACGGTTACTTAAATAACCTTCCTGAAAGTGAAGACATCGGAAAAGCCATCAACAATGCAATGAAACAAATAGAGTCCGAAAATGAAGAACTTAAAGGGATCCTGCCCAAAACATATAACGAATTTGAAAAAGATGTTTTGATAGCCCTATTAAAAACACTCTCAAGTATTCCTATGGACGCTGAAGGAGATATATTCGGCAAAATTTATGAATACTTTCTCGGCAAATTTGCATTAGCGGAAGGACAAAAAGGCGGAGAATTTTTCACTCCTGCCTCTATTGTCAAACTTATAGTGGAAGTTATAGAACCGTTTCACGGTAAAATTTATGACCCGGCCTGTGGTTCTGGCGGTATGTTTGTTCATAGTGCAAAATTTGTAGAAAAACATAAAGCAATACCAAACAAAGAAATTTCCATATACGGTCAGGAGAAAACCGCCGAGACGATAAAACTATGCAAGATGAACCTTGCCATATACAATCTATCAGGAGATATAAAACCAGGGAATACTTATTACGATGACCCGCACAATTCAATAAATAAGTTTGATTTCGTAATGGCAAATCCGCCTTTCAATGTAAGCGGAGTAGATAAAGAAAAAATCAAGGAAGACAAGCGATTCAGTTATGGAATACCAAAACCCGATAATGCCAATTATTTATGGATACAGATTTTTCTTAATACACTTAATGACAAAGGCAGAGCAGGTTTTGTTATGGCAAACTCTGCCGCTGATGCCAGACAATCAGAACAGGACATCAGAAAAAAGATGATAGAAGAAGGGGTGGTAGATGTAATTATCTCCGTTGGTCCAAACTTCTTTTATACCGTAGCACTACCCTGCACATTATGGTTTTTTGATAAAGGAAAAACGAAAACCTGCCACTGCATGTAGTAAGCAGGGGACATCCAATAAAGACAAAGTCCTATTCATTGATACCCGTAGTATATACAAACAAATTGACCGTGCCCATAGAGAATATACCCCTGAACAAACAGAGTTCATTTCAAACATAGTAAGATTATACCGTGGTAGAAAAGTTGAAACAATTAGTGGCAGTGAAAAACTGATGAAAGAATCTTTCCCAAAAGGTAAATATCAGAATGTTGCAGGACTCTGCAAAGTAGCAACAATAAAAGAAATCACGGAACAGGGATATTCACTGAACCCAGGTCGCTATGTCGGAGTTGCTGAAAGAGAAGAAGACGACTTTGATTTTAGGGAACGGATAGAGGAATTGAACAAAGAATTGAATATTCTTAATGCGGAAGCGAAAAAGGTAGAAAGTCAAATATCAGAAAACATTACAAAGATATTGGAGATAGAATAAATATGAATAAATTAATTCCTTTAGAAAGTTTTAATACGCTCTATAAAAAAATCAAAACGATTTTAGATGAAGCACGAAATAAAATTTACAGGGCAGTAAATTTTACGATAGTTGAAGCATATTGGAATATTGGGCATCTCATAGTTGAAGAAGAACAAAAAGGCAAACGCCGGGCTGTTTATGGTAAGGAACTTATTGAGAAACTTTCCAAAAAATTAACAAACGATTTCGGTAAGGGTTTTGACGCAACTAATGTATGGAATATGCGTAAATTTTATATGATGTTTCCAATTCTTGACGCACTGCGTCAAGAATTAACTTGGACACACTATCGTCTTCTTATGCGAGTGAACGATACGAATGCCAGAGCGTTCTATATTAAAGAAGCGATAGCGGGAAACTGGAGCACAAGGCAACTTGACCGCCAAATTGACTCTCTTTTATTTGAAAGAATTTCATTAAGTAAAGATAAAAAAGGTGTTCTAAAACTTGCACAAAAAGGGCATATAATTGAAAAACCAGAAGATGCAGTAAAAGACCCATATATTCTTGAGTTTCTTGGTATCCCGGAAAAACACCAGTTTAATGAAACACAGATTGAGCAAGCATTAATTGAACATTTACAGGAATTTATCCTTGAATTAGGGAAGGGATTTACATTTGTGGCAAGACAAAAAAGGATAACTGTTGAGAACGAGCATTTCTACATTGACCTCGTATTTTATAATTACATTTTGAAGTGTTTTGTTATCATTGATTTGAAGGTTGGAAAACTTAAACATCAAGATATTGGGCAAATGGATTTTTATGTGCGATACTTTGAGAAAGAAGTAAAACAGCAAGATGACAATCCAACCATCGGACTCATACTCTGCTCGGATAAAAATCGAACAATGGTTAAATATACTCTTCTAAGTGAGAGTAAACGAATTTTTGCTTCAAAATATAAACTTTATCTACCGACTGAAAAAGAACTCAAGGCAGAAATTGAAAGAGAAAAAAGCATTTTGCAGATTGAGTCAAAACTGAAGTATTGAAAATGAGTGAAGCATAGTATAATAGTTCAAAACTAATCGGAGTTTAATGGCAAAATTGCAAACAATTAAATTCAAAAATTTTATTACACTTCAAAGAGGTTTTGATTTACCTAAAAAGGATATGATTGAAGGTTTATATCCAGTGGTTGGTTCAACATCTATTTTAGGATATCATAATCAATATAAGGTCAATCCACCTGGTGTGGTGACTGGAAGAAGTGGTTCTTTAGGGAAAGTTCAATTTATCAATGAAAAATATTGGCCACATAATACAGCGTTATGGGTAAAGGATTTCAAGGGTAATTACTCGGACTATGTATACTATTATCTCCAGACAATAAATCTGGATAAATTTAATTCAGGCACTGGTGTCCCGACTCTTAATAGAAATGACCTTGATAATTTAGAAATCAAAGTCCATAAAATAGTAGCACAAAAAACAATCGCCACTGTACTTTCTGCCTACGATGACCTGATTGAAAACAACAATCGCCGAATTAAGATATTAGAGAAAATAGCACAGACCCTCTATAACGAATGGTTTGTCAAGTTTCGTTTCCCAGGACACGAAAAAGTAAAAATGGTTAACTCTGAACTCGGCAAAATCCCTGTAAAATGGGAAATAAAAAATATTTTTGATATTTGTAATATACGATATGGAAAAACTCTGCCGACTACAAAAATGAAAAAAGACGGGGAATATTTAGTTTATGGTGCCGCAAAAGTTATAGGAAAATATGATGAATATAATTATGAAAATCCGATGGTAATTACAGGATGTCGGGGCAGCGTGGGGCAGATAAAAATAACAAAACCAAAATCATTCGTGACTAATAATTCTTTTATTTTTGATATAAATGAAGAACAAAAACTCTTTCTTTACCATAGTTTGCTGAATATAGGACTTTATAACTATATCGGAGGAACAGCCCAACCTCAAATTACTCTTGAAGGTATTTCTGCTCTAAAATTAGTCATTCCTGAGCAAGATTTAATTTCTGAATTTAACAAAATTGTTGTGCCTATTTTTAAGCAAATAAACTTACTTGACGACAAAAATAACAATCTTATAGAAACCAGAGATATTTTACTCCCAAAACTCATTTCGGGTAAACTTAATGTCTCGGATTTAGACATAAAAACAGAGGACACAGAATGAAAATGCCTAACACGCGTAGGGGCGACCTTGGTCGCCCGTCATTTATACGCATACGCAAATCTTCTTTACGATTAAAAACATGGGATTATTTTTTACCAGGACCGTATTTTTTTACAATTTGCACATTTGAGCGGGAGAAGATTTTTAATGACCAAATCATACGAGAAAAAACGATTGAGGTATTAAAAAATATTGCGAAAGAACTTGGAATAGTTATTCATGGAATAATTATTGCGACGAATCATTTACACGGGCTTATAACTCTATCAAACGATAGAAAAATAAATTTGTGGCAGCAGTATATTGGCAAAGTAAAAGTAAAGGTTACACAGACAATAATTGGGTGGGCAAGCCCACCCCTACGCGAACACGATAGAATATGGCAAAGGTCATTCTATGACCATATAATCAGAAATGAAAAAGATTTTTTAGAAAAAGCAAAATACATTGAGAAGCATACTTTTAAAGAAGAAAGTGATATTTATGCTGAATGGCATTGAAATAAAATTTGAAACAACCAATATTATATAAATACAAGAGGACTCTAAATGACAGGTAATTTTTCAGAACAGCAACTGATAGAAAATAGTGCTATTGAGATATTTCAATTTCTCGGGTATGAACATCAAAACTGTTATGAAGAACAGTTCGGACAGAATTCTACACTCGGCAGAGAAACTTCTATGGATGTTGTCCTTATTCCAAAACTAAAAACCGCTCTATCCCGTCTAAACCCGACATTGAAACCTGAAAGTATAAATCTCGCTGTTGAAGAAATAACCAAAAACCGCATCATATTAAATCCAAGTGTGGCAAATAGGGAAATATACAAACTTCTTAAAGACGGAGTGAAAGTTCCTGTCCGTAAAGAAGATGGGAGTGAAGAATTAGAAACCGTTAAAGTCATTGATTTTGACAATCCTGAAAATAACGATTTCTTTCTTGCATCACAGTTCTGGATTAACGGGGATATGTATAAACGCAGGGCAGACCTTGTTGCCTTTGTTAATGGCATACCGTTAATTTTTGTTGAACTTAAAGCAATTCATAGAAACATTAAAAATGCTTTCAATGACAATTTGACCGATTACAAGGATACCATTCCGCAGATTTTCTGGTATAACGCATTTGTTATTTTATCAAACGGTTCTGAAAGTAAAATTGGTTCAATGACTGCTGATTGGGAACACTTCAACGAATGGAAGAAAATCAGCAACGAGGGGGAGAAAGGAATTGTTTCCCTTGATACGATAATAAAAGGAACTTGTGAAAAATCCAAGTTTCTTGATATTTTTGAAAACTTTATTCTTTTTCAGAAAAGAGGTAAAGAAGGCAGTTCTTATATAAAAATTCTTGCAAAAAATCATCAGTATCTTGGAGTTAATAAGACATTAGAATCGTTCAAAGATATTAAAAACAAAAAAGGGCAACTCGGTGTATTCTGGCATACACAAGGAAGCGGTAAGAGTTTTTCAATGATTTTTTTCTCGCAGAAAATACTGCGGAAATTTTATGGCAACTATACTTTTCTTATAGTTACAGACAGAATAGAATTAGACAAGCAGATTTACAATAATTTTGAAAGTACCGGTGCGGTAACGGAAATTGAAGTTCACGCTGATAGTTGCTCTCACTTAAAACAACTTCTTAAAGAAGACCACAGGAACATATTTACATTGATACATAAGTTCAGGTTTGTCCCTGCTGGAAGTAAGCAGGGAACAGACGAAGAAAAGGAATACCCCATAACTGACCGCAGCGACATTATTGTAATAACAGATGAAGCCCACCGCACACAATATGACCAATTGGCAATGAATATGCGGAAAGCATTGCCTAATGCTTCGTTCATTGCATTTACTGCTACCCCACTGATAGTGGGCGAAGAAAAAACAAAGGGGACATTTGGCGACTATGTCAGCATTTATAGTTTCAAACAGTCGGTTGATGATAATGCAACAGTTCCGTTGTATTATGAAAACAGGATTCCAGAAGTCCAATTGGATAGTGAAGTTTTAAGCACTGGGTTGGAAGAAATTCTTGAAGATGCTATGCTTGATGACAGGCAGGAAGAAAAACTAATGAGAGAGTTTGAAAGAGCATATCATATAATAACCCGTGATGACCGTTTAGAAAAAATAGCGGAAGATATAGTTAAGCATTTTTCTTCAAGAGGTTATCAGGGCAAGGCGATGGTTGTTTCCATTGACAGACCAACCGCTGTTAAAATGTATGATAAAGTAAAAAAATATCTGAAATTAGAAATTGAACGTACAAGAAAACTTAAAGCAAGAGATGACAGGGAAAAAGAAATTTTCACAAAGAGAATTGAATATCTTGAAAAAACCGATATAGCAGTAGTTGTAAGTTGGGGAAATAACCAAAATGAAATTAAAATATTCAGAGACCTCGGATTGGATATTGTAACTCACCGTAAAAGAATGCTGGATGAAGATTTAGAAACGAAATTCAAAGATGAACAGGATCCGTTCAGAATTGTTTTTGTTTGTTCTATGTGGATGACGGGCTTTGATGTTCCTTGTCTTTCAACAATGTATCTTGATAAGCCGATGAAAAACCACACTCTTATGCAGACAATAGCAAGAGCAAACAGGGTGTTTGGCGATAAGCCCAACGGACTGATTGTTGATTATATCGGCATTTTCAGGAGTTTACAAAAAGCACTTGCCATATATAATCCTGGCGGCAAAGAGATTGATTACCCCGTCAAACCAAAAGACGAACTGATAAAAGAATTAAAAGATGTTATTGATAAAGCGACTACTTTTTGCAAACAACAGAAGATTGATATTGACAAGATTATTAAAGCCAATAAATTGACTACAATAAAACTTATCACTGAAGCGGTTGATATTATAATCTCAAACGAAAAAACAAGGAAAGAATTCATCAGTTTAACAAACCTGATAAAAAAACTGTATAAAGCAATACTTCCCGACCCCAAGGCGGAAATATTTAGAGTTAAGTATTATATGTTCAAAACAATAGCAGATAAGATAGGAGAACTATCTCCTGAAACAGATATTGAAGAAGTAAAAAAGAAAATGGAAAACCTGCTTGACAATTCCATTGATGCCAAAGGATTTATCATATCAGACATTATTTCTTCTTCCTACGGTAATAAGATTGATTTAAGTAAAATAGATTTTGATATGTTAAAAGAAAAATTCATTAAAGACAAAAAACATATTGAAGTGTCAATGCTTAAAAATAGCATAAATAATTTACTGGTTGCGTTGGTCAAATTGAATAAGCAAAGAACTGGTTTCCTTGAAAAATTTCAAAAATTAGTTGACGAGTATAATATTGGAGCAATGAATGTAGAAATGTTTTTTAATGAACTTAAAAAGTTTTCTAAAGAATTAAATACTGAAGAAAAGAGGCACATATCTGAAAAACTTACTGAAGAACAACTTGCCGTATTTGACCTGTTATATAAACCTGACTTAAAGAATACTGAAAAGGACAAAGTCAAACTTGCATCTAAAAAACTTCTTGAAACCCTTAAAGAAGAAAAACTCGTATTGGACTGGCGAAAAAAACAACAGGCAAGAGCAGATGTGCTTCTAACTATACAGAATATTCTTAATGAAGAATTGCCTGAAAGTTACACAAAAGAAATGTATGCCGATTGTTGCAATAGAATTTATCAGCACATCTACGATTCTTATTATGGTAAAAGCAGTAGTATTTACAATATAATGGGGTTGTGAATTTTGGAAAATCGTAAAAAGGTAGCAGAGTGCTTGTGGGTGTTCTACTTATAGGGGGAGGTGAAAGGTGATAGAAGAAAAAGTTTCGTATTCAAAATCACTAGACGAGTTGCAAAAGATTCTTGCTGATTTGGAAAGGGAGAATGTTGAAATAGACAATCTTGCAGAATCAGTAAAAAGAGCAGCAGGATTAATAAAAATGTTGAAAACTAAACTTAGAAAGGCAGAAATTGAAATTAAAGAAATCGTGAAAGAATTTGAGGAGGAAAAAAATGGCTGATATTAAACTTGACTACACAAATTGTATGGCTGGTCTCGTAGGCGTTCATGGAGTAAATCAAAAGGATTTACAGCTGCTTTATCCCAAACTTTTTTCTGCTCGCAACGTCGTTCAGCAGAAAAAATCAAAGGGAATATTAGGGTTTATGGAACTTCCGTATAAGATGGAAGATGCAAAAAAAATAAGTGATTTTGCAAAAAAACAAAGAACAAAATTTGATGATTTTGTGGTAATAGGGATAGGTGGTTCTGCACTCGGAAATATCGCGATTCAGACGGCGTTAAATCACCAGTATTGGAATCTTCTTTCAAAAAAAGAGAGAAAAAACTGTCCGCGCCTTTTTGTGCCAGATAATGTTGATCCGGAATCTATAAAATCATTATTAGATGTTCTCAATTTGAAAAAAACAGTTTTTAATATAATTTCAAAATCGGGTACTACTGCGGAATGTCTTGCAATCTTTTTCGTTCTAAAAAATGCCTTGATAAAAAAAGTTGGTGTTAAAAACTGGCAAAAGCACATTATTATTTCAACCGACGAAAAAAAAGGCTATTTAAGAGAGCTTGCTGAAAAAGAAAAAATTGTTTCTTTTGTAATACCAGCAAATGTCGGAGGAAGATTTTCTGTGTTATCGCCGGTAGGTCTTATTTCTGCAGCTTTCTGTGGAATAAAAATTGAAAAACTTTTGAAAGGTGCAATGGATATGGACATCCGTTGTGGCCAGAACATATCAAAAAATCCTGCTGCAATTTATGCCGCAATCCAGTATCTTCTCTATCAGAAGGGCAAAAAAATCGACGTGATGATGCCATATGTTCAATCACTAAAAGATGTCTCCGATTGGTTCAGGCAATTGTGGGCAGAGTCACTTGGAAAAAAAACAAACATCAAGGGCGACGTAGTGAATGTTGGCCCAACTCCGATTAAAGCATTAGGTGTAACTGATCAGCATTCGCAAGTTCAACTTTACATTGAGGGGCCTTACGATAAAATAATAACATTTTTATCTGTTGAAAAATATCGTGCAAATATCGTAATTCCGAAAACATCGGAAAAGCATTATCTTGAAAAACACACGCTTAATGAACTGATAAAATCGGAAGAAGAAGCAACCCGCGTGGCACTTACAAAACAATTAAGACCAAATTGCACAATAGTTTTTCCAGAAGTTTCCGAGCATACAATAGGACAGTTATTTTATATGTTGGAACTTGCAACTGCATATATTGGCGAACTTTTTGAAATAAATGCTTTTGACCAGCCAGGGGTAGAATTGGGTAAAATACTTACTTATGGTTTAATGGGAAGAAGTGGTTTTGAAAAAGAAAAAAAAGAAATAGAGGAATTTTTAGCGAAAAACAAAAAATCACAATACGTTGTTTGATATTGATAAAATTGGTTTAACGACTTTTTTTGATTTTTGTTAATGCAAGTTTAGTAAATTATTTATATGAAAATATTTACGGATAAAATTAGTTTTGAAACGAAGGGTAACTGTGATATTATTGATATCACGTCGAGAATTAAAGAGATTTTAGAAAAATCAGAAATCAAAGATGGTATTTTAAGTGTTTTTGTCGCTGGTGCAACTGGTGCTATTACAACAATAGAATATGAACCAGGGCTTGTTGCTGATTTCCAAAATCTGCTTAAAAAAATTGCTCCCGAAAATGGCGAGTATAATCATAATATAACCCATTCCGATAAAAATGCTGCTTCGCATTTGAGGGCATCTTTGTTGGGGCCAGCAGTTACTATTCCTATAGAAAAAAGTGAAATGATTTTGGGAACTTGGCAGCAAGTTGTTTTTGTTGATATGGATAATTGTCATCGTGAGCGAAAAATTATTGTGAAAATTATAGGAGTTTAAAAAGACGAAAAATGTTGATAGGTATAATGTCCGATTCACATGACAATATGAACGCTATAAGAAAAGCGGTAAATTTTTTTAATCAGAAAAATGTTGATATTGTTCTGCATGCAGGCGATTATGTTTCACCATTTACCGCTCAAGAATTTGATGGATTAAAAATGAAATTAGTCGGCGTGTTCGGTAATAATGACGGCGATAAATCCTATCTTTTAGAGAGATTCAAAAATATCGGAGAACTTCACGAGTCACCATATAAATTTGAGCTTGATGGTAAAAAAATAGTTTTGATGCACCAATCGAAATCTATTGATCAATTGTTGAAAGATAAAAAATATGATGTCGTCATTTACGGGCATACTCACAAAACCGATATAAGAAAGCATTCTGCTCTTATTATCAATCCAGGTGAATGTGGAGGTTGGACTACCGGAAGAAGCACCGTTGCAATCCTTGACACAAAATCACCAGAGATAACCCTCCCAGAGATAGTTGATTTATAAATAAGGTTGTCATTCACACTGTGTCACAATAGCAAAATGTCCATCATCTATGGAAAAGCATGTCAAGTAGAAAATAGCATCCCCTTTGTCAAAAATCAGCATCTTTTGACACGCTTCCTTCCCGCTAAACGGGTGGAGATAAACGAATATAAATTTGTAAATGACACCAATAATAAAGGTGT
>JBDRIG010000058.1:0-5888 GCA_043816185.1 Elusimicrobiota bacterium | reverse complement strand
AAATGATTCAAAGAACGAAAATTTGAAAATATTTGAAAAACCGTAAATGTTACTAACAATTATTGTCCTTGTGGTTGCTTGAAAATATTGTTTAGGCATACCAACTGAAATTACAACTGACTTTTTCAACGGTATCAATATACAAAAAATTTGAATTAAAATTCTTTATCTCGAATATAAAAAACAAAATAAAATGAACATCCATCGCCTGTCATCTGTTATTCATCACCCGTCGCCCACAGCTCATCGCCTGTCGTCCACTATTTACCATTCGTTATTTATCATTCGTTGTTTGTTACTCGTCATTTTATATCCGTCGTTTGTTTTTGCAGACGGTCTTTCAACCAATTTTGTCAATATTAATCTTGAGAATTTGTCTATCAATAAGGAGTATAATTTTCGAGTTTCCCACAATTTACCGTTAAAAATAACAAACAAAAGCAAAAAAAATATAGATATCGTCATAGACGTTCAGATTCCAAAAATCGACAGTTTAAAACCAAACATAAATCCAATACCAAGCACAAACTGGGTAATCGTTTTATCACAAAAACACTCTCTTTCGCCAGCAGAAACGTCAATTTCAGATGTTGTGCTAAAAATCCCGAAAAATAAAAAATTATGTGGTAAAACCTTTCAATTCAATATTGAAATTTGTGGCTATCCATCGCAAAAAGAAGGTTGGGTAATAGTGGTGCCATCACTTTTATCGAAGGTGAGATTTTCAATTGAAAAGAAAAAAAAGAAATTTTTGTTCTGGCAAAAAGAGTAAACCAATAAAATAAAGTGACAAAAAAATATATTTTCTTAATTGTTTTTGCGGGTTTTTTGGTTTATGCAAACACACTCAAAAATCCGTTTGTTTGGGATGATGGACTTTTTATTCAGAACGGCAATTTCATAAAAAAGTTTGAAAACATATCAGTGTTTTTCTCGCCGAAAAATTACTTCAAATACACTCAAGATTTTACCTACAGACCACTACCATTTTTGGTACATATTATTAATTATAAAATATGTGGAGTAAATCCTGTTTGTCATCGCTTGACAAATATTTTTCTTCACATTACAGTTGGTATTTTACTATATTTTTTAATTTTGGAACTTTTAAAAAATAATCTCGTTGCATTTTTAAGTGGATTTTTTTTTGTTTTGCACCCTGTAAATACTGAAGTTGTCAACATGGTTTCATTTGTTGAAACCCAACTCTCAACGATATTTTTTCTTGCCACTTTTTTATGTTACGTGAAATTAAAAAACTTTTTGTCATTTATCTTTTTTTTCATAGCGGTTTTTTGTAAGGAAACCGTAATAGTACTTCCTGCTGTAATAATTTTGTACGATTTAGTTTTTGAAAAAAAAATTCAAGTAAAAAAATACTTGCCGTTTTTAATCGTCGGAATGTTTTATTTGGTCGTCAGATTTTTTATATTCAGACATCCGCAAGAAGCAATATTAAAATATCCGAGCGACAATTTCTTAATAAATATTTTTACAACATTGAAATTGATACCAACATACTTACGATTAGTCTTCTATCCTATCAATCTAAGTATGGAATATAAAACAATCATTCCACAATTATTTTTTGAGCGAAATGTGATTTTTGGTTTTTTAGCGATATTGTTTTTTCTGACAATTTTAATTTATTCTTATAAAAAATCCTTGTCCGACGGCTATACGAAAATTAGTCAGACGGGAAAAATAATCTTTTTTTGGTTATTGTTTACTGTCATCACGTTTCTTCCCACGTCAAATATAATTCCAATGCAAAACATAATTGCAGAAAGATATTTATATCTGCCGATAATCGGGTTTTGTGTCTTAATATCATTATTGTTGAAAAAAATTGGTGAGCGATATCCAAATGTTTGCTACTGTGTGGCATTTTGTATTTTTTTATTTTTTACTACCGCTATTATTATTCGTAATTTTGATTGGAAAAGCGATTTTATTTTTTATTCAAAAACATTGGAGCAAGTACCAAATAGTCCTAGTATGAATGCAACTGTTGGTTTGGTTTATGCAAAATATAAAAATTATCCTAAGGCGTTTGAATACGTCCACAAAGCACTAAAATTGAATCCAAAACTGCCTGATGGATATGGAGCATTGGCATCAATTTATCAAGATACAAAAGATTACGATATGGCACTTGGTCTATATGAAAGAGCGGTTGTTGAAAAAAAATACACTTATCACAAGGCACCATTTTTAAGCATCGGAGTAATTTATAAAATAAAAAAACAATATCAAAAAGCGATTGAAAATTTTAACAGGGCGATTGAAATAAATCCGCTTTCATCACTTGCATACACATATTTGGCTGAAATTTATGAGATGCATGGGGACGTCGACAAAACAGAGAAATTTTATAAAAAATCCGTTGACATAAATCCCGATGATTATATTCCACTAAACGCTCTTGGCATAATTTATGGTCAGAAAGGTAATTACAATAAATCATTGAAATATCTAAAAAAAGCAGTAAAATTAAAATCTAATTCTGTAGATGTCCATTTCAATATCGGCTACGTTTATTTTTTAAGTTATAGATACGGCGAAGCATTGCGAGAAATGAAAAAAACACTTAAACTTGAACCAAACCACGAAAATGCAAAAATTGTCATTTCGCAAATACTGGGAAAAAAACAATGAACGTTCAGAAAATTCTTAGATATCTCGTAATTGTTAGATGTTAGCTAACGATTATGTAGAGGCAAAACGGAATTATTTTGCCTATATTGTTAAAAAGTGATTGGAGGAAATTATGAAAATTAAAAACAGAGAAGCAGAAATGATGGTGCAATTATATGTTCATAAAGTGACACGATTTTTACATATCAACATATCAATTTATCGTCGCATCATTATTGCTATTCTACTTGCTACTTGCTGCTTATCACTTATCGTTCGCCATCTCTACGCTAATATCGCTACAACATTTTCAGATCTTATTCTTGAAAATCTGGAAATTGGTGGAAGTTACAACTTAAGAGCGTTAAAAAACTGTCCTATGGTGATAAAAAACAACAGTGATGCGTCTATTAATGTTGAAATAAAAATAGATATTCCAGCAAAAGAAAATTTAATGTCCAGTTACGAGCCCATACCAGATGTTGAATGGATAAAAATAGTTCCAGCAAAATACCGATTGGAACCTTTCGGGAAAAACTCATCAGATTTAATCATCACAATTCCTAATGATGAAAAACTTATGGGGAGGCATTTTCAAGCACAAATACTTTCGTCCTCACTTCCTGCTGGTGGCCTACAATCACAGTTAACCATTGCGACGGGTTTTCAAAGCCGTATAAGATTCTCTATTGGCAGTATGGGGCCAAAAACGCTTGAAACAGAAAAGAAAAGAAAAAAAATGATGTCTTTGAATTTTGAGATAGATCCTGTTAATATAGTAGTAAAACAACCAATAAAACTTGGGAAAAAAATTGATTTGAGAGAAGAATATGGCACTCGTCTTACGCTTATAAATAGAGCGACCGAGTCAGTATTGTTGAATATGGTTATTGTTTCTGAACGGAAGGATATGCCAGCAGAAGAAAAAAATTATGAAGTTGGCGACCCAAAATTTTTAGAAATAAAACCAAAAAAACTTGTGCTTGATGGTGAGTCGCTAAAAAAATTGAATCTTTATCTGAAGATACCAGATGAGGAAAAATATAAAGATAAAAAATATTTTTTTGTGATAAAAGCAGAGGTGCCAGGAGAGGTACCTGTGGAGGTTTTTTCAAAACTGTACATCACAACGGAAAAATAACCAAATCGTATAGAAAATAAGAAAAAACACCAAAAACCCTTGCAACTTTGCATGAAATTCAATGTTTCGTTACAGGCGGAATATCGGTGGCAACTTCAGCACAGAGATTGCCACGAGCCGATGAATCGGCTCTCGCAATGACCAAAAGTGGAGTTATAACACAGTCTCAATACTGGACATGTAAAAAATTTCAAAAATTTGATTTTTCAGCAGATACTAACTTCCAAATTCCAATACATTAAATATAAAAAAAGCTTAAAATGTAAAAAATACTTGACAAAACATATTTTTTATGTTATATCAGTAGTGAAATAGGGAATGTGTGAGTAAGAAGCTTACTTTAGCTTTAACAATGTGGGGCAGGTTTTAGCATTACAAAAAGTACAATGGTGAGAAAAATTAAAAAAATGTGGAGGGGGTGAAAAATTTATGAGTACGATTTTGGATTTTATGTTGAGTTTTGTTCAATTAAGGCAGAACGAAGGAATTTTACAAAAAAAGGAGGTGGAAAAAATGAGAAAGTTTTTAGGTTTATTGTTGGTTTTTGGAATGATGGCAGGAACAGCATTTGCGGTAAGTCCTGATACGTGTATGTTGACAGTTACACCGGGCGTTACATATTCAGTCGCAATAAATACAGGGGGAGTAATCACTAATTTTTCTACTGTTAATTTGAATAGTAATGCGGAAGTATTTGTTGGGACAGCAACCGTTGATGGTAATATCTCTTGTGATCTCGAGTTTGCGGCCAGTAATGCGGTGGGGGATGTAGCACCAGTTGTTAACTGGACTCTTGCAACTAGTCCTGGTAGTAACATATACCAACTTCAGATTGCAACGGGTACAGCGGGTGTATATGGTGGTCCTTATGGAAGTTTAACCAATAGTCAGGGCAATATTGACGCAACAATAGGTACCAGTAATGTGTCCGTGGGCGGAACCAAGCAGTTGTGGGCAAAGATCCATACGCCAACCAGTATGACCGGTGGTGTAGATGCCTACTCAATTACACTATCCATATATGCGGCAGAGAAGGATTAGCTGTAATTTTTTGGGATTGTTCCGGATTTGATGTTGCGAAATTTGAGAACTGTGAACCGTTGTAATCAGAGAAACTGAAATTTGGTTTGAACATCGGAAGGATGAAAAGATAGTATCAGAAGGATTGTGGTGCAATTTCATCTTGTTCTGTCTTGTACGATTTTGGTTTTGAGTGATTCCATTTTACTTCGTTTTATTAAACGAGGCGTACTCGTTGTTGTGCACACTCTTTATATACGCTATAGTGTCACATAAATGCGGACGATGTAGAAGCAAGTAGACTTTTTGCTAAAGGGCGAAATTTTGTCATGAGCGAGTGGGGGTCGCTATCAGACTGTGTCGCAATCCATCTTTTACCATCTAGTGTTGGATTGCAGTACCATATTTTACCATCAGTTGCTATCTTCTATAAAAATGCAACTTTTTAGCTCATTGCGACACAGTCTGTATGAGCAATAATAAAAATTAAGCAATGCTCTCCACTGATTCGTAGGATAAGTCAGGAGAGGAGAGTTGTTCTATCATATAACTATATAGTATATATGAGTCCCACGTGCCGATTTATATAGTGTCATTGCGATGGCAAATTGGTGATTGTTTTGCCTAGTCCCGAGTTGTCGGGATCTGGTTAAACAATTAAATAGAAAAAATTCTTCCCCCGAAGAAATGTTCCCGCTGTTAGCATATTAGCGGGATGGAGGACTTCCGTGCCTGCCAATAACTTTTTTAGTTTGGCTGAATTGGTCAATTTTGTTGTTTATAATAGCGACAATAATAGTAATAAAATTATTACCTCTGTTTTAAGGACAGGGGTTTTTTATTTATATGAATACGAATTACACAAATGTCATTTCTGCAATAGTGGAAATCTAGTGACGCAGATTACGCAGATATCGTTCCTGCGAGAGCAGAAACATAACAATATTTTTTTTGGGCGGGTACGGAAGTTCTCCAAAAATTTCCCAACTTTTGTTGGGTTCTCGATGAAAATCGGGACTTCGGGGGAAGAAATTTTGGCAACTCCGTCCCGCCCATTTTTACAAATATACGCTGGAATAAGTACGACTAT
>JBDRIG010000057.1:0-9910 GCA_043816185.1 Elusimicrobiota bacterium | reverse complement strand
TAATATCTCCTCCATCTCGTTATCGTTCTTGCGTCGTCATTTTTGTATCATCACTCTCGGACGCGGAGATACTATATCATTTTTTTAATTATTATGCAAATTTCTTTCCGTCTATATGCCGACGGTGATTTAAAATAATTGCGACACAGTCTGAGTGCCGATTAACAACAATTGGCTACCGCTCAACAACATCTGTCGCTACCGATATATCATTCCTACGGAATTTTTGATTTGCCTGCGATTGCTGTTTTGCTACCGATATTTTATTCCTAACGGAACAATTGGATTGACGTCCGTAAATTTCATATGTCCTACAACCCCGATAGGGGCGACATATCGGTAGAAATCTCGCTTTAAATATTGAGTATTCTTAATTTTTACAACTCGCTACTTGCCACCTAATTCTTTTTTTTCTTTATTATCTGTCGTTCTCGTGCAATTGCTAATTTATTATCGGGCACATCGTCAGTAATAGTTGAACCCGCAGCAATTAAAACATTTTTTCCTATTTTAATTGGAGCAACCAAATTGGTATTGCTTCCAACAAATGTGCCATCACCAATTTCTGTTTTATATTTATTTTTTCCGTCGTAATTACAGGTAATCGTGCCAGCACCTATGTTTATATTTTTCCCAAGTATAGAATCACCAATGTATGAGAGATGTGAAACTTTTGTGTTTTCGCCAATAATTGATTTCTTAATTTCAGAGAAATTACCTATACGTGCATGTTTTGCTATTTTTGTTTCTTTTCTTATGTGTGAAAATGGGCCTATTTTCACGTCGTTGGCAATTTCGGCTCCGTATACAAAAGACGCTCTAATTTCAACATTTTGCCCAATGCTACAATCCTCGACATAGCTGAAAGGACCTATTATACAACCGCTCTTAATTTTTGTTTTGCCTTTGATAATCGTTGAAGGCATTATTATTGTATCCTTTTCTATTTCAACCGTCTCTTCAATATAAACTGTGGCACAGTTGTTTATTATAATACCAAAATACATCAAATTTTCGAGTACTTTTTCTCTAAGATAATTTTCTGCAATAGATAATTCGTATTTATTATTTATACCGATAATTTCTTTAAAATTTTCAATTTTATATGCAACAACTTTTTTATTTTTTTTATTTAAGATTGATATAACGTCTGTTAAATAATATTCACCTTTTGAGTTGTCATTTTTTATTTCAGATAGTGCCGAAAAAAGTTCTTTTGACGAAAAAATATAAATACCAGAGTTGATTTCTTTTATTTTTTTTATTTCATCTGTGGCATCTTTTGCCTCAACAATTGCTTTAATCGTTCCGCTCGTCTCGTTAACACCTTGATGTAGTGGATCTATGTTTCTTACAATTCTTCCATAATGCGAAGGATCGTCAACCTCGCAAGTAAGTATGGACGCCGTCGCTTTTTCTTTTTCGTGAACTAACAGCAATTCGTCGATGGTTTCTTTTTTAAGAAGTGGAACATCGCCTGAAAGTACAACTACATTACCATTAAAATTTTTTAATTCTGCATACTGAGATTTTACACATCTAACCGCATCGCCAGAACCAAGTTGTTTAGCTTGTTCAGCAAAGATAATATTTTTATATTTATCATTTATTGCTTTTTTGACAATATCTGCTTTATGCCCTACAACGATAATTTTTTTGTCAAAATTATTACCGACGCATTCAATAACTCTTTCAATAATCGTCTTGCCCAAAATTTTGTGAAGAATTTTTGGCGTTTCCGACTTAAATCTTGTTCCTTCACCCGCAGCAAGAATAATTGCAATTGTATTTTTCATATATGCTGATTAACGCTGATTATCACCAAAACATGAGTGGTCTAAAGACCACTCACTACCAGAACATACTACCAAAACCTACTATAAAAACATTTAGTTTCAGTATAACGAAACTTATCAATTCGTCAGAATTAGACGAAGTTTAACGACGAAACCTGACACCGAATTCTGATAAGTAAACGGTTACTCCCCCACAGCAACGTCCACAGGCATTCACACTGCCCGGGCTGGATTCGAACCAACGCTGGCGGCTCCAAAGGCCGCTGCCTTACCGCTTGGCTACCGGGCAAATTTATACCTTTTTTCTCTCATTTTAAAAAAATTTATCAAAGGCAATACGTACGACTTATCAGTATACAGATTAAGTTTATCAATTCCAAGATTTTTCGCCATTTTTTCAAGATATGCATATCTTGTGTCTCTAAAATTTTCAATGTTTTTTAATAAAAAATAATCTTTTGAATCTACATAAATATCATTTCCTGATTCAGAATCCAAAAAATGAAATACTCCATAATTTGGTATTTTATGCTCCAATGGATCTCCAATATTTATCATAATCAAATCGTGTTTTTTAGCCGTAATCCTCAATAATTTCTCATAACCAGTATCCAAAAAATCTGATATAAGAAAAACGATTGCGCGTTTTTTAATAACTCTGTTTAAATAATCCAACGCACCATATATGTCAGTTCCAGATTTAGTTTTTGCAGACAATACTTCGCTGATAATTCTTAAACAATGTTTTTTACCTTTTTTAGGCGGTATAAATTTTTCAATTTTATCTGAAAACAGAATTACACCTACTCTGTCATTATTCTGCATAGACGAAAAACCAATAACACCAGACAATTCCGCTATTAAATCAATTTTGGATTTTTGCGATCCAAAATCTTGAGACTTTGAAATATCAATAAGAAGTACTATTGTTAGTTCTCGCTCTTCAACAAACTTTTTTACAAATAAATTATTATAGCGAGCAGAAACATTCCAATCAATTGTTTTGATGTCATCGCCTGATTGGTATTCACGAACCTCAGAAAATTCCATACCTCTGCCCTTAAAAACGCTTTTATATTCACCGGCAAAGATTTCGTTGACAATTTTTCCTGTGGTTATTTCAATCTTTCTTATTTTTTTTATTAAACTACTATCAATCATTTTAATTATTTATGTATCTATTTTTTTGGATTACAATTCATTTTTGGTAATAATGCGGCACCAATTGCTCCGAGATCTTCATGGCTTTTGGACTTTATTATTTTTACATATTCAAACGAGGTTTTAAATGTTCGCTTTTTAAGTTCACTAAAAAATCTTTTTTTAACCAAATCCCAGTTGTTTGAAACACCGCCGGAAAATGTTATCATATCGGGATTAAAAATATTGATTAAACTACCGACACCAACTGCAAGATATTCGGCAAATTTTTCATAAACTTTCAGTGCACGTTTGTCGCCTTCCCTTGCCATATGTGCAATAATTTTAACTGTTATATTTTTATTTGATATTCCCGATTTGGCCGCCATTTCAAGTATACCTTTTGTGCCTATGTGTGCTTCAAGGCATCCACGATTTTCACAGTTGCATTTTGGGCCATCAGGAGATATTGTTATGTGTCCTATTTCTCCAGCGGTACCTGTTGAGCCTCTGTAAAGATTGCCATCAATTATTATTCCACCACCTATACCGGTCCCAAGTGTTACGGTAATAAAATTTTTGTATTTTTCTTGTCCGTCTATTATGTACGAACCATAGGCAGCACAGTTAGCATCATTATCAACAACTGTTGGCACTTTTAATTGTTCTTCAAAATATTTTTTTAAACGGACATTTTTCCATTTTGGAAGGTTTGGCGAAAATCTTAAAATCCCATTTTTACTGTCAATATCCCCAGCAATGCTAACACCAACAGTAGATATGTTCTCAAGTTTTTTTACATTACTAATTATCTCGTCTAAAATTTTTTTAGGTTCTGTATTGGACATCGGAAATACAATCCTTTTTTTCAAAACCTTATTTTCGTCAAGTAACACGATAAGAACCTTTGTTCCGCCAATGTCAATCCCCACTAAATTTTTAGACATTCTATTGCCTCCCCAACTGTATAAACAGAACCCGTTACACAAAAATCACGTGATTTATTTACACTATATATGCTATGCGTCGAACGCATTGCCGACTTAATTGCAGTTTTTATGCTATCAAAAATAAATATATTTTTTTGAGAAATGTGCTTCGCAAATTCTTTTTTTACAATTTCAACATCTAATGCTCTTTTGTTTTTTGGTGCAGAAATAAAAACACTTTCAGCAACACTTGAAATTATTTTTATCATCTTTCTATAATCTTTATCCGCAAGAACACCAAATACGATATTTATTTTTTTACCAAAATATTTTTTTATGGAACTATTTAATACATTCATTCCCGACGGATTATGAGCACAATCAAGAACGACTATAAATTGGAAATCGAAAGTCGTAAGATGTTTTACTTCAAATCTCGCACGCCAAGCCGTGTTTTGCAATCCGTTAGAAATATATTTTTCTGCTATACCTAAAAATCTACAGGTTTCAGCCGCCAAATCTGCGTTTTTTTTCTGATGCTCACCATAAAGCGAAATTTCACAATCTTTATTGTCATGCGAATTGGCAAAATGGTCTCGCAAATGCGGTATCATTTTCGAATGAGCACCGATAACACATGGTTTAATATCTTGCGACTTACTACGGAAATTGAAATCTACGGATTGTGCTGGAGTAAAATACTCTCTATTATTTTTAATTTTTATAATTTTTGCATTTTTTATTTTTGCGATTTTTTTTATTGTTTGCAGTGCAATCCCTGTTGCACCTGTTATAACAAAACCATTATTTTTTATGATTCCTGCTTTTTCAGTTGCAATTTTTGAAATGGTGTTTCCAAGATACTGAGTGTGTTCCAAAGATATATTTGTAATAACAGAAATCAGTGACTTTTCTATAATGTTTGTTGCGTCAAGTCTTCCACCTAAACCAACCTCAAATACTGCAAAATCAACTTTTTCCCTCTCAAAATACCAAAAAGCCATCGCTGTAAGAAATTCAAAGTAGGTAAGTTGATAGTTAATAGCAATTGATAAATATTGAGAAACAAATTTACTAAATTCTTTTTTAGATATGCAATTCCTGTCAATTTGTATCCGTTCTCTTATATCTAAAAGATGTGGTGATGTGTAAAGCCCGACCGTGTAATCTGCTTTTTCTAAAATTGTTGAAATATATGCACAGACCGAACCTTTACCGTTGGTTCCTGCAACGTGTATGATTTTAATTTTATTCTGTGGATTTTCTAATTTTTCTAAAAAACTTTTAATGCGTGATAGATTAAAATTATATGAAAATTCATCAAGATTTTTTACATCCGTTAATACTTGGTTGTACTTCATAATAGCATGGGATCGATGAGTTGTCAATGAGACCGTGTCACAATCAGACTGTGTCACAATGAGCTAAAAAGTTGCATTTTTATAGAAGATAGTAACTGATGGTAAAGTATGGTACTGCAATCCAATACTAGATGGTAAAAGATGGATTGTGACACAGTCTGAGTGAGAACGCTTGCGACAACGGCAAAAAAACTTTTTCAATACTATTATTTATCCTCTACTTTTCGTTTCTTATTCTTCCGTTACATTTTACCTTCGACAATTGCAACAGAGTTAGATGTACCAATTCTTGTAGCACCAGCTTCAATCATTTTTATCATTTCTTGTCGAGTTCTAATTCCACCAGCTGCTTTAATGCCCATTGATAACCCAACTGCTCTGCGTATAATTTGAATATCTTTAATAGTCGCACCTGAAGGACCAAAACCTGTTGATGTTTTTATAAAATCTGCACCTGCATCTTTTGACATTTGAGATACTTTTATTATCTCGTCTTTTGTAAGATATAGTGTTTCAAGAATTACTTTTAAAATTTTCCCACGAGTCGCCGCTCGTATCGCTTTTATTTCATCCAATACAACTTGATAATTTCCACTTTTTAACTGTCCTATATTTATAACTGCATCTATTTCATCGGCACCATCCGTAATTGCTTGGGTTGCCTCAACTATTTTTACCGTTGAGGTCGTGGCACCGAGAGGAAAACCGACAACAGTGCAAACTTTAACCCGTGAATTAGAAAGAAGTTTGCTTGCCAAAGAAACATAACCAGGATTAACACAAACCGATGCAAAACCACATTTCCTTGCTTGCCTACAAAGTTTACCGATTTCTTTCTGAGTGGCATCTGCTTTTAATAAAGCATGATCTATCATACCAGCCAGATATTTATTTGAAAGAGGGCGAAGAAAAGTCATTATTTATCATATCCTCTTTAGTCGTAATTTTGATATTTACATAGTCACCTAAAACAATTTTCACTTTTTTACCAAGAAGTTGTTCAACAAGCGTAGAATCGTCAGTCGCAAAATATTTTTTTGCAAATGCTTCTTTGTATGCCTTTATTATTAACGGATACTTAAATGCCTGCGGTGTCTGTGCTAAAAAAATGTTTTTTCTTTCAGGTGTTGAAACAATGAAACCATTTTTCACAATTTTTATAGTATCTTTTGATAAAACAGCCACAACGCAAGCACCATATTTTTTTGCAGTCAAAATACTTGTTTTTATAACTTTTTCTGATACAAATGGACGAACTCCATCATGAACTAAAACTATCTCTGTGTCAAAATTCAAAACCGAGAGTCCATTAAAAACGGAGTGTTGTCTTGTTTTACCGCCTGCAACTATTTTTATATGAGAAGACTGCAAACTAAAATCCGCAATTATATTTTCTTTTATATCTTTTTTAGGTAACACAACTACAATATTTTTTATTTCTGGAATATTTAAAAATTTTTGAACTGTTAATTCAATAATTCGTTTCTTGCCCAAAAATTCAAACTGTTTTTTTGAACCAAATCTCTTACCAGTTCCTGCTGCCACTATTATTGCTGCGATTTTCATTTAGTATCTACCAATATGTCATTCCTAATGGAACAATCGGTTTGATGTACACAAATTTCATATGCCCAATAGCCCAGTTAGGTGGCTGTCCGACAACCTATTCCGCTTTACCGATTACACAGCGTCAGTAAAAAATGATGTGTTGTTTGTTGTCATTAGTTGCCAAATACTGCTATATTTTACAAAAAAATGACTGTTTTACGATTTGTCGGACAGCCTCTTAGGGGTGATATATCGGTGGCCGCACTTAGGAAATCTACTAACCTATATTGCCATATTATCGTCTTTTGAATTTACATTAAATTTGCGAACGATAATTTATATCTCACTTTCCTTCATTTGTGCAAAAACCATTTTACCAGTAGACGTTTGTAAAACATTTGTTACCACCACTTCAACTTTTTTCCCAATATAATTGCGACCATTTTCAACAACTATCATTGTGCCATCTTCAAGATAAGCAATTGCCTGTTTTTTTTCTTTGCCTTCCTTCATAAGATAAATACTTAATAGCTCGCCTGGAAGAAGTGATGGCTTTATAATACTCACAAGTTCATTGATGTTCATAACAGTAACACTATGAATTGATGCAACTTTATTGAGATTAAAATCCGTTGTAATGATTTTCGCCTTTAAATCCTCTGCGAGTTTTAGTATTTTTATATCGGTCTGTACTGTTTCAGGATAATCCTTTTCAAAAATTTTCACGGGTACCACAAGATTTTGCCTTATTTTGGCCAATAAATCAAGTCCTCGTCGACCCTTCTGTCTTTTGATAGAATCGGACGAATCGGCAAGCGTCTGAAGTTCCAAAACAACAAATTCAGGCACCACAATAATACCACTTATAAAATTTGTTTCAATAATATCTAAAATTCTACCATCTATAATCGCAGAAGTATCAAGAATTTTTAAATCTTCTTGATGTTTTTTTGATAGAAGGTGTATATCTTTGTCAAGCAGCGAAAATTCCTCTTTTTTTCTTATAGCAATTATAAAACCGAGATATGTCAAAACCATTTTTATTAAAATGGAGTATGTTTTCATAAAGGAATTTAATTTAGTATCTTCCATCAGAGAAATTGAATAATCCAAAAGCTTTGCTGCGATAAGCCCAAGAATACCGCCCAAACAACCAGCGACAATTGAATCAAGTGGAATTTTTTCAATCAAAAATTCAATAAAAATTACACCCAATGCAACCCCAAACCCTATCAATATACCTTTTGCATCTTTTGAAATCTGAAACCAACCAATAACAGGTCCAGAAATAACTACTAATAATCTTATAGCCCAGACAAACACAAAAAACCTCCTATAAACCAATTAAAAATTGAGAATTAAGATAAAGTTAGTTATAAATCACAAATTGAAAATTAAAAATTTTTTGATTCATTAAATCTTCAATTTTTACTTGCCGCTATGGCCTCAAATACCGTCTCAACTGGAACTATTTTTATCTTTAATGTCCCGTTTATCCCTTTTAAATTTGCTTTTGGAATTATACAACTTTTAAATCCAAGTTTCTCGAATTCAGTAAGTCGCTGCAAAATATGGGTCACTGCTCTTACTTCACCAGTTAACCCAACCTCTCCAATAATTCCAATTTTTGGCGAAACTACAAAATTATCACAAGCGGAGGCAATTGCACATGCAATCGATAAATCGCAAGACGGCTCTTTTGTTTTAATTCCACCGACGATATTTACAAAAACATCACAATTTGCAAGTCGAACACCAAGTCGCTTTTCTAAAACGGCAATTATTATTACTGTTCTACTATAGTCCAATCCAGAAAACTGTCTACGGGCAATGGGAAGTGGCGTGGATGAAACCAGTGCCTGAACCTCTAATAAAATCGGCCTCATTCCCTCGATAATGCAGGTTGCAACACTTCCAGAAACATTTTTTGGTTTATCTGTTATAAAAATCTCAGATGGATTTTTTACCTCCTGCAAACCACATTCTTGCATCTCAAAAATTCCTATTCCATTTGTTGAACCAAACCTGTTTTTGAAACAACGAAGAAGTCGATATGCATGATGTTGCTCTGAACTGAAATACAAAACAGTATCAACAATGTGTTCCAAGATTTTTGGGCCAGCAAGCGTGCCCTCTTTTGTAATGTGCCCGCAGATAAATGTGGTGAGCGGGATTGATTTACTTATTGATAAAAATTCAGCCGTCGTTTCTCTCACCTGTGAAACAGTTCCAGGTAATGATTCAACATCATCACGATACATCGTTTGAATAGAATCGATAAAAAGAAATTTTGGTGCAATGCGTTTTACTTTGTTTGCAATTTCAGAAAGCATTGTTTCCGAAACAAGAAATAATTGTCCTTTATCAATTTTAAGTCGCTGGGCTCTCATTTTTAACTGCTCAAGCGATTCTTCACCAGAAACGTACAAACAATTAAATTGTAGAGAAAGCTGACCTGCAATTTGTAAGAGCAGTGTCGATTTACCAATACCTGGTTCGCCACCTATTAAAACCACCTGCCCATCAACAAGACCACCGCCCAAAAGATTATCAAATTCTTTAATACCAGTTTGGTATCTATTTTTAAGATTTTTTATCTCGTCAATCTCATCAATTTTTTTAACTTCCGATGAGAAATTCGTTATATGTGAACGAATTTTTGATTGCGAAATTTTTTGTTCTTCTACAAAAGTATTCCATTTTTCACAGTCAGGACATTTTCCAAGCCATTTTGTAGATTCATATCCGCATTCATGACAAACAAACTGCGTTTTATTTTCTTTGTTCATTTATTTTCACACAAGTTAAGCCCGATCGTGCGGAACTTCACTTCGATCGCAATCAGACTGTGTCGCAATAGTAAAATGTGTGTCATTACGAGCGAAGCGAAGCAATCTTTAAAATATTTCTCGTCGGAAAAAGATTGCCACGGCTTCCTTCGGAAGCCTCGCAATAACCAAAAGTGGAGTTGTGACACAGCCTGAATGACGACAGACGAGATTGCTTCGTCGCTCATTTCATTCACTTCCCGCAATCAGACTGTGTCGCAATCCATCTTTTATCATCTAGTGTTAGATTGCAGTACCATATTTTACTATTAGTTGCTATCTTCTATAAAAATGCAACTTTTTAGCTC
>JBDRIG010000056.1:0-3511 GCA_043816185.1 Elusimicrobiota bacterium | reverse complement strand
GCGTTCGGGAATTGCTTCGCGGAAACGCCTCGCCTTTGAGGGCGGGCTCTCACTCGCACCGCTAAAAGTCATAAGGTGAAAAATAATAGTGTATGCGGTGCTCCGTGAGGTTCCTCTCAGCAACCCCCTCACTCTGCGATGACCGAAAAAATACATATGCATAAAAAAATTATTATAAAACTTTCAGGTGAAGCACTTGGCAATAACAGCGATGGAATTGGTTCTGCTCTCCATAAAAAGACATTTAAAAATAGTGGGGTTGATTTTCAGGCAATTGATAAAATAGTTTCCGAGATAATACCCGTTTACAAAAAAGGTATTTCTATAGGAATTGTGATTGGTGGTGGCAATATTTGGCGAGGTTGTGTTGATGGTAAGCTTATCGATAAAACAGTTGCAGATTATATAGGTATGACGGCAACACTTATTAATGGTATGATTTTAAGTGAAAGATTCAAGTCAAAAAATATTTCATCAAAAGTGTTCTCTTCTTTTGCAGTTGGTAATTTTTTGCAGCAATTCACACTCGAAAAAATAGATAATGCATGGAAAAATAAAAATATCATTATTATGGTTGGAGGCACAGGACGACCTCATTTTACTACAGATACCGCAGCAGCAATTTTTGCCGTAGAATCAAAAGCAGAACTGATATTAAAAGCAACTAATGTCGATGGTTTGTATGATGATGACCCAAAAAAAAATCCGGACGCTAAATTTATTAAAGAAATTTCATACGATAATGTAATAAAAAAAAATCTGAAAGTAATGGATATAGCAGCATTTTCATTATGCCGTAATCACAAAATTGAAATTGTAGTTTTCAATTTTAATAAGAGTGGAAATATATTAAAAGCGGCGTTAGGAGAGAATATTGGTTCGGCTATCCGTTGTAAATAATAAAGATTAAGCGATAAGGATTAAAAATTGAGTAGGAGAATCTAATTCTGTCTCTTTAATCTTTAATTTTAAATAGGAGGTTTTTATGTCAAGGCAAATTTTGGTTGAAATGGAAGAAAAGATGAAAAAAACAACAGAACACATTAAATCGGAATTCCTGTCAATTAAAACAGGCCGTGCGACTCCTGCAATTTTGGATACGATAAAAGTGAGATGTTATAATTCAGATTTGCCAGTAAATCAAGTGGCAAGTATTTCAATTCCAGATCCGCGACTTATTGTGATTACACCGTGGGACAAAGATGTTTTGCAAGAGATTGAAAAAGCAATATTAAAAGCGAATATTGGAATTATGCCTCAGAACGATGGTAAGGCTATACGACTTCCTATTCCGCAACTTACAGAGGAGCACAGAAAAGATATTATTAAGATTACAAAAAAAATAGCGGAAGATCACAAGGTTGAATTAAGAAATGAGAGAAGAATTGCATTAGAATTTGTAAAGAAAAGTTTTGACGAAAAGCAAATCGCTGAGGACGAAAAATTCAAATTACACGATAAAATACAAAAATTTATGGAAGATTACGTAAAAAAAATAGATGAAATATTAATGCAAAAAGAAAAAGAAGTACTAACTATTTAAAAACTTAAGTAACAGTGTAGAATAAAAATAACCAAATAATTTGATTAACATTTTGTTTTCATTCAAGTAAAACAATGATGAATTTACCAAAACACATAGCAATCATAATGGACGGGAATGGTCGTTGGGCAAAAAAAAGAGGACTTCCTCGTCTATTAGGGCATCATGCTGGAATGAAAAGCGTAAAAGAAATTGTGAAAGCAGCTAGTGATATGGAGATTAAGGTTTTGACGTTGTATGCATTTTCAACAGAGAATTGGAATAGACCAAAAATGGAAATAAAAGGTCTTTTTAGTCTCATGAAATTATTTATCAAAAAAGAAATCAACGAGTTACAAAAAAACAATGTTAAAATTAATATAATAGGACAATATTCCGCATTGCCCAATGACACCACTAATCTACTTGAAAAAGCAATGAAAAAAACCTCAGAAAATACAGGTATGTTAATGAATATTGCACTTAATTATGGTGGTAGACAGGAGATAATTGATGCAGTTAACAAGATTGTAAATGATGGTAAATATAAAAAAGTTGATGAAAAAATTTTTGAGAAATATCTTTATACGACAGGCTTGCCAGATCCAGATTTAATAATAAGAACTTCCGGTGAAAATCGTATTTCAAATTTTCTTTTGTGGCAATCGGCATATTCGGAATTTTATGTAACGGAAACCCTGTGGCCTGATTTCAAAAAAGAAAATTTTATGGAAGTAATATCTGAATATCAAAAAAGAAATAGACGATTTGGTGGTCTATAAAAGGCAATTTAGTTTTTGTTGAAAAAGCCTTCAAGAAGAATTGGTTGTATTAATCTGGTCGGATTTGTATATTGTTATGAGAGATATAAAAATTAGAAGTCAAAAGTTAGAGATTAGAATCACACTGCGAAAATGGTTTTTGGTTTTATTTATCATTTTATCGCATTATCATTTTATCACCCCTCTTTGTGGACAGGATTTTTCTGGTGAACTCTGCGAAGTAAAAGGAGTGGTAGAAATTCTTAAAGACGGCGAAACTGAATGGATACCCGTTGTTTCAAAAATGCCAGTTCAGTTAAAAGACCGTCTAAGAACTGTCAAAAATTCATCTTGTAATTTAGAACTTGATGATGGTTCGATTATTTTTATTGACGAAAACACTGAAGCGTCGGTTGAAATATTTGAATTAACTTCCGAAAAACATAATTCAAAAATTTCTTTATGGTTTGGAAAAATTATTGCTAACATTTCAAAATTGAAAAATACGAAAATGGAAATTCATTCGCCGACGGCAATTGTAGCGGTAAGAGGTACTGAATTTATCGTTGAAACAGATATTCAAAAAACAGATGTAGGTGTTTTCGATGGAGAAGTTGATGTAAAAAATACCGAAGGAGATGAAATTTTCGAGGTAATTGTAAAGTCTGACGAGGAAACATTGGTTCAGAAAGGATTTAAACCACGCTCACCGTCACGTCTTCTTTTAATGCAAAAATATAAGGAAAGAAATTTTCTTATTAGAAATAGAGTTGTCAAATTAAAAGAGCAACTAAAACGATTCCCACCAGAAGAGCGATCAAAAGCAAGGCAACTTGCTTATGAAAAATTCAAAAAGTTAAAAAAAAAGCGAATTGAACAAATAGAAAAAAATCGACAAAAAAGAAAAACAGTTAAGCGAAAGGCAATAAAAAGGGAAATGCACGACAGCGATCATCCTTAACCACAAAGAGCACACGAAAAAAAGTGAAAGACAGTGACTCATAGAAATCATATCGTTATATCAACAGAGAAAAATTTTATATTTTTTTGAGACTGTGTTATAATTCTATTTTTGGTCATTGCGAAGCTTCCGAAGGAAGCCGTGGCAATCTCGGTTAGGTGGCTGTCCGACAACCTATTCCGCTTTACAGACGACACAGCGTCAGTAAAAAAATGATGTGTTGTTTGTTGCTATTAGTTGCCAAATACTGCTATATTTTACAAAAAA
>JBDRIG010000055.1:0-28213 GCA_043816185.1 Elusimicrobiota bacterium | reverse complement strand
AGACAAAAAATTAGATAAAATTTTTCAAATGACTTCTAAATCTAAGAAAATTCAGGAAAATTTTGAACCTGAACTTTATGTTGTTAATAACTCTGTTCCTTCTTACCAAGGGTTAGATTATTAAATGAGTTGACAAGCACTACTGATTCAATTCCGGTATATCAAAATCTGAAAGATACGCAACAAGTTCTTCTGTGTCAGATAACACAACATTTTTTTGGTAATAATATCTGTAACTGATAACAAAAATCAGCAAACTAAAAACTAATGCTACAACTGGCTTCAAAAAAACAAATCGTTTTTTTTCATAAATTCTATCTAAAATTTTTTCTGCAAAATAATCCCAGTTTTTTCTCGGGCATTCAATTTGATTTTTATTTATACCATTCAATAATTTTACAAAATTACCGTGTATATTTCGGCAAACGGAGCATACGAAAAGATGTTTTTCCAGTTCCGATTTTTTCACGGCATCAATTTCATTAGTGATATATAAATATATCTCTTTTTTTACTTCATTGCAGCCCATTATAACCCTCCAAATATTTTTTTAGATTTTTTATCGCCTTGAAAATATTTGCCTTCACACTGCCTTCTGCAATGTTCAACACTTGTGAAATTTTAGTTATGGAAAAACTGTTTAAATGTTTCATAACAAAAACCTCTTTCTGTCGAGAAGGCAATTTATCTATTGCTGTATTTATAATTTTTTTCACTGCTTCGTTTTCCACGGCTTTTTCAGTGTTTTGTGTATCATCTTTAATATCTTCCGTTTTTCCGTCCGCATCATAAACCCCACTCTTTCTTAATGTCATTTCAGAAATGGAAGGATAAAAAAATGATAAAAATTTTCTTTTCCTAAAATATGATCGAACATTATTTAAGGCAATTCTAATAATCCACGTTTCAATTGATGCATCACCACGAAAGTTTTTTAGTCCCTTGAACGCACACACAAATGTCTGCTGGACAATCTCATCTGTCTCGACATCATTTCTTACCAGAGAGAAAACAACCGCATAAACTTTCTGCTGATGTTTCTTTATAATTTCATTAAAATCATTTATTACCACTTCCATATAGTTAGACGCTTCAAACAAAAAAAGGTTTACCCCGCCCCGACGACTTAAAAAAATTAAAGAAGGCAGGACTATACATCGTCTCATTAACGAAGATGTAAAAATCAAACTTGAAAAGCAGTACCTGAAAAAAGAATCCAAAGAAATCTATAAACTGCGAAAGCAAAAATTTGATTTTTCGGTGAGCACTAAGTGGGTTTAAAATTCGACGATGGGTTCAAAATTCGACACAACAAAATACTATCCTTCCTTTTTTTAAATTCAAACCAAAATCTTTGATAGTCTTATAAAATCATCTATCGAAATTGTTCCTGCGCGACTATTTGGTAATATACCAGCCTGTATTATTTTCTCTTCAAGAAACTTTTTGTGAAATGTGTCGACGGGAAATGTTAAAGAAAGGGAGTTTAAAATTGTTTTTCGTCTATACAAAAAAGATGATTTTACAATTCTAAAAAAGTTTTTTTCTTCATTTTCTTCAATGAGCGGTTTTTTTAATCGCTTTAATCTTATAACTGTTGAAGTTACTTTTGGCATAGGATTAAAGCAAGTATTTGGTACATCAAATATTTTTTCAACAGAACATTTAACCTGACAAGCAATAGCTAAAACACCATAGTCGCTTGAATTTAATTGCGATTTAATCCGTTTTGCAACTTCTTTTTGGACCATAAAAACTGCTATATCCCAATTGGAAAGTGACAAAATTTTAAAGATTATTGCACATGAGACACAATATGGTAGATTACCAATAAATTTTAATTTTTGTTTTTCTGGAAGGTTGTATTTAAGAAAATCTTCGTTTATGATTTTTATATTTTTTTGATTTTTATATTTTTCGGAAAGTTTAAGAACAAGTTTTTTGTCAATTTCAACCGCAATTATTTCGTCTGACTTATTTTTAAGATCGTCGGTGAGTATCCCGTGTCCAGGACCTATTTCGATAATTGTGTCAGATGTTAAAACATTCGCAGAATTTACAATTTTCCTTGCTATATTTCTATCAACAAGGAAATTTTGCCCAAAATGTGCCTTCATACTAAAACCAATTAACCTTTTAATCCCCTAACTACTTTATTCTAACTCAGTATTCCAATAAATATTATCAATAAATCTTTGCCATGATGCTTTTATTTTTATACCCGTCTTAAAACAAAGCGAAATTGGGCCCATCCACTTAGGTTTCTCTGGCGTAACCAAAAGTTTCATACCTGCTTCCATCGGAGTTCTTGCTGCTTTTTTAAGATTACATCGAATACAGGAAATTACGACGTTTGACCAATCGGTTGCGCCACCTCGACTTACAGGAATTATATGTTCAAGATTAAGATCGCTTGTTATTTTATTTTTTCCACAATAACAACATTTATATTTGTAATGTTCATAGATGTTTCTTCTAGTAAACTTTACATCCATTGGTGGAAGATCGTCGTAAAACTTCAATAGTATGACTTCTGGAATTGCTATCTTAAAAAGCGGAGTATAAATAAAATTAGATGGTTTTTTAGCAATATGTTGTGAAATATCTTTCCAATCATCAAAGGAGTATGTCTTGTACTCCTCATCAACAACACTAGCATGATCAAGATACAGAAGAGAAAATGCTTTTTGCCAAGTTGTTATGTGAATAGCATAAAATTTTTTGTTCAATACGAGAACATCAGACATATCTTTTCACCAATAACTCGCACGGTCTACAAAAAAAACAGAGATGTAAGAAGTAGAGAAATGACTCGCGAGATACGATTAATTTACTGAGCTGCCACATCTCTTACTACCGAGTTGCCTACTCCCCCAACAAACTACATGAAATTTTTATTTCAAACGAGGATACCTCGTTTGGTTTTAAGAAAATTTTTCTGTTAGGTGTAATGGAAGATCCTTGATATGTTTTTTCAAAACCACTTTCCGATAGTGAAACTGTCCATATAGGAAACACCCAAAAATCAAATTCGTCTGATGTCTCTAAATCAATTGAAAAACCATTGTAGCGATCAAACATCTTGAGACATTTAGTTTTTTCAAATGATGTTTTTGTGGAAAAAAATTCTTTTTTTGTTCCAGATACCAATGAATCTGCACAATAGAAACATTTTTCATCATTTGGATTTGAAAAAGAAAAATTGAATTCACTTCCAAACCATATTTCTAATTCACTTGATGAATTATTTGTAATCTTATATTCAACGATTATATTAGAGTTTGCAAAGATTATTGATTTTACAATCTGAATTGGAAAAGCACCATTCTCCGTCCACAAATGACCGTCTCTTTTTAACACAGTTCCCAACTTCTTCGCCGTGGGCTTCATCTGCGGTGAATTTATCTGACTGTTTCCAGTTTCCATCTTATATGATTGGTCGACAAAATCTCCAAGTTCGCTATATTCACAGTTGGCAAATTTTTCAAGTGTTGTTGAAGGATGAAAAAAATGATCTATAAGAGAATACCTGTTGTACCAATCATATTTTAGATGTTTTTGAAGTTCGAGTTCCTTTGTCCAATATGTACCATGTATAGTTTCAAGTTTTTCGTCCACAACGGTACTTTTAATGACAGCGGCCTCAACCCTTTTATGATACGCTTCAAGCCTTCTTGTTAAAACATCTGTTAGATTATATCTGGCAGGCTTAAAATCAATTTCAAAAATTGTACCACCATAAGACGGTTTTGCATAAACATTAAAAATATTATTTGTAATAATTATTTCGTCTTGTCCATCTTTGTCAAAATCCAATACTTCAATTTTCAATTTCTGACTTTCCTGCTCGATGCCCTCACGACAATCCGTTTCACATTGAGGCGAGCAAATCGCGGACGACAAGCAATTAATCTCCGACTCTACTTCTGCTTCTATAAGATTTTTGTAAATTGCATGCCTTAAATGTGGAAGATAAAGTCCACCGAAAACACCATGCCAATAGGCGCAATTGCATTGTGCTTTGTATAGTAAATTCAGTGCTTGTTGAATCTGCGACGTAAGGCGTAGGGTGTATGGCGTAGGAACACTTTTTTCATTTTCTATTTTACGCTTTACATTTTTAATTATGCTATCAATTTTCTCACTCACATAAAGCATTTTTTTATGCATCTGGTTCGATTCTGAATATTTCGTCAGAAAATTGCGCCAAAAACCACCTTTCAAAAATCTTTTCAGATTAATTGGAGATTTCGCAACTATTTCCTCAAACTCAACTTGTGCTGATGAAGGAAGCGTCCATTCACTCATCTCGGAATATGAAATAGTCGGAAGATAAACTCTATCTTTTGCCGGAAATTCTTTTAGATATTGTGAAAATGTTGTAACATTAATCCAATCGGAATTTTCTTCTAAAAGTGTAATAAATTTTTCCAACCATTTTTTTTCATAACATGTTTTATATGTGTCAGGCCAAATACCAAATTTTTCACCGTCATCAGCAATGACAAGTAATTGTGACGGGTCGTCAGAGGCCTCGCTTTTGAGATATTCTATCGTATCTTGTGGATCTGCAAAAGGTATAGCATATCTTAAATATTGACTGATTGGAAAAATTTTAAGCATTGCTCCTTGTTCTTCCGTAATAAAATATCCGCGAAGTTTTTTTTCTTCTATACCACCAGCAAGAAAATGTGAATCGTCTAAAACAATATATTCCACACCCGCTTCGTTTAATATTTTAGCAATTGATGGCTCCCATATTCTTTCAGCCAACCACATACCTTTGGCTGTATAAAAAAATTTTTCCTTTATATAATTAGAAAGTTTTTTTATTTGACCAAATTTATCGCTATCGGAAATTATGGGAAGTATGGGCTCATAATATCCACCAGTTAGAACTTCTGCCTGACCTTTTTCTACCAACGTTCTAATACGGGCAAGCATTTCTGGATTATTTTTTTCAAACCAATCAATAAGACATCCTGTATAGTGAAAAACAATTTTTATACTTGGGTGTTTTTCAATTACATCTAAAAAAGGCTGATATGCCTGTTTTGTCGCCCATTCAAAAACATTGTCAAAATTACCAACTGGTTGATGGTTGTGCACGCCAAAAATAAAATTAATTTTTTTCATTATTTATAATATTTGCCTACGACTAATCTTTTCGAAAATTTTTTCTCGAAAATTTAAAATCTATTATTTCTTCTTCGCAGATCTTTTTATTAAATCAAGTGCTATTACATTTCGCTGTATTTGGTTTGTTCCCTCGTAAATTTGGGTAATTTTTGCGTCGCGCATCATCTTTTCAACAGGATATTCCTTCATATAACCATACCCACCAAAAACCTGGACTGCGTCGGTTGTAACCTTCATTGCAACATCGGAAGCAAAAAGTTTACACATAGCTGATGCCCCAGAAACGTCTTTATCGCCTCTGTCAATTGCTCTTGCTACAGCATAAACCAATGCTCGTGCTGCCTCAACTTCCGTCGCCATGTTTGCCAATATATGTTGTATCGCTTGGAACGACGAAATTGGATGATCAAATTGTTTTCTTGTTTTTGCATACTCAACGGCTTCGTCTAATGCACCAGCGGCTATGCCTAACGCCTGTGCTGCAACACCAGGTCTTGATTGGTCAAGTGTTTTCATCGCTACGATAAAACCTGCACCTTCCTTGCCTAAAAGATTTTCTTTTGGAATTTTGCAATCCTGAAATATCAATTCGCAAGTTGCTGACGCTCGGATCCCCATTTTGTTTTCTTTTTTTCCGAATGAAAATCCAGGAGTTCCCTTTTCGACTATAAATGCGGATGCCCCACGTGAACCTCTTGATTTATCGGTCATAGCAATTACTGTATAAACTTCTGCGACTCCACCGTTTGTGATAAAACATTTTGTCCCATTTAATATGTAATGGTCGCCATCTTTTTTTGCAGTTGTTTTTGTTGAGCCCGCATCACTTCCTGCTTCTGGCTCAGTTAATCCAAATGCAGCGAGCGACTCGCCTTTTGCAATTCTTGGAAGATATTTTTTCTTCTGTTCGTCGGTACCAAACAAAATTATAGGAAATGTTCCAAGTGCTGTTGCGGCAAGTGAAAGCGAGATTCCGCCATCAACTTTGCACAATTCCTCGACGGCAAGGCACAATTCCATCACCCCACCTCCAAACCCACCATAATCCTGCGAAATATAAAGTCCCATTAGGTCGGCCTGAGAAAGTTCCTTTACAATTTCCCACGGAAATTCACCGTTTTCATCAAATTCCTGTCGAACAGGCTTGATTTTCTCGTTTGCAACCTTTCTTGCAAGATCAACAATCATCCCTTGCTCATCAGTTAAAAAATAATTCATAAAATTTCCCCCTTATTTCTTACTTATTGCTATGAAAATTGTATATAATTTTTGTTGGTTTGTCAATTTTTTTACTTTGCCTTGATATGCTACATGATAAATTTATTTTTTCATTTTCCAGCATTTTTCAACATCATTAAATCCTGTTTTATATTTTTTGAGAGTTTAAAATCATACCTTTTATCTGCAAGTAACAGTGCCTGCTCATAAAATTCTTTTGATTTGATCTTATCACCATTAAAGAAATACAATTGTCCAAGTATTGCAAATGTCATTGGATAATCTGGATTAATTTTTGTGGACAAAAGCAATTCTTTTTCAGCACAAAATAATTTATTCTGCAAAATGCAGACATTCGCTAAAATATTCCTTGCCTTAACCAAAGAAGGTTCTTTTTTTACAATTTTAATAAGTACTTTTTCTGCTTTGGAAAAATCTTTCAAATCGATTAATTGTAAAGCACTCGCGATTTCTTCATAGGATTCAATATAATTTTCTTTATTAATTGGTGGTATAACTTTATATATTTTCGTTGATTCTTTCATATTTAGATAAATAGGCAAATATCTCCTTGCGTCGGAATTTGCAATTTCTTTTACAGACAATATTGGTATAAGAGTTCCGACGCCAATTTGTATTCTGTTTGGTGAAAAAAATAATATATAATTTATTCTTTCTTTAAGTAGGTTGTAATAAAGATCATCGTCTTGGAAATTATAATAACCAAATGGGTATGACTTTATGCCTGTATAAAGTTCTGAGGCGCCAGCTTGGCTTGAAATTATTTTATCTTCTTTGGGTATTGAGGTTTTCATAAAAAAATAAGTTTCTTTTGGAAAAAAAAGATTGTAAGTTTTTTTTGTTAGCGAATCGGTAATTATTTTTATATCTGATACAAAAAATAATAAAGCAAATGGTATGGTCACTAAATATAAAAATTTGGTTTTTAATACTTTCGATACTCCTAAAAATGCAAAAAGAATAATCCAAGGCACAATACCATGCAAATATCTCATATCTTTATAGGATACAAACATAATAAAAATTAGATAAATTATAAAGTAAATCTTTTGGATTAAATTTACTTTTTTGTCATATAAGCCAACTGCTATAAAAAATAATATGAAAAAACCTATTGTTGACTTTATTGGAGAAAAATTTCCGGTTAGTGGAGAGAAAAATATATTAAAAATATTACTTGAATAAAAATATATATTTTTTACAAATTCTAAAAGAAAAATTTTGTTCAATTCTTCATAATAAGTTGAAGGATGCCACCAGATAAATAGGGGTGCTAAAAAAATAACTAAAAGCAAAGTTGTATACAAAAAGATACTAACTCTTTTTTTAATTATAAAATATAACGCCAAGGATATTGGAACTGTTATTCCTATTATTCTGATATAGATGGGAATTGCGGCGAGTAGTGTTAGATATAAAATATTTACAGGTTTTAATTTTTTTTCAAGAATGTTATCAAAAACTACAAAAAAAACCACACATGAAAGTAAATAGATACTTTCTGACATAACTTGTGTGGAAAAAATTAATATTAAAGGGTGTAATAAAAACAAAATTAGAATTGGAATTATTATATTTTTTTCAATTTTGTTCCAAAAAAAATAAATTAACGTTGCACAAAACAATGTTGAAGTAATCGATATTAATTTCAGAACAAAAAATGAATCGCCTAACAGTTTTGATACTATAAATATAATGAATGGGAAAAAAGGTGGGTATTTACAAAATGGTTGTGAAAAGATTTTTCGCGCTATTAAAATATAGTGGGCGTCGTCGTTGAAATAGCCAACATAATGATAATTTGTAGATAGTAAGTACAGTACGGCTGACAAAATTAAAATAACTGTTATTTTTATATCGATAAACTTTCGTAATTGGCAAAGCATAATATTTTAGATTAGTGATAGCACTACTTCATTAAGTTCAGTTTGTCATTGTGGGCGACCTTGTCTGTCATTGAGACTGTGTCGCAATGAGCTAAAAAGTTGCATTTTTATAGAAGATAGCAACTGATGATAAAATATGGTACTGCAATCCAACACTAGATGGTAAAAGATGGATTGCGACACAGTCTGATTGCGAGCGACAGCGAAGCAATCTCGTCGTTGTCCAAAAAAGCAAGATGCCACGAGCTTCGCCCTCGCGATGACGCCTTATTGCAATAACCATGAATATAAAATAGGTTGTCAGTAAATGAGTCACTTAATAAAGTAGTGATAGGTATAGTCTTTCTTGATCTAAAACCATTAAATCAGCATCAAATTCTTGAACTCTTTTTTTTGCAGTTTCAGAAAACTTTTTTCGTAAATTAACATCGTTTAGCAATCTCAAAATTCTTTCAGCCATTTTTTCTGTCTCGTGAGGTTGAACAACAAAACCAGTTAAACCTTCCTGAACAACTTCTTTCGTTCCATCAACGTATGTTGCAACTACTGGAATACCAGTTGCCATCGCCTCTATAATTACCATTGGAAGTCCTTCCCAAAGCGATGTTAAAATAAAAATATCAAAAATTTTTATAATTTCATTTACATCATTCCGCCAACCAGCAAGTATTACATTTTTTTCCAAATTTAATTTTTTAATTTCAAATTCGATTTTCCCTCTTAAAACCCCATCTCCAACAAGTATAAACTTGGTATCGGGTTTTTCATTGCACACCAATTTTGCAGTTTTTATAAAATCGAGTGGTGCCTTTTGCTTCTTAAAACAAGCAACCATTCCAACAACAGACTCATTTTTAATTCCAAACTCTTTTTTTTTCTTATCAATATCAATCTTAATTTGGTAATCACTAATTTTTATTCCAGCTCGTACTACCGTGTATTGTTTTTCAAAACCGATTTTATTTTTCAGTCCTTTAGATATATTTTCGTAAGAGACAGCAATGAATTTATTTGTGATTTTTGCTGCTAACCATTCAACAAAAATGTAAATTTTTCTGACAAAATAATTCTGTTCATCGTTAAAACCAAAACCATGAATTGTGTGAACAATTTTCATAAATCGTAAGTCATAAGTCGTAAGTCGTAAAAAATATGTAGCCCAACGTCCAACAATTCCAGCTTTAGATGAGTGTGTGTGAACAATATCTGGTTTTTCTTTTTTCAAAATTTTATAAATTTTTACAAAAGCGAGTAAATCGTTGATAGGATTTATTTGTCGCACTAATTCTTTCACAAAAAATGTTTTTATGTCTTTTGTTTTATTGTCGAGTTTGCCACCTTTTCCACAAATTAATATAACATCGAATTTGTTTTTATTAAGATGCTCACAGGTATACAGCACAACTTCTTGTGCTCCTCCGAGTTCTAAAAGTGTAATGATATAGGCAACTTTTACGCCGACAGCAGCGTTTGTTTCAGTTTTTTGTGAATTATTTATTAAATTTGTAACTGGATTTATTTTTTCAGCCATTTTATCATATCTCGTCCTTCCAAAATCGAATTCTCCATTGTTGAATATTTCCATCCACCATATCTGCCAATAGAAAATATGGATTTATTTTGTAGATATTTTTGAATTGCTTTAACGGCCATGTTTCTATTTTTATCGTAAACCACATATGCATACTGAATGTCGAGAATACATTTTGAAATTATTTTGTCGGAAAACTTTAATATCCCTGCGGATTTTAATTCGCCAATGGTTTTTTTAAACATTTTTTCTTTATCGATTTTCCCATTTCGACAAGAAATTTCTACATACATTGAGGACGTCCCATCAGGACAAAGTGATTTGGAAAAATTATGATAAAAACCTGCTCTGTAAAAACTAAATTTTTTTTCCGGAAAATATACCCAATGTTTATCAGAAATATTTTCTCTTTTTATACCAAAATTTATATTCAATACCGATGTCCATCTTAATTTTGTTGCCATATCTTTTATATTTGTCGGTATGTCTTTTATAACTTTTACAAGTTCTGGTAGTGGAATTGTGGATATAAGATTTTTATACTCTATATCACCAATACTTGTTTTAATGAGTTTTTTTGAGACATTTATAGATACTATTTTCACGTCGGTTTTTATGTTTGAGGTTTTTAATTTATCGATGAGCGATTGGATTCCTCCATTTTTAGGATAAAAAAAAGTAGCGTTATAACCAATTTTTTTATTACTATCGGCAAAAGCACCGCTTATTACTTCATGCAAAGTTGGTTGTGGAACATAATTGCCAAGCCAATCACACGTCAATTTTTTTATGTCCATATTCCAGAGTTTTTCGTTATATGGAATCATAAAGTATTTTGATATACCTTTACCAAAAGTTGAAGTACACCAATCATAGAAACAGAGTTGCGGCTTGTAGATTGAAGGTTGAGGATTGAGAAGTTTTGATTCTGCAAAATCTTTTATACATTCGTAAATTATTTTTTCTGGAAGTCCAAAGAGATTTGCTTGGAATGGATATCGTGTGAAGGTTCCGCCCATACGCGTATTGGCAGGATTTGAATAAATCCATGAATTACGATTTTTCAAAGTAAGATTTTTTCTTAGCAATTTTTTAACAAGTTTTTTTACGTATGGAACTTTTATGTGAAGCAGGTGCCCTGTGTAGTCATAAGTAAAACCTTCTTTATCAGTGACGGATTTACACAATCCGCCAACACTATGCTCTTTTTCAAGCAAGATATATTTTTCATTTTTTCCAAATGGATCTTTTTGAGATAAGTGGTATGCGACGGATAAACCCGTAATGCCACCACCAAGTATTACTGTATCAATTTTCATAAAAAGATAATGTAAGCAAAAATAAAGGGCTGGTTAAAAAGATATACACTGAGTTAGAGACTGTGTCGCAATGAGCTAAAAAGTTGCATTTTTATAGAAGATAGTAACTGATGGTAAAATATGGTACTGCAATCCAACACTAGATGGTAAAAGATGGATTGCGACACAGTCTGTTAAACGATACAGATAACTAACCGATTTCTACCAATTTTATCATCTGTTTACATCAGTTTTTGTCTGCCTAAAATTTTTACTCCATTTTGATTTTGGAAAGTTCCCAACCTCCCAAAATTGCCAATGCAAGTATTAATGCATAAATTATAATTGCAACAAATAATTGAACCCGTGATATAGCAAAAGCGGTAAGGCTTAAAATTATGGAAATTAACCAGATTAAAATTACAACATTTTTTCTGGTTAATCCAACTGCTTCGAGACGAAGTGCAAAATGATCCCTACTTCCCAAAAATGGAGATTTACCTAATTTAGCTCGCAAATACATCACATATAGTGTATCATAAATAGGAACTCCGAGAATAAGAATTGGAGAATAAAGTGCTATGTTATTGATTTTTGTGTAGGATGTTCCCAACGATAAAACCGCCAAAATAAAACCAAGAAACATACTGCCAGTATCGCCCATAAAAATTTTTGCTTTTGGAAAATTATATCTAATAAAACCAAAAATTCCGCCCGCCAACGCCACGGCTGTAAGATTAACATACATCTCTTCTGTTGGAAGTGCTATAAAAAGAAAAGTCATTGCTGCTATAAACGAAACACCTGATGCCAAACCGTTCATTATATCAATGATATTGATAGCATTTATAATTCCAACTACCCAAATTATAGTGAGAATATCAGATAAATATTGAGGTTGAATAAATTTTATTCTTATATCAAAACTAATTAGAATAATTGCAATAATTACCTGTAATAAAAATTTTATCTTAAACCCAATAGTTCTTAAGTCGTCAATCAAACCAATTATTATTACAAAAATCGATCCAATTATAATCCCGCGTAGGGATCTCAAGGTACCTGTTGGAAAATTTGTAATACATCTGATTGTAAGAAGCGATACTGCAAACCCAAAAAATATCGCAAGCCCGCCGAGATATGGGGTGGCAATTTTGTGTGTTTTTACAGATGTAATCGGATGATCTTTAATACCGTATTTCCTTGCAATAATTATTAAAATCGGTGTTGTAATAATTGCCACAAAAAAAGATATCAAAAACGAGTAAAGATAATAAATCATTTGATTAATACCAACACCACCAATGCAACTATTTTTTTATATTATAAACGCAAAGCCCCTTGTTTTGATATAACAAATTTAAATACTTTTCTTTGAAAATATCTACAATTTTAACCGACTGTTCTGTAAAATTATTTGGTCTGAAACCATTTCTAAGCCGTTCGTATTCCGCATGATTCCAAAAAATATTTGTAAAACCAGCATTTTGTAGATTGCATAAAAGTTCTTCTGCTGTTTTTGAATTGTTTGCCATATCCGTAAAAACATCTGGATCAAAAGGACTACTTGATATTGTATCAAAATTTGTATAATAACTTCTGCTTTCGCCGACAAAAAGCGTTTTTGAGGTAGCGTCAAATGTCTTATTCATAAATTTCGCAGCACTATAAAAATTATTTGGATTAAGAACATTTGAAAAAAGATAATCATCTTTTGTAATATTTCCAAATAATTGAGGAAGAGGTACTATAAAATTCTGTATAAATATCAAAACGACAAAATTAGATATTATTATAACGGAAAAAATAATTTTTACAATGCTTTCAACTAATTTCTGACCATTGATAAACTCAAAAATACACACAGAAAAAACAACTGCGGCAATTGGAAATATCGGAATAAGAAACCTTAAAACCTTGCAAGAAAATGACCAAAAAAGGAAATATAATGCTAAATATACAAAACATATTTTTATAAGTTTATCCGTTTTTGTTATTAGAAGTAAAGCGGGCAAAAAAATAAGATAAAACGGGCCTATAATATCAAAACCCCCTCCAAATTTAGTACCATCCATCGTTATATTCCACGGTAAACTAAGAAAACCAAGGATTCCAGACATTCCATGTTGAGAAACATGCAATAGGTATTTTTGTATGTAATCGGGAACATTACTGAAAATATAAAACGGGAAGGTTGGATTTCCTGTAAAAATATAATTTTTAACAAGCCATGGTAGAAAAACCAAAAACGTGGCCGTTATAAATAATGCTATTTTAAAAAAAATGTTTTGTTTTTTTAGAAAGCAATCGTAGGAAATTATTAGAATAAAAATTACTACGGAAATCCCAGCAGTGTATTTTATTCCCAAAGAAAACCCGCATAAAAATCCTGCCAAAATAAGCCATTTGTTTTGTTGTGTTTGTACCCATTTCATAAGAGAAATAAAACTTAAGAAAAGATAAAATGTAAGTCCTAAATCAATATACGTTCCTGATGCCAATATAACAATAGCCGGCGTTGTTGAAAAAATCAAAGACGAAAAAATGGATATTTTCTTGTTATATTTTTCTTTTAGAAATCCATACATAAGAAGTGATGTTAAGGGGAAAAAAACAAAATGTATGAGATTAGCAAGGATGTCATTACACAACACAAGTGATAGCGTATAAAGCATTTCAATATTTTGTGGAAAGTTTGAAAAAAGATTGGTTGTAATTTTTATAATCTTATGATTTTTGAGATACTGCGAAGGAACAGCTAAGTGGTAAACCAGCGAATCGTAAAATGTTGGTGGCGTTAATGCTCCAATAAATGCAATTCCAAAAAAAACAAAAAAAATTATGACTAAAAATATTTCCGATAAATTAAAAGAGGGTAATTCTACTTTTTTACAACATTTAAAATTTTTTATTAGGAAAAAAAGGGGGGTGAAAAACAAGATATAAAAAACAGGTTTATACAAAAATCCAAGACTACCTAAAAAAAATGTAATTATTGAAAATATTGCAAATCCAATACCAATAGCAAGGGGAATTTTTGAATAAGCCGACAAAATTAAATCGAATTTATTTAACAAAAAATTTCCGATTTGAAACGATGCAAAAAGCAAAACAAATAAAAAAAACAATTCCGAAATATGTTGTGCAAAATTAGGCAATGGGAATTTCAAAAAATATAAGCACACAACGATTGCCATCCAACAAAACGTGAGAAAATAAAATATTTTTTTCATCATTTTTTTTACGCAGTTTAAAAGCCAAATTATATAGATAATTTATTTACTGCTCGGAACGATTGTGCAATGGTGTGTGATTGTCATTATACAATTCTCTAATTTCTCTTTTTTTGATTTTCTGTTTGTCTTGTTAGATACTAATGCTTATTTAATGGAGTAAAAATTTTGCTGTGAATCACTCCTGTCCGATGCAACAGACATCTAAAGGCAAAAATCAAACCAGATATACCATACTTACAACTTCTTAAAAAATTTATGGACGATGCTTCGGGAAAATATTTTGCTGGGACAGGTATATCGCCAATTTTTAATTTACAAGCAACAGCTTTAATTAAAAATTGTTGATCAAAAACAAAATCATTAGAATTTTCTTCCCAACGTATCGTTTCAAGAACTTTTCTTGAATAGGCTCTGAATCCCGAGTGAAATTCACCAAGATTCTGCCCTAAAAGGAAATTTTCAATAATTGTTAAAACCCTGTTTGCAATATATTTATAAAACGGCATTCCACCTAAAAGTGCTTCTTGCCTTGTTCTAATTCTATTGCCTAAAACAATGTCACAAATATCGTCGGCAACAATCCCAGCGATATACGGTGTTAGTCGTGCATCATACTGATAATCAGGATGAATCATAATAATTATGTCGGCACCATCTTTCAACGCTTCGCGGTAACATGTTTTCTGATTTCCGCCATAACCTGTATTTTTTTCGTGAACAATAGTTTTTATACCAAGTGACATAGCAATTTCAACTGTTTGATCTTTTGAGACGTCATCGACAAGAATAATTTCATCAACAATATCTTTTGGAATATCAAGATATGTTTCTTCAAGTGTTTTTTCGGCATTATATGCTGGCATCACAACAATAACTTTTTTATTTTTTATCATAAATAGATCAGTAGCGATAAAATGGTAATAATAAAAACATCGATCGTGAAGATAAAATTATCGTCATTAACCACCGTAATTGTTTTCTGTAAATCTGCTGCAACCAAAATAAATCTGCCACAACCAAATGCAATTATTTTAATTTATAGATTTTTATCGTCGGGTTTTGAAATTCACCAAATGATTTTTTGGATATTTCATATATTTTAGTTCCATAATTTTCAAGATTATTGGTAAACATTTCTGAATCTGTGTGAAGAGAACTTGTAATTACATAATCAAAATCTTTGCGTATTTTTGCAAAATCACCATTTTTTATTTTGCTATACCAGTCAATAGTTACAGAATAATTGTCTTTTGGAAATTCTGGACAAAAATGACCTCTAAGTATTTTTGCTTTTTCTGGAATATTTTTTAAAACCCATTCTCTCGAAGTAACGCGTGTATCTTTTTGAGACAGCAAAATATCTGTTTTTATAATTTTAGGAAGTGAGGCAATAATAAATAAACCAACGGCAATGAAAAAGATAATTTTACTTCTAATTTTCAAAACAACAACCGCAGATATTGTAGCAAAAAGTGGATAAAGTACAAGTATGTAGTGTCTTGAAAGCCCCTTCCAACTGCCAAAAAATATTATTAAAATTGAAATAATTATAAGTAAAAAAATATTTTGTTTAATTTTTTTCACTACTAAAAATCCAATTCCTAAAACAGATGTTACTGTTAAAAAATGCCCTAAACCTGTAATCACAATATTGGGATAACTTAAAAATCCATGAAACAATTTTGATTTTTTTCCGCCAACAATCAGATTGAATCTATCAATAAACCTCTCACAAAAACTCACGTAATCGATAAAAGCATACGGACAGCCAACAAAAAAACCAGCTATTGTTACAAAAAATGAATATAAAATATATTTTTTATTTTTCCAGCCGAATAAAATTATTGCCAAAAAAAGGATTCCACCGTAGTATTTTACAGCAATGGAAAGCCCACAAAAAAATCCTGCTAAAAGATATGCTTTTAAGTCATTTTTCGTGTAAATATCCCATATAAAGTAGATAGAAAGTAATGAAAAAAATGTTGCTGCGATATCGGTTGTAGCATAATGTGAACTTAAAATATGCTGCCAACTCAATGATAGAAAAAGTGCTGCTATAAGTCCAGTTTTTTTATCGAAAAGTTTCTTTGCAAATAAATAGGTAAGATAAATTGTAGTGACTGAGAAAACAACGGTGAGAAGTCGCCCTATTAAAACAAAAGGCACAGCATTGGTATTACAAAATACAATGAAATTGTGAATTACCTCAAATTTTCCAAATATAAATCCGCCGCAAAAAAACAGAAAATAACAAAAAAAAAGCAAATACAGATAAAGTGTCGGGTAATCAAAAAAAGGATTTGGATTAAAGTCGCCTGTAAAAAATCGCGTCGTATAAAAAATAACAACGGATTCATCTATATGAGCATATCGTAATGGAAATGCAAAGTTTATTCCCCACAATCGTATTATTGCTGAAACTAAAAGTATAATCCAAATCATTTTGATAGATTTTGATAAATATCATCAGTTAAATTTACCATTTTTTTAATTGTAAATTCGGCCGCTTTTGTTCTTGAATTTTCAGAAAAATACTGATAGAGACGCTGATCTTTTATTATTGACAAAATCGCACTGGCAAATGCTTCTGGTGTTCTATTTTTAATTAAGATTCCCGTTTTATTGTTTTCAACGAGTTCGGAAAGTCCCCCGACGTCTGTTGCAACAACAGGTATTCCGAAGGCCATTGCATCAAGTACCGCTTGTGGAAATGATTCCTCTATAGACGGAAGTAACAAAATATAAACGGAATTGTAAATTTTTTCTAAATCGTTTTGCCACCCAAAAAGCCTAACCTCATTTTGTAATTTGTAATTTGTAATTTGTAATTTTAAATTATCTCTTTCAGGTCCATCGCCAAAAATTGAGAATTTTATATCTTTACCTTTATCTGAAAAATTAGAGGTATCATAATTTTTCACAATTTTTGCTATTTCTGGAATTAAATATACTCCTTTTTCTATATGTAATCGCATCACACATCCAACAACAAACTCATTTATTGATTTGCGATTTGCAACAACTTCGGAGTTAAAGGAAGTACCATTATATATCACAACAATTTTTTCTGCTGAAACTTTTTCTTCTTCGATAAGAACATTTTTCGCTGCTCGAGAATTTGCAATTATTAAATCACAAAAACGTGTCGTATATTTATCGAGCCAAATGTGATAGAATTTTCTCCACCTATCAATACTTTGTTGAATAGAAATTACCGCTGGTATTCCGGCAATTTTACCTGCGAGGCGACCAAGTATATTTGCCCTATAAAGATGTGTATGAATTATTTTATACTTGTTTTTTTTCAGATGACTTATGAGTGAAAAAAAACTAAATTTTTCAACAGGAATTCCAAATTTCTCGATCTCATAAGCAACCTGCCCTTTTTCTTTCAAATAACCAACAAAAAAATCATACTTATGGTTGAGGTTCTTCAGAACCGTCAGTAGATTTTTTTCAGTTCCGCCAATATTCAAACTCGTGATAAGATGAAAGATTTTAATTTTGTCCATATAAAATGAATCGTATACGATGCAAAAATTATTATGTATGGATCAAGTGGAACTCTGTACCGAATGACTACTACAAAAGGCAGATAAGCCAAAGTAAAAATAATAAGAAGAAATATCAATAAAGAAGTTTTTTTAAATTTTTTTATTGATAATACTACACCAACCCAACAAAGCAGAATATACATACCTGATGTAAGGAACGCTACAATTTTTTGCCATTTATATGCCATCATTGGATATAATCGCCAGAAATGAATTAAACGCTTTTTCATAAGCCATCTGTATTTTTCTGGATTGTTTTTTATCCATTCTATTGCTTCTTTCTTAAAAATTTTTTCCGATTCCATTCTTGGTAATTTTATATACTCAGAAAACCTATCTGGAAGAATATTCCAATCTGGTGCCGGTGTATCTAACTCTCCTGTTGTTTCCAAAATCATTGCAGTATCATTATTGCAAGACCACAAAGTTTGATAAGCAGGAGATATCAAAATGAACTGCTTGTAATGGATATAGTTTCTTAATGTCCATGGTGCTATTGTTATCAATATGAAAATTCCCAACAAAAATCCAGTTCTAAACGATTTGGTTGTCCACCATAACCACGCACACGCAAACAAAAAAAACGGTAGTATTGTAGATTTGGTTAAAGTTGTTATCCCCAATACTATCCCGGTAAAAATCGTATTTTTTAGATTCGGATTTTCATAGCAAATTAATATAGATAATATAGATACGGAAATTAAAAAGGCATAAAATGTCTCGGAGATTAAATCGCCAGCATAAGCAATTGTATATGGATAAAAGCATAACAATATTGCCGAAACCTTTCCAACCGTTGACGAAAAAATTTTTTTACCAATGAAATATATCAAAATGCAAGTTACACTACACATCAATGAATTAATTAACCTTAATAAAACTACCGATTTACCAAACAAAGAAAATATACTTGCTAAAAATAATGGATACACAGGCGGTCTCCATACATCCCCATAACCATTTCCAGATGCTATACCGGAAGCAATGTTCATCCAATCATAAGCATCAGGGGAAAGTTTTTGTGGGCTTAATTGTAAAACATATACAACTTTTATAAAAAGCGATAGTAAAAAGATGAATACGATAAACTTTTTTTCGTTAGAAATTAAACTTTTATATAACATTTTTTATACCCAATACTTGGTGATTATTCTTTCCTGGACAGATTAAAAAAGGTTTTCAAGTCCTGTAAACTTGCAAATAGTAGACGAATAAATATAGGAAAAAGAGTAAACGGTTTAATTATTTTTAAACTTGCAAGTATTCTTTTAGGTGTAAGATGGATTTTAAGAAGCCCAATTTTTTGCAAGCGTACTAAATCATGCGGGGTTAAATCATTAACCGACATTGGACCATTGTCATACCGTGCCCATTTTGTGTAGTCATTTTCAATGAGATTCAATCCGTGCTTTCCTTTTTGTGCCATATCAAACAACTCTGTCCCTGGATATGGAATAGCGATTGAAAAATTTGAATACAGTATTTCAGGTGTATTGCGAATAAATTCAATAGTTTTATTTACACTTTTTCTGGTTTCACCAGGAAGTCCAAGCATTGCTGAACAGGATATTTCAATTTTGAGTTTTTTACACAATCTAAAAGCATTTTTAATGGAATCCAATGAAACTTCTTTTTTTATTATTTTGAGAATTTCAGGATCACCGCTTTCAACTCCAAAACTCATCCTAACAAACCCCGATTCTTTCATCCGTTTAAGCAAATCCTCGTCAATTAAATTAGCTCTCGTCCATCCTTCCCATGTTATAGATAATTTTCTTTTATTAATTTGGTCGCAAATTCCGATAACTTGATTTCTGTTAAGTGTAATATTTGAATCAACAAAAGTAAAATGGCTAATACCTAGTTGCCGATTAATGCTTTCAAGTTCATCAGCGATATTTTCAGGTGAACGAAACCGCACCTTTCTACCACCAATTAGTGGCTCACTGCAAAATACACATTCAAATGGACAACCACGCATAGCCATGATTGAAGTATAGATTGTTTTTCGACCATTTACAAATTTTAGTTGATATAGATTTTTTTTCAATAAATGAATTGCTGGAAACGGGAGAGAGTTAATGTCTTGAGTTATTTCTGACACATGATTAACTACTATTTTATTTTTTTCTCTATAAATAAGTCCTCTTATCTCTGATGGTTTTTTATCCCCCTCAATTACTTTGAGAAATTCAACAATAGTATGTTCTCCTTCGTTAATAATGCCATAATCATAACATTCAAGTAGTGCTTGTTCCTTCATTATTGAAACATGCGCTCCACCAACAACAATTGGGATATGAGGTAAAGATATTTTTATTTTTTCCGCTATTTCTTTTGATTTATGAAGAGTAGGTGAAAATATATTTATGCCTATAATATTTGGTTTAATATTCTCTACTTTTAGAAGAACTTCTTTTAAACATAGTCGTTCCACTTCAGCATCGATTATCTCTACCGTATGTCCGTTTTTTTCTAATGCTGCCGCTAAATAACACAACCCCAAAGGTGGCGAATATGTTCTTTCTCGACCAAGTTGTGCAAAACTACCCAATGTATCAGTCCATGCAGGATTAATCAATACTATTTTCATTTTTTTTCTTCCATCATATCAAACAGCATTCCAAAGAGAAACAACTGTCCGCCAAAAATTATAAGAAGTGCTGATAAAATTGCTGTCGCTCCTGATGGGAATGTACCACCTAATTTTGTTATAATTATATATAATCCCACAAAAAAACCCAAAATTAGTAATAGTAGGCCCGTTATATACATAAAAATTAAAGGATGAAAATCCCCAATGAGATACCTTTTGTATAGACGATAAAAAAAGTTTTTTAATAGCATCGGAGAAACTCGCAGTGCATATGAAAGACCTTTTATCTGCGACTGCCTTACACCATCAAGATAAATCGCTCTTCTTGGAATATCCATAACTCTAAAGCAATGGATGTTTAGACGGACTAGAAAATCCATAGGGTAGCCGTATTTTCCCCATGCCTTGTCCCAGTCAATTGTGTGGAGTGCTTTTTTATTTATTGCTGTAAAACCGTCCACAACATCAAATATTTTATAATAACCTGATGCGATTTTTGTAAGAAGCGATATTATTGTATTGCCGATGACCCGTGTTATTGGCATATCGGAAAGTTTTTCACCACCTTCCATAAATCTATTGCCTTTCGTATAATCTGCATCATCATCAACTATCGGATCAAGTAAATTTTTTAATTGATCAAGCGGCATCTGATTATCCCCACCACAGACGGCGACAATATCAAAATTGTCATTCTTTGCCTTTTTGTAGCCAGTTATTATTGCAGCACCAGGACCTATATTTTTTTGATGGACTATCAACTCAACTCGTTTATCAGAATAATTTTTTACAACTTCCGATGTTTTGTCCGTTGATTTATCGTCGATAACATAAACTTTGTCGACAAATTCTGGAACACCTTGTAATGTCGGAATTATCAGTTTTTCTTCGTTTCTACAAGGTATTACCAGTGCTATTTTATTTTCTCTATACATTTTTCTTTCTCCTTGTATGATAATTTACAATTCAAACATTTACCGATTTTTTTATCAAAAACGACTCTACCACCACATTCGCAAACCCATCCGATTTGTTTTGCCGGGTTGCCAACTACAACAGCATTATCGGGTACATTTTTTGTGACAACCGCTCCTGCTCCTATAAAAGCATATTGTCCGATACTGTTTCCGCAAACAATTGTTGCATTTGCACCGATTGTAGCACCTCGTTTAACTTTTGTTTTAAAATACTCGCTTTTTTTCTTCGGATACAAAGACCGCGGATTTTTCACGTTCGTAAAAACACACGATGGCCCCAAAAAAACACCGTCATCAATTTCAACTCCAGAATATACGGAAACATTATTCTGAATTTTTACGTTATTGCCAATTTTTACATTTTTGTCAATAAAAACATTTTGTCCGATGTTGCAGTTTTTTCCGATTTTTGCCCCTTCACTGATGTGACAAAAATACCATACCGATGTGCCATCGCCAATTTCTGCATTCTTGTCTACATAACTTGATTTATGGACGAAATAATTTTTTTTCATATATTTATTGTTTTGCCTTGTTTTATGGAGTTCTGGACTGCTTCCAAAATTCGCACAACTGGAAGTGATTTTCTTGCCGATGTTAGCGGTTCTTTGCCTTCTTTGATACATTCTATAAAATGTGCCGCTTCAACTTCCAATGGTTCCTTAAAATCAATTTTAGGAATATAAATATCTCCTGCTCGGTGGATTAATTGAAACTGTCCGAATGTTTGAAAGTCTTCAAATTTATCTATACCCTTGTCATAGATTTGGACCTTCATATCTGACAAGACATCGTCATATATTACCATTTTTTTACTTCCAACAACGGTCATCTGTCTTATTTTGTGAGGATCAAGCCACGATACATGAATCGCTGCGGCTGCTCCATTTTCAAATTTTATGTTTGCGGATACAAAATCATCAATCTCTTTTTGAATAAATGAAACTCCGAAACCGCTGACAGTTTTTGCTTTTTGGTTTAGCCAATAATTGATTATGGAAACATCGTGAGGTGCAAGATTCCACCAAACATTTATGTCTTTTCTGATGATACCAAGATTTAATCGTTGCGAATAGATATAATAAATTTTCCCAAGTTCACCCGAGTCAATAATCTCCTTTACTTTTCTTACGGCCGAATTATAAAGAAATGTGAAACCAATCATTAGTATAAGTTTTTTCTTTTCTGCAAGTTCTGTCAATTCCTCCGCTTCTTTTAACGATGTTGTAAATGGTTTTTCAACAAAAACATTTTTCCCGTTTTCAAGTGATTTTTTTACGAGTTCATAATGTGAAGATGCGGGCGTTGAAATTACAACTCCCAAGATGTTTTTATCGGCTAATATGTTGTCAAATGTTTTTTCGTAGTGAACATCAGGATAATTTTTTTTGAGCTTCCCCAGCAATTTCTCGTCAGTATCGCATATCGTATTTAATACGCCTAATTTATAAAAGTTTCTTACAAGATTTTTTCCCCAGTAACCACAGCCAACAATTGCAATGCTTTTCATAAAAATTCCTTTTTATGCCGATTAAAATCAATGGTTATAAAAACCATGCATCAGTGAAATCGTTTATCTCGGCTCACTGATAAAATTTTTGCCACAAAAAAAATGAAACCAAACAAGTAATTTTTCTCGTGTTATCTTTTTTACCATCACTGTGTTCTTTTTGTATTTGTCGTATGTAATCAAAATTAAACATTCCTGTGCTTTTGTTTTCCGCCTCCGTAATAATTTCATTCGTAAAATTTTTTAATTCTTTTTGAAGCCAAAAAGGAGTTGGCATAGCAAGTCCTTTTTTCGGCATTTTCGCAATTTCATCAGGTAAACATTCTTTCAATGCTTTTCTTAAGATATATTTTGTAGTAAAACCGCGCAATTTTAAGTCAACAGGAATTCTTTCTGACAGATTTATCATTTCCAAATCCAAAAACGGAACGCGACATTCTTGTGAATTCATCATTGTAACCATATCTGTCACTTGCAGAGCACAATCAGGTAAAAAAACATTTAAGTCAAGATACAACAATCTGTTTAGCAATTTTTCATCTACAACATTTTTAAGATGTTGCTTATAAACTTCAAAAGGTTCATCGCCTGCCACATTATATAAAAGTTTTTGCCTTTCGTCATCAGAAAAAATTTCTTTATATCTCAGATGTGCCATTTCTGGCATTATATCCGTTCCTTTAATAAAAGATTTTAATTTAAAATCAAAACTCAATCTGTTATAACAAGTTGGAGATTTATTAACGGTGGATTTAATAATTTTTTTTAGCGTCTTTGGCAATTTGTTATAAAAGTTTGAAATTTTTGCTGCTGTTAATGTTGGATAACCTGCAAAAAGCTCATCCCCACCTACACCAGAAAGAACAACAGTTATATCTTTTTTTGATTGTTTTGACAGATAATAAAGTGCAACCTGTGTCCAGTCGCCATGTGGCTCAGCGAAATGCTTTATAATTTCAGGCAAAAATTCTTCCACCTGTTTCGGTTTTAATATGCAATCGGAATGAATTGTGTTATATTTTTTAGCAACTGTTTTTGCCTCGTCAATTTCGTTATATGACCTTCCATTTTCATAGCCAATTGTGTAGGTTTTTGTAGTTTGTCCGAGTTTTCCCATCATAGCCACAATTGAGGTTGAATCAAGTCCGCTTGACAAAAAAACGCCCAAAGGAACTTCGCTTTGAAGATGTCGTTTTACAGAATTGAGAAGTGCTTTTTTTATTTCACCGACGCATTCTTGCTCGTCCATTTTTTCTTCCTTGAAAGAAAATTGGAAGTAGCGATTTATTTCTATGTTTCCGTTTTTTAGTAACAGATAATGTCCCGGCATAAGCCGTTTTATGTTTTTGTAAATCGTCCACGGTGCCGACACATAATAAAATGAAAAATAATTTATCAGCGCCTGCATATCCATTTCTTTTGAAATTTTTTTACAGGATAAAATAGATTTTATTTCGGATGAAAAATATAAACTTCCTTCGGTAACTGAGTAAAAAAGTGGTTTTATTCCAATACGATCTCTTACAACAAAAAGTTCTTCCTTTCTTTTATCCCAAATTGCAAAGGCAAACATTCCATTCAACTTTTCAAGACAGTTTACGCCGAATTCTTCGTAAAGATGTAGTATGACTTCCGTATCAGTTTTTGTCTTAAACCTGTGTCCTTTTTTTAATAACTCCTCACGCAATTCAATGTAATTGTAAATTTCACCATTGTAAACAATCGCAATATCGTCGGTTTCGTTGAATATCGGCTGGTGTCCACCTGCAACATCTATTATTTTAAGTCGTCTTATACCAAATCCTGAATATCTGTCAAAAAACATTCCATTATCATCAGGACCTCGATACGTCATTAAATCCAGAGGAATTTTTATTTCATTTCTTTCCACTGGATTCTTTCTCTCAAAATTTATAATTCCAAAAATTCCACACATTTACTCCGCTATTCCTCCTCTAATCTCTAATCCTACGCTTATCCTCCATAACAGATACGGGATGGCTTAAGAAATCCTCTTTAAAATGTACACCGACGAATTTATGTGTGTACTACCCATGCTGAACCTAAATCCGAATATGGATTCTAAAGGTTTAAAACTTTGAGTTAGCGTATAATTTTTGTTATTAAGTATTTCTTTCGGAACTTCATTAACACATATAAAATATTCCGGTAGTTTTTTTAAGTTATATCTTTGCATAACCTCCATTTTATACTTGCTAAAATCAAAAGGCGGAAAATGGGCTGGTTCAGGCATATAGTTTGTTCCTATTATTGAATTAGCCGGTATGTTGTCGCTAATCCATCTTCCTGCCTCAAGTCGTGTTGAATTTGCAGAACTGTCTATGAGAAAATTTTTAATACATATCGCTGAACTCAATGTAGATTGAATTATTGCAAATATGATTAGAAGAACAATAAAAAAACTAACATATTTTTTATTAAGAAAAATATCTACAAATCGTGCTGCTAAAATCAGCAATATAGAAATCCAAGGTAGTAAAAATCTTGTATTGTGCATCGATGGTTCATAACCTCTAAGCAAAAATCCAAAAATTATCAGTGGCACAACAGAGACTGATATCAAGGGTATGTTCCAGTTTTCTTTTTGGAATATAGATAATATTACACCCAAAAAACAAAGTAATAATAAACTGACCGGTACTCCTATAGGTAATTGATGTACAAAAAAACCTACAATTGCTAATAAGTTTCCGGATGCATAACATCCGGCCGATCCTTTCATTTCCCAAAGCATATCATTAAACTTAAGTAGCCAGTATGGGTTTGTTATAAGAAATGTTACTAATGATGCCAAGCAGCAATAAACAAGTTTTTTATTTACTAATTTTGATACTGAAAAATGAGCAAATAAAGGTGCAAGAATTATGATTCCGTAAGTTGACATTGTACCAATAGTTAGCCCTGCAAAAATTCCGCAAAGAACATAATTTTTTATTGATGGTGTAGTCGTTATTATAACTAATGAATAATAAACACACAACATTGCAAAAGTAGTTGCCATAGTATATGGTTTCATTATGTGCGTCTGGAAAATCATGGCAGGAGAAATAGCAAAGAATAATATTGACAAAATTGCTGTGCGAATAGAATAGATTTTTTTGGCAATAGTAAATATGATTATCATCGTAAAAGTCGAAAAAAATATGTTCAATAATCGTCCTGCCACAAATATTTTTGCCATTTCTTCCGAATATTGAAAATAGAAATTTAAGTCATGGCTGATTTTTATGAAGTCAAAAACATGCGATAGTCCCAGCCACACACCCATTCCATAGATATAAACTCCGCCGTAGGGAAATATTCGTGGATTAAAATCAAAGGATTTTGGATACATTCCCGACAAAGATGCTATTGTCATTTGTTCATCAGTATGATTAGAACGCAATAAATAGGGTCGTATAAAATTTGCCAAAATTTTCTCATCACCATTAAAAAATAAATTTCCGTTTTCTTGAACACCCATACTCTGTAAAATCGGTGTAAGCGATAATGATGAATTTTTAAGACGACCTATCGGACTACCTTCACTGAATTTATAAATTTCTTCCCTTGTCTGTTTCATCAATGAATAAAAAGATTCAGTATGAAACTGTTCAGGAAAAACGAGATCCGTTCTTTCTTTGGACGGTAGCCCCCAGTTTATTCCCTGCAGGTTAAAAAAAACAGATGCTGACATTAAAAACAATAATGTTATCCAATGATATAATTTCATTTCAGTTTCTTTGCTATAACTATTAAATTCATTCCTAACAGAAGTTTAATACTTTTTTATTTATCCTGTCTTTCGTATTATGTTTACTACCGACCTGATAGTTGAACTGATTGGTTCTGAATAAAAATAGACCATGATATTCAAAAAAAACCAGATGAATGAAGTAAATACAATAGTAATTTTTTTCTTGAAAATACTAAAAAAATGCATCATACCGGAAGCAGCAAAAATAATAATGCATGGTGAAATTCCAGCCCTGAAACGAGGTAAACCATAAAAAATTAATGTTGTCATAACTCCGGATAAAATTACGAAAAACAATAGAATTGCCTCTTTATGTGGAGGTTTAAATATAAGATACATCCCAAAAATCCAGAATGGAAATAGGAGTCCATATGTTAAATTATACACCGACAAATATCCATACCATCCACCACCAATGCCAGAAAAAGGAGTTAGAAATGCCGCTATTTTAAGAAAATACAATTTTAGGATTTTTGGCAATGATTGGTTTTTGAGCCATTTTTTACCTTCTTCATATCCAAGTTTATCAAGTTCAATTTCTGTCAACTGGTTAGGTAGTTTCTTTATATGATTCTCTATATGACGTCGATATTCTCTCCCCCCTGATAAATCGTTATTACTACCCCAGAAGACATTTCCACCAAGAGTTGTTAAAGGTACAAAAGCACGATGGACGAAATAGTTCCTTATTGTCCATGGAGCAATCATCAATATAAGACAGATACCCATTAAAATGGATTTCTTAATTGCTATTGTCAAAGAGTCCCTATACCTTATAAAAAACCAAAAACAAATAAACGGCGAAATTAAAGCTCCTTCTGGCCTGATTAAAGTAGTCAGTCCAAGACAAACTGCTGAAATTACCACATTATCAGTATATAGAAGCGATAAAATTAACAATGTTACAAAAAAAGTAAAAATAGTTTCAGTCATAATATGACTCGGCCAGATAAATAGATCAAAGTAAAAACAAGAAATCAATGCTGAGAGTAAAGCAGTTTTTGAATCTGCTATTTTTAATGCTACGAAATAAATCAGAATACAATTAAAACCACTAATTATTACTTGGATGATTTTTACTGCTGGCTGAGATTGACCAAAGACGGAGTAAATCGACGCCAAAAAGATCGGGTACCCAGGTATACGGAAACTTCTAATTTCACCATTTCTATATCCTTCACCACTAATCAAACTTACCGCATAATTATTGTATTCATAACTATCAGCAAAATGGGTATCCTGTAATCCAGAAAAAACTAATAAGTAGATAAATCTTACAAGTATTGCAAGAATGAAAATTAGCAGAAAAATTTTTTTGTTCATATACAAACTTCATTCCACAACTCTAACATCAAAAGTACCCACATTCGATAGCCATGGTCTCTTTTGCCAGTTGTATGCTCGGTAAAAAGTTGCTCTAACGATTCTTTTTTGAAATAACCACGATTTACTGCTTTTTCCGATAAAACAATTTCTCTAAAATAGTTTTT
>JBDRIG010000054.1:0-3735 GCA_043816185.1 Elusimicrobiota bacterium | reverse complement strand
CAGAGTGAGGGGGTTGCTGAGAGGAACCTCACGGAGCACCGCATACACTATTATTTTTCACCTTATGACTTTTAGCGGTGCGAGTGAGAGCCCGCCCTCAAAGGCGAGGCGTTTCCGCGAAGCAATTCCCGAACGCCCTTTTAATGCCTTTCACCTTATATCATCGCAGAGTGAGGGAAAAGTTTCTGCAGAGCCTCAATTTGCGACTTATTTGTTCCAGGAGCAAATTGCAGAGCGAGTTCTGACGAGCGTCTCAAAGAAACTTATTCCCGAGCGACTATTCCATTATCCGAAGCACTACCGTTTTTGATTTTACTATCGGCAAATCATCGATTATTTTTATTGCTTTTCTAATATTACCTTCTTTCGTTTGATGCGTAAGTATTAAAACTGGGATAGCGCGTTTTTTGTGACGCTCTTTTTGAAAACATGCAGAGATAGAAACATTATTTTTTCCAAGAATTCCTGAAATTTTTGAAAGCACGCCTGGTTTATCTACTGTTAAAAATCTTACATAATATTTATTTTCAACTTTCTCAATCGGTTTTATTTTCAATTTTATTTTTTTGTTGTATAAAATGTAGGGAAATTTTCCAGCAGTTTTGTAAAAAATATTTCTTGCAAGATAAATTATATCCGAGACAACGGCACTCGCCGCCGCAGGGCCACCAGCACCTTTTCCATAAAGCATAATATCGCCACAAGAATCGCCTTCAATATAAATTGCATTGTATTCGTTTTCAACTGCTGCCAATGGATGTTCAGAATGTATGAATGTTGGATAAACCGTTGCAGAAATTTCGTCATTTTCGTTTTTAACGGAAGCCAGTAGTTTTAATACATAGTCAAATTCGTTTTTGGCACATCTAATATCAAAAGAACTTATACCCAAAATCCCTTCACAATAAATTTTTTCAAATGGCAAATGATTGCCAAATGCAATTGATGCAAGTATCGAAAGTTTCTGTGCAGCATCGGAACCATTCAAATCCAACAGCGGATTTGCTTCCGCAAAACCGGATTTTTGTGCAAGTTTCAGTGCCTCGTCAAAACCCATATTATTGTCGGTCATTTTTGAAAGTATGAAATTAGTTGTACCATTTAATATACCTACAATTGATTGTATTTTATTTGCCGCAAGTCCTTCGTTTAACGATTGAATAACAGGAATCCCCGCTCCAACTGCCGCCTCAAAATATACGAGAAGTTTTTTTCTTAACGCAACTGAGAAAATTTCGTCCCAATATTTTGAAAGTACAGCTTTATTGGCAGTAACAATGTGTTTCCCCCTATTCATCGCTTCAATAATTATTTTTTTAGAAATATCGCTTTCACCAATTAGTTCAATAAGAATATCCACTGATGGATCAAGAATTATCTTATTGACATCTGTTGTAATATTTTCACTCGGAAAATCGAGTTGTTTTAATCGCGACAAATCTTTGTCGCAAATCCATTTTATATTTATATCACAGCCAACTTTGCTTTTTATAATATCCGAATGTTTTTCTAAAATTTTAACAACATTAACGCCAACCGTTCCACATCCGACAATTCCTATGTTTATCATATTCGCTCCATTCATAATCATTAATTGATATAAAATTTACACGCTAAACCAATGCAAAACTTTCACGTTCATTTCGCATTTTTATTCCACATCTGTTTCATGATTTTTTATAAATTTTTTTAACCGCAACAATGCGTCGTGAAATCTGTTGAAATGTGTAACCAACGCAAATCTGATATATCCTTCTCCATATTCTCCAAAACCCGTTCCTGGCGAGCAAACAATTCCTGTCATTTTGATTAAATCTTGCGAAAATTTCAATGAACCAGCTTTTTTAAATTTTTCTGGAAGTTTCGCCCAAAGATACATTGTTGCCTTCGGTTTCTCGACGGTAAATCCCAATTTGTTTAATCCATCACAAAATTTATCTCCCCTTTTTTTATATTCTTCAAGCGTTTTTTTCATAACATCGTCAGGAGAATTCAGTGCCGTAACCGCTGCCAACTGTAAAAATGTAGGAACGCCATAATCAATAAACGACTTGAATTTTTCTAATGGTGCGATAATTTTTGAATTGCCTAAACAAAATCCCACACGCCAGCCAGCCATATTGTACGTTTTTGAAAGCGAGTAAAATTCTACTCCTATATCTTTTGCACCAGGTGTTTGCAAAAAAGACGGAGCAACATATCTATTGAAAGTAACCTCTGAATAGGCATTGTCATGACAAACAATTATGTCATATTTTTTTGCGAACCGAACCACTTCCTTAAAAAATGATAAATCGTCTACACATGCACTTGTAGGATTATTTGGATAATTCAGAAACATTAATTTTGCTTGACGAGCAATTTTTTCTGGGATTTTTGTCAAATCAGGAAGCCATCTATTTTCCGCCGTAATCGGCATATTATGAATTCTTCCGCCCGCTAAAATTACACCATTAAGATGAACAGGATATGCCGGATTTGCCACAAGTACAATATCGTCTGGATCCAAATACGCCATACACATATGGGCAATTCCCTCTTTGGAACCGATTAAAACAAGTGCTTCATTATCAGGATTTAATTCAACATCAAATCTTTTTTTATACCAATTACAAATCGCATGTCTTAACTTCGGCATTCCCTTCGCCTGAGGATAACGATGTGTACCAGGATGATTTTTCACCGTGTCGATAAGTCTTTCGATAATAAAATTTGGTGTTGGAATATCGGGATTTCCCATGCCCAAATCAATAACGTCCAATTTGCTGAAGTATGCCTCTTTTTTCAGATTATTTATTATTGAAAAAATATAGGGCGGAAGTTTACCAAGCTTTTTAGAATATGGTTTCATAGAAATACCTCTGAACTAACACGGAACAACTCCGTATTTAGGTTCTGTTGTAGTAAAAAAATATTATCGATTATAATCTCCAAAATTTCACGAAAGATTTTTATGTATCAATTTAGTTCTCAAGTCGTTCACAAAAACTTTATCTGAAACGAATCGCTTTAATTGAAAAATATCAGAACCGATCACGATTTGGTTTAGTAATTAAATAGCCTCCATCTATGTTTCTTGTTAACTTACTCTTTAACATTTTTACAACTTCATTTATTCCTTCCAATCAAAACATAAGACGTCTCGGTTTTTTGGTTTTTTCACATTTTTCGGAACTGTGGTGATAACTATTTTCTTAATGCATCAGGTAGAACCCATTCGCCAAAAGAATCGTCAACCAACTGAAGTGGGACTTAATCTTTCTGTGTCGGTTTCGCGGATTTCCGGAACGCTTTTAGAAAATTCAAAAATTACAAGAGCCGTCAAAATGCATGCAAAACCGTAAACAATTTCAAAGCCAATATATTTAGACCAATTAGCAAGTGGAACAAATTCTGATTCAGGGAGTCCGATAAAAACATCGTATAAACCTTTCAATACAACGATTGCTCCCCAAATGGCAAAAATCCAACCACTACTTTTGAAAACAGCACGATATTTTATTTTTTGCATATTTCACCTTTTAATCCCCACCTTCCTCATCGTAGAGCGAAGCAAGAAATTTCTGCAGAGCTTTCCCGATTTATCGGGACACCTTTTTTAATCGCAGAGCGAGGGGGTTGCTGAGAGGAACCTCACGGAGCACCGCATACACTATTATTTTTCACCTTATGACTTTTAGCGGTGCGAGTGAGAGCCCGCCCTCAAAGGCGAGGCGTTTCCGCGAAGCAATTCCC
>JBDRIG010000053.1:0-34251 GCA_043816185.1 Elusimicrobiota bacterium | reverse complement strand
TTACCGGGGTTAAAGTCCGGTGTATATATTATACACCACTTTTGATCGTTTGAAAAGATCACAAAAGGTCTGCGCTTTTATGCGTTACTTTATGACCTCCCCGGAAGGAAGCTTGCTTTTCCATTATACCATTGCGGGCGTAGCGAATGAAATGGGCGAAGCGAAGTAATCTCGGTTAGTTGTCGTTGCGAGAAGTGAACGGTTTTTAGACCGTTCGTATTTAAATATGATTACACAAATTAAAAACAAACTTACAAAAAAATCGCTTGTCCTATTTTCCACTTTAACAGGAGTATTTTTTCAACCAGTTAAAGTCGGGCGTAATCTTGCGACGGCGTTAACGACGCTACTCGTTTTATCTATTTTTGTGGATAATTTAATATCGTTAACTGTATCAACATCGACTACTGGTAGCGTGTATGTAAAAAATCCATCAACATTAATAATTGACGATTTTGATGATGGTGTTTCGCCAAACAATCTTGGTGCTCCTGGTGGATCGTTTACTGGAAGTGGTGGTACTGCAAATGAAATTATAGTTTCAACGGTTGCAGTTGGTGGCAGCGGTTGTTCATTACAAATAAATTACAATGTTTCCGCTAACGAATCGTATTCAGGATACTGGACAAGATTTCATCATACCAATCCTCGCGATTTAAGCGACTACAAATATCTGAGTTTTTATGTGAAAGGAGGGGTAGGTGGTGAATTTTTCAAGATTGAACTTTCCACAGGTGCTGGTGGGTGGAAGTCCCGTATCTATATTAATGATTATTTAGACGGTGGGGTTACTACTCAGTGGAAAAAAGTTACAATTCCTTTCGATAATTTTTGTAATGTTACAGATTGGACAAAAATATATGAAATGACAATTGTGTTTGAAAAATCAGCAGCAACTACCAACAATAGTTCAACCTCAGGATCAATCTACATTGATAACTTAATAATAGGATCAGAATTTCAGGGCACTGTTCGTTTCGATTATTATGGCGACAAATTAGGTGTAAATAGTACAGGTGGTGAGATGGGGGATGTTTTTGATACAGCGTCCATTGTCCGTAGTTTTAGTTCATCGCAATATCATTCGTCCCCAAATTGTCTCCAAATGGACTATGATGTACGAGTGGTAGATTCTTATGCAGGTGTTTTTAATATTGTTGGTGGTACCACTACTGGCTGGGGCAAGGTGGCACAAGATTTTTCTCCATACAGCCAAATAACTTTTTGGATAAAAGCAAAACCTGGTGTTAATAATCCAGAAAAAATGCAAGTAGAGCTTAAACGCACAGGGTATACTATTAACACATATATTATTATTGATATAAGCACTTCTTGGAAAAAAATGACAATACCATTTTATCATTTTTCTGGTTTAAGTACTGCTGGATATAAAATAGACGAAGTGGTGTTTATTATCAAATATTGGGACACTCCTTACGGGCACGAAGTTGGCACTGTTTATATTGACGATGTACAATTTGAAAAAAGCGGTTATTCGGGCGATACAACACTTCCAATCGTACCAACAAATCTTAAAGTTATGGATACAGCGGTCGGCAGAACTGTCGCTGACAGCGATAATTTCACTTGGATAAATTGGCTTACCTGTACAGCGAACAGTGGGCTGCAAGATTCTACGTTAGAAAGTATCAGGTTTGAATATCGTCCAAGTGCTGGAAGTTGGATAACCATAGGAACAGATTATGATATTTCAGACAATACTTATTCTGCATATTGGGATACAGCAGAACTATCCGAATCACCACAGACATATGAACTTCGTGCGATTGCAAGAGATAGTTCTGGGAATGAGTCTGCGATGGCACCAAAAACTAATTTAACGGTAAAACATTATCCCGATATAACTACTATGACTGACGACCAGTTATTGGATTTAATTCAAAAACAAATTTTTTGGTATTATTGGGTAGAATCAAATCCTGATAAAGGTATTGTCCAAGATAGAACGAAAAATTTTACCAGTGATACATATGGATATACGAGTGTTGCTGCCACAGGACTCGGATTGGTAAATATCTGCATAGCCCATTCTCGTGGATGGATAAATTTTACCGATGCGTATAACCGAATATATACAATCTTGAGTGCATATTTTAATGCACCTGAAAGTAGTGAAGCAGGTTCTCCAATGTTGGTTCGGTATAAAGGTTTTTATTACCATTATACAAACTTTGGTGGTGCAAGAGTTAGCGGAAGTGAACTCTCAACGATAGATTCGTCGATATTTCTTTCAGGAGCATTGTTTGCAGGAAAATATTTTAAGAATTATGGTTACAATGCGCCATGGGATTTTGCAGACCAGATGTATAGACGAGTTGATTGGAATTGGATGCTAAATGGCAATAATTTACTTGATTGGGGTTGGACACCAGAAGGTGGGTTTAATCAAACCGAAATGGGCAACTATAGCGAATGCATACTTGCATATATGCTTGGAGTGGGTTCACCTGAATCTGTGAAAAAGTTGCCCAATGCGAATGGTTGGAATAGTTTAACAAGGGCGCCAGCAACATATAATGATATAAGTTATATTTTTGAGAAATCGCTTTTTACTCATCAGTATCCACAATTGTTTATTGATCTTCAAGGTAAAAAAGATGCTTATGACTGTTATGCTACAAATACTTTTGAGGCAACAATTCATCAACATAAATATGCTTACGATAATCGCACACTTTATTCTACATACAACGAAAACAGTTGGGGGCTTGGTGGTAGTGACGGTTCTGGCGGTTATCATGCGTATGGTATTGGCGATCATGACGGTACAGTTGCAATAAGCAATTTGCTCACGGCGATAACAGAGCGTCCTACTCAGGTAATCAGTGCGATGCGGTATCTCTATGGTAACTACAAAAATAATATTTGGGGCAAATACACATTTTGCGATTCTTACAACACGGTGGGCGGTATGTGGCGTACTCCAGATGTGGTAGGAGTTCAGCAAGGTGCTGCTTTAATCGCAATAGAAAATAAACGATCAAATCTTGTAAAAAACACTTTTTCTAATCTTACATATATTCAAAATGCATTTACTATACTAGGTTTTAATAATGACATTACTTCGCCAGGAAAAATTACAGATTTGAGTGCGCAGACAACCAATGGTAATGTTAAACTTATATGGACAGCGACAGGTGACGACGGTACGACGGGAAACATTTCAAATGGAATGTATGAAATTAAGTTTTCAACCGTCGCTACCGATACTTGGGATACGGCACCAAATAAATATTTGGATTATGGTATTATATGGTCAACAAATGTTGTTGCTGGAAGCAATCAATCGAGAATAATATCGAACTTGCCAGGAAACAAAATGTATTATTTCTGGCTAAAACTTTGTGACGACTCATTTAATTGGAGTCCATCGTCAGATAAATTGACATTTTATGTTGCCGATACAACATTGCCGTCCGCAATAACTAATTTATCGGCGTTGACAGGCGCACTTGGTGGAGAGATAAATTTGAGTTGGTCTACACCTGGAGATGATGGTTTGAGCAATACACTTTTATTAGGGAGTCAATATAAAATTCAATATTCGGTTTCGGCTTCCGAACCATGGTCAATAACAAATGCACAAATTGTCATTTCTACATCAGGCGTAAATCCTAATGTTGTAGTAGGAAGGGTAGTAACTGGCTTGACCGAAGGTACGGTATATTATTTTAGAATTTGGACTTGCGATGAAGCAGAAAACTGGTCAGGTATTTCTAATAGTGCCAGTGCACCAGCAAAAGTCGTTGATGCTGTACCACCTGCTCAAATAAATACTTTATCGGCGGTTACAGGCATACTTGGTGGAGAAATCAATTTAACATGGCAAACACCTGGGGACGACGGCTCGTTAGGAGTGTTACCACTTGGGAGTCAATACAAAATTCAATATTCGGTTTCGGCTTCCGAACCATGGTCAATAACAAATGCACAAATTGCCATTTCTACATCAGGCGTAAATCCTAATGTTGTAGTAGGAAGGGTAGTAACTGGCTTGACCGAAGGTACGGTATACTATTTTAGAATTTGGACTTGTGATGAAGCGGGAAACTGGTCAGGTATTTCTAATAGTGCCAGTGCAACAGTAAGATTATGGACATTGTGGGACGATTGTAATTCACATTACTGGTGTCCAGAAGGATGGGGAGTGACAGCACCTACTTTAACATGGGTAAGTTTTCAGGGAAGACAATGTCTTAAAGCTCACTGGAATGCAGGGGCAGACGGTGGATATATGCGCACCGATTGGACTTTCTCAAACGAAAACTGGGAGAGTCCCGTTACAGGTTTTAAGGCAGATGTTTATATAGATTCTTCTGCCAATACAATAGATGTAGGTATTCAACCTCGACCTCGAACGTTTGACCCTGCAATAGAAACTCTTTGGAATAGTAATTTGGCACTCAACCAATGGTTACCTATTTCATATACATTTACATCTGCGTTAGATTATAGCACTGTCGCGGCTATTACATTTTCTATTCAGCAGTTAGGTGGTGTAGCAAGCGATGTATATTTTGATAATATTAGATTGGTGTCTTCCAGTGTAGAGGACTGGGACAACATGGACGATCCTTCTCGAATCTGGACTTACGGTGGCGATTTTGTTAACTGGAACGCCAGCCACTTGGGTAGAAAAGAACCCATAACACACAACTATACTTGCCCTGTATCCTCTGCAGCATCGGTATTTTTGCAATGGAGTGGTGCTATTAGTGGATACGCCAAGGTTACAAGTGGTGATAATCTCAATGCCAATTGGAGCGGATATAAATCAGTTAAGATATGGGCACGGTGTTCGTCCACAACAAATAATATAAAAATAGGTTTCTGGGACGGAGCGATCTATTCAACAACATCTGTAAAAAAGGCTCCCACAGCAAACATATGGACAGAACTTACCTACAATTTACCAACAGGAATTGCTTGGGAATCCGTGGATTCAATTGAATTTATCGTGGAAACAAACAGTGGTGCTTCATCTGGAACAATATATGTTGATGATATACGATTTAGTGGAGAGGTAATACCATAGAACCTGAAGAACAAAAAGATATAGCAGGGTATTTGTCTGTCATTGTGACACAGTCTGATGGCGAAGCCCCAATAAATCGGGACGAGGGATAGTCCACACGCATAAAAATGAAAAAAATTAAATTATTGTTTTGTCTAACTATCATATCAATTATCGTATCTGCAATTTTTGGCAGTAAAAATTTGTTTGCTGATATTGATGTATCGGTGGGAATACCTTCCACATCTACAGTTCTTGGCGTATCCGAAATCAATATTAAAATTAAAAACGTGTCCAACAATGCAGAGGTTCTGTCTGTTAACTGGGCAGATCAAATTCTTGGTTCTGGGTGGCAATCAGCACAACAATATATTGAATTGTCAGCGAATTGTAACTATTTTTCCTGGCGAGTTGATGTTTATACAAACAACACTACCGCAGAAACTGGGTATCAAAAAGGCGGATTGTTAAGCACATCTACAACAACCGTTCGTGTGCCACTTGGTTTGGTTGTTTCCGACTCAGTTGTTTCTATTGCAAATATTGGCGAGCCAGGTGAATTGATAAAAAATACAGTTAATGGTTCAACTACGACAATTTCTGCTGCGTGGATTTATGTGAAGGATAAAGCCGACATAGATGACCCAAATACAACCGCATGGGATGAAAGCTGGACTGCCTCATACAACACTGGTTATCCAACAATATTATATGGTGGACCGAGTTATAAAAACTTGTCTTATGGTATATCTGCGGTTTCGCCGATTGTAGTTTATTTAGAAGGTTTGTTTAATTATATTGAAGGTAAAATGTCATATAGTAGTAGTGTATGGTTTGATTTGGTTTATTAAAAATGAAAAATATAATTTTTGTTTTCGTATACTTGTTAATTACCATAACGGCTCTTATCGCCAATAGTGATTTAACAATTTCTCGTAGTAGCGTTAAAAATAATTTAATTGCTGTCAATGGTGCGACTATCTATAGTAGTGGTAGTTTAACAGTTGCACTTAAAAACATTTCCGATAATCAAACAGCCGAAAGGTTGGATTTTGGCAACATATCTTATGATGAAACCTATAAACTCTCGCAACAGTATTTAGAAATAAATTTTCAACCAAGAACAGGCAGTTTGGCGTGGGGAATCGATGTTTATACAAACAACACTACCGCTGAAACGGGGTATCAAAAAGGTGGGTTGTTAAATACATCTGCCAACACATCAAGATTGCCACTTGGCTGGAAAGTATTTGATTCTACGCAAAGTTCAATATTGAATGGTAGTCCAAGCGAAGAATCGTCTGGTTGGTTATGGCTAAAAGATAGGAGAGATGTTGATATACCTGAAACGCCAAGTGACGACGAATCTTGGAGTAAAGCACAAGAAGCAGGATATACAAAAATTGTCTACGGTGGTTTTAACTATAGCAAATTGCCCGATAATACACTTTGTAACTCACCAATATATCTATATGTCGAGGGAGTATTGAGCAATATCGCCGCAGGTGACTATTCTGGAACAATCTGGTTTGATTTATGTTCAGGTATTAGTGGAACACCAACACCGCCTGAAATTAGTCATACATCATTTCGAAAAATTAATATGCTTGGAAATAAAATAGTTATAAATGCAACTGTAGATGATGAGGATGGAGTTAAATCTGTGAAATTACATTATAAAATAAATAACAGCAATTGGCGAACAAAAGATATGGTTCTAAATGGGCAGCCATATAGTAAGAATTGCTACGCCGTAATCAAATCAACCGAAGCAGATATTGTCGGTAAAGTTTATTATGCAATAGAGGCAACCGATGAATATGACGCTACTAAATGGTGGGAAGATAAAGATGAAAGTAGTCCGCAGGTAATAGAAATAAATTCAAAATCTGCATTTCTTGGTATAAAAAGGGGACTTATAGAAATTTTAGACGGTAATCCTGACGATGGCATTACATCTTTAAATATTCCAGACGGAGCGCTTGCAAACGAGATAGATATTTCAGTTATCAACAGGGATCCGTCTGACCCTGATATTTCCGACGGTAATGGTGCTGCTGGAAGTAAAAGACCAGTTGCTATATATGAGTTTGGTCCATCCGGCCTATCGTTTAAAAAACCCGCACAGCTAACATTGCTTTATCTTGACTTAGATAATAATGGTAAGCCAGAATCGTTAGACGGTACAGAGATAGATACCGATGAAACAAAACTTGGTATATTCTGGTGGGATGGATTTGAATGGCGGCTTGTTGGTGGCGAAGTAGACACGTTGTTAAATACTGTTAGTGCAAAAATTATGCATTTTTCATTGTTTGGAGTTTTTCCAATAAAACCGTTGACCGCTGCTGATTATCGACCGAAAGAAAGAATAATTACACCAGCAAGTGTCGATACACACAATGATTTTGCAAATTTTAATAAGTTAGATAATGAATTTGAAATAAATATTTACGATATCACAGGTAGAAAAGTAATAACAATAAATCAGGATAGTTCGAGCGGGCCAAGATGGGATGGTTTAGACGAATCTGGAAATATTGTTGAGAGTGGCGTGTATATTTATCAATTCAAAGCAAAAGTAGGTGATAAAACGAAACTCGTCAGCGGAACAATTGCTGTGGCAAAATAAGAGTGATGGTGTAGGTTTACTAAAATGAGAAAAAAAATGGAACAACATAAAATATCAAACGATAAAAATGGTGTAACTCGTCGGATATTAGGTATAAAGAAATTTTTTTTGTTACTTTATACTTTATGTTTTACACTGATTTTATTTTACACTTTACATCTTACACTTCTACACTCTGCTTTTAAGGATACTGGTTGGGGCACACGACCTGTTGGTATGGGCGGTGCATTTACGGCAGTTAGCAACGATGCATGCGGGATATTGTATAACCCAGCCGGCATTTATCAAGTAAAATATAATGAACTAAATTTTATGTATGCAAAATTATATACTGGTTTAGATACCGTGGATTTGGAAACAAGCTATGTTGCGTGTGTCTTTCCTGTAAAATATGTTGGTTCATTTGGCTTAAACTGGGCAAGTTTTATTTCTGCCAAACAATATAGAGAGGATACTGTAAGTTTAACATATGCGAGAAAAATAAATGATCTTATTAAACACTATTTCAGACGAAAATTGGTTCCAGAAATTTCACTTGGACTAAATATAAAATATTTACAACACTCATATATTTTAGATAATTATACTGTTGACGATCCTGTGTTTGTGCAAGGAAAATCAAGGTCTAATATCACAATAGATTTTGGATTATTTTCTAAACCATTTCCTAAAAAATTGTCTGATTTATCTTTTGGTATTATGTTGAAAAACATAAATCAACCAGACGTTGGATTAAAAACCAGAGACATTGTTCCAGCAGAAATACGAATTGGCGGAGCATACAAAATTAAAAAATTTAATGTAATAAAAAACATTTTATTTTCTCTAGATGTTGCAGGACGTAATCAGCAATGGGGCAAGACAAGCGATAAATTGAATTTATGTTTTGGTTCTGAAGCATGGTTTGCAAATGAACTAATTGGTTTACGATTTGGCGTGAACAGTACTGAGTTATCTTCTGGATTAAGTATAGGGACTCCTGCAAAAATTAAATATAATCGTAGAGTTGCAAAACTTAAGTTTAAACTACAACTTGATTACGCTTTTTTGTGGCCGTTAGAGATTCAAGAAACCACAGGCTCACACAGGGTTTCAATGTCGTATAAATTTTAGAAAATCGGAAATTGAGAAGTATTACACGGAGGGCTTGTGGCAATCTCTGTGTTGAAGTTGAAGTTCGAGATTGTTTCGTCGCTCATTTCATTCGCTTCTTGCAACGACGGCAAGGTCACTCGCAACGACGGACATTTTGCTATTGTGGCACGGTCTCATTGAGAATCGGAAATCAAAAATCGGAAACTGAAAATTGAAAATCGGAAATCAAAAATCGGAAAGATAAAAAAATCTTTTCTTTTTTATTTTATTCAGTTGTAATTTGAAAAAAAATTAGTACAATATTTGTCGTTGTCCATAATAACGAAAAAAATAGGTTCTGTAAAAAAATGAAAATATTTTACGGAGCCAAAATTAAAAAAGGAGGAACACAATGTTAAAAACAGCGTCTCAGTATTGTGCAGTGGTTTTGACAGTTGTATTTTTTGCAGGTTGTGCATCGTTAGAAATGGAAGAGGAAAAGTCACGGTTTACTGTTGTTAAACAGCAAGAAGTTAAGCAGGTAGTAGTTCAACAACCAGAGGTTAAAAAGGTAGTACCCGAAAAGTTATTTATTGACGACTTCAACGCTGGTGTAAAACCAAATATGCTTGGTGGTGGTTTTGGTGGATGGGATAAAGATCCGACTGACAAAACTCAGTTCTGCAAGGAAAGCTTTGATTATGATGTAAAAGTTGGAGACGAGGGATTTTCTGTAAAACTCGTATATGATGTTGATTCAAAAAATCCAGCGTATAATGGCTTCTGGATGAAACTTGAGGGTACTGATTTTAGACCATATAAAAAATTGTGTTTATCTGTCAAGGGTAATAGAACAACAAAGTTTACTGATAAATTTAAAATAGAGTTAAAAAATGCAAAAGGTGAGGTTGGACGCGCTCTTATTATGGGTGTCACAGAACAATGGCAAGAAAAGGTTGTTGTATTTGAAAATTTTCGTGGTATAACTGATTTTGCAGAAATGACAGAGTTTGTCATTGTTTTTGATGATATAACATCTACACCTAAAACAGGTACAATAAATATAGACAACATTTATGTCGCTAAATAAAATGTCGCTAAATAAAATAGTTTTTATTCCGCTGATAATCATCGAATTTGCTATTGCGTGCTTTGGCTCTGCCTTAGTGGTTGATGATTTTGAATTACGAAATAATATAAATCTAATTGGTGGATTGTCGTCTGTTTGGGAAAAAGATCTGTTAGAGGAAAGTGAATATTGCGTTTCGGAATTTCTACAAGATAATATCAGCGGTAGTAATCGTCCAACAATAGTGTTGAAGTTAAATTATAAGGTCACAGAAAGTGCCTATAATGGTTACTATTCAAAACTTAACGGAATCAACATAAGGGCTTATACACTGTTAGAATTTTTTATCAAATGTGGAACCGTATTGCCGTCGGTATTCAAAATTGAACTAAAAAATTATCTGGGTGAATCTGGCTCATATGCCGTGACAGGTATTAATCAAAATTGGAGGAAAATATCGATTCCGTTAAACAAGTTTCGCGGTATAACCGACTTCAGCAAAATGACAGAACTGGTTTTTGTTTTTGAAGGAGAGCGATTAGGTAATTCATCTGGAGAAATATTTTTAGATGATATAGTTTTTGATAATAACCATGGTGAATACGAGTATGAAAGCAGGAATGTGGTTATTCAAGAACAGATTGAGCAAAAAAAACGAGAGTTTGAAAAAATATCTCGATTACCGAAAGATGAACTACTGGAGTTGATTTCTAAAAAAACATTTAACTATTTTTGGAATGAATCAAATTATGCAACTGGATTTGTAAAAGATAGATCAAGATTAGATTCACCTTCAAGTATTGCTGCAACTGGTTTTGGATTAACAGCCATTTGTATTGGTGATTCAAGAAAATGGATTACACATCAACAGGCATACGATAGGGTGAAGAAAACACTTGAAGCAATAAAAACTAAATTGGCAGGTGAGCATGGTTTTTTTTACCATTTTGTTAACATGCATATTGGTTCTCGCGTGTGGAATTCCGAGATTTCATCAGTAGATACGGCGTTATTGCTTGCAGGTGTAATAACGGCAAAAGAATACTTTTTGGAGCAGGATATAAAATTACTATGTGATGAAATATATTCTGGCGTTGAATGGACATGGATAATGGACGACAAATCCAAAACACTATATATGGGTTGGACGCCAGAAGATAAATTTAAGAAATTCATTTTATGGGATATGTTTGGTGAGGAGATGCTTATATATGTATTGGGGTTAGGCTCACCAACATACCCTCTCCCCGAAGATTCTTGGGATTCATTCAGAAGACCTGTAAAATCATATAAAAATCAATCGTACATTTATTGTGAAAGCGAATCGCTGTTCACATATCAGTATTCGCATGGATTTATTGATTTTAGAAATAAATATGATAAATATGCTAACTATTGGAACAATTCGCTTACCGCTACTAAATCAAGTATAGAATTTTGCAAGGAGCATAAAGATAAATACAAAACTTACATGGACGGTTTTTGGGGTTTGTCTGCAAGCGACGGTCCCTACGGATATAAAAATTATGGTGCAACAATCTTTACCAACGATGGTACGATCGCACCATATGCAATTTGTGCTTCAATGCCATTTGTACCGCAATTAGCAATTTCTACATTACGAAAACTTCTATTTGAACATGGCTATAGAGTATGGGACGATAGATATGGGTTTGTAAGTGCATTTAATATAGATGCAAACTGGTTTTCGACTGAACATATTGGAATTGATTTAGGTATAACATTGGTGATGATAGAAAATTATCGCAGTGATTTTGTGTGGAAATATTTTATGAAAAATCCATACATTCAAAAAGGATTAGAAAGAGCATATTTTAAGTCGGGTGGAAAAAAAATAGATGTAACACATCTAAAAAGTAAGTTTGGCGAGGAAAAATCTGAATTTATGCCCAATGTGTATACTGCAAGAGCAGTAAAATCAATCAATGAATTGAAAGATGCTGATTTTATTGATTTTTCGCAATCAGAAAATATTGAATTTGGTAGTATAAAAACACCAACCGATTTGAGTGCAAAATTTGCATTTTTGTACAACGACGAGTATCTTTACTTTATTGTAGATGTCACAGATAATAAAATAATTGCTTCAGAAAAAAAAGATGGAATTTATAGATCTGACTGTGTTGAACTATATTTGAGTCCAAATTCAGATACTTTAATTTGGGGCGATAAAAGAAATTTTCAGATTGGTTTTGCGCCAAATAGTATTGAGAAAAAACCAATTGCATACGCATTTTTTCAGAACGTAGATCCAGAAGGAAATGTGGATATTTCGGTTCGTCAAACAGCAGATGGATATAAAATTAATTCAAAAATAAAATGGTCGTTTCTCGGCATGAAACCAGAAAACAATGCTTTCTTAGGTATGTCAGTTGCTGCACATGACATAGATAAAGACGGAAGTGAAGAAAAAAAAATTAATTGGTCATTCAAAAACACACCAGCAGGAATAAAATTAGGTAAGTTAAAAATTAAATAATGGCGGAGAAAGGTCTGAAAAAAACAATAATATTAATGTTGTTTTGTTTTTTATTATCTAAAACAGATTGCTGTGCATCTGAATCTAAAAGTATTAGTTATGATGCGAATCTGCCTTGGACGATTAGTGCTGATACTGATGTAGTTGCATCTGTTGTAATTTCTGAAAATGCAAACAAAATAAGTTATGATTTTAATAGTGGCAACTGGATTGAATTATACAACAATATATTTGCAGATTTGGATATTTCAGCAAGTGATGCAATAAAATTTTACTTCAAAGGTTCTGGTTCAGAAAATCATCTGAAATTGCAAATTTACGATACTGATGGCGACGTATTTGATAGAAAAATAGAAAAGGTTACCGATATTTCTCAGTGGACAGAAATGATCGTTCCATTTAGTAGTTTGTCTTGCTGGCCTGGAATGGGAAACGGTGTACTCGATACAAAGAAAATTTCGAAATTAGCATTTGCTGTTACGCCTTCCGACGGTGGTAGTGGCAGTATTGCAATTGATAAAATCGAATCCTATAAATTCGATACAAACGACTTTCTTCTTGTTGATTCTTTCGACTTTGGTATACCTCCAAATGAGGCTGGTGGTAACGAAGGCATAATGTCGCAAGATGGGCTTTACAATCCAACGGTTAGCTATACAACTGATAAATACGAAGGAATTTATGCGTTGTTATTAACTTACAATCTTCCGCCAGCCAAGTGGTGTGGCTACTATATATTTTTAAGTTCAGCTGGTGACAGTGGTTATAGAAATTTAAGTTTATACACACATCTAAAATTTTATGTAAAAAGTGATGTTGCTGAAAGAAAATTTAAAATAGAACTCAACGATATATCAACAACTACAAAATCTGTTCAACTTGCCGCCTATTTACCGACGGGAACTTCTACGACCTACCAAGAAGTATTAGTACCACTTTCCGATTTTACTAATTTAATTTCAACTGCTGTTAAACAAATAAATTTTGTTTTTGACCAAGATCCTCTTGCAGGAATTGTATATATTGATCGCATCGGATTTACTTCTGGTGGAACAAATAGTAGTAGTGCAATCGGTTTAATTGATAGTATGAACTCATATTGCAAAACTTCTGGCTGGGTAAATTATGGTAAAGATGAGGATAAAGAAATTACAACAACAAAAATTGCAAATGTGGCGGGACTTAGTGACGATGCGATTGGGTTACAATATAGTTTTAATCGTTTGCCAGCGAATATAGACGATTGGGTGGTTCTTGAGCGTGATTGGGGAACAAATATTGCCAATTCTGATACGATATGGTTTCAGTATAAAGGTTCAGGTGCAAACAATAATTTAGAGTTTAAAATTGCCGATAAAAACGAAACAACATTTTATAGAAAATTTTTTAATATTACAAATACGAATAATGTTTGGAACGATATGCTTATTCCGTTTGAAGAATTTTCTTTGTTAAAAAGTGGTAAAGATTTACAGGGGAATATAGTAGATACGCTTGATTTGAAAAAGATTAAGACGATATCCTTTGTTGTATCCAGGAACACTGGTGGAGCAGGAACAGTTTCAGTTAGAAATCTATACGATATAAATAAAGATTTACTGGTAACAGTACAGGCAGAAAAAATAATCAAGTTGTTTACCATTGTAAATAATCCGTTTTCACCAAATGGTGATGGCATAAAAGATGGAGCAGTTTTTGCATATTTACTTTCTGAAGCAGCATCAGTAAAATTAGTAATTTATAGCCTCGCAGGGGATATTGTTTACGAAGAAGACAAGAGTCAGCAAAATGCAAATACATTATACTCTATTGAATGGAGAGGTAATAATAATTCAGGCTCAATTGTGAGCAATGGAATGTATTTTTATCAACTTACCGCAGAAACCGCTACTAAAAAAGATAAAACAACAAATGTTATTGCAGTGTTAAGATAAAGGGTAAGATAAAGAAGTAATGGATAGTGAGACGATCTCAGTTAGTCGTCATCCAGACTGTGTCGCAATCCATCTTTTACCATCTAGTGTTGAATTGCAGTACCATATTTTACCATCAGTTGCTATCTTCTATAAAAATGCAACTTTTTAGCTCATTGTGACACAGTCTGATTGCGAGCTACCTGCCAGTCATTGTGTGCGAAGCGAATAAAATAAGAAGTTATAAAAAATTTTCCAAGAACAAAAAAATAAAAATGAAAAAATCTATAAATCTATTATCTTGGTTTTATTACTCCTTGTCCTGCTATTTCTACGCCCTGGTTTTTTTGCTTTTTTTACTCCCTGCTCAATCCCTCCTACACTCTGCTTTTGACGACACTGGTTTAAATGCACGACCACAAGGTTTAGGCGGTGCGTTTACTGGAATTAGCGACGATCTTAATAGCGTATATTACAATCCTGCTGGAATAGGTAAAATTAATAAGCATCAAGTAATGTTTTCATATAGAGATTTTTATTCATTAAATCTGTTAACCCAAAATTATGTTGCATTTTCTGTTCCAGGCAATGTATTAAATACTGCAATTTCAATCCATAGAATTGGTACAACAAATAATGTTGAATTTGATTACACTGAAGACACCTACATTGTTACACTTGCAGGGCGAGTTGCATATCCAAAAAATTTATTTTGCGGAGTAAATTTTAAATTCTATCGTCTATTTTCAGAAAGCAATGCTTCTGGATGGGGATTGGATACAGGGTTATTGTATGAGTTATTTGACAAAAAACTTAATTTGGGACTGATGTTACAAAATTTAAATAATTCAAAAATTGTTTGGGATACAGGTGTGACAGATAAATTGGACATAAATTTTCGTCCAGGTATGAGTTACAGTCCAATAGAAAATTTAAAAATTGCATTCGATTATGAAAAATTAAAAAAATTAAATTCTGGGATTGAATTGTTGACATTAAAAAAGACGATTGGTTTAAGGGCAGGCATAAACAATCTATCGAGTAAAAAAAATATTGTCGCTTATGGCCTCAGCTTAAACTTTAATAATCTGCAATTTGACTGGGCATTTTCTGAACATTGTATGTTGGGGTATACCCACTTTTTTACATTATCAATAAGAGCTGGTAAGTAGAGTAGTAGTAGTGGCTGTAGAGCGAAGTTCTGACTATAAAACAAATGAGAGTTCTATGTTGTGTAATGTTGTATAAAACTTATGTCAAGAAATTCGGAGGTTTGCTATGAAAATTTTACAAAAGCTTTTCTTAAAATTGGCAGTTGGTCTCTGGAAACTGATAACTGAAAATTGGAAACTGGTTGCTGGTCACTTGAAATTAACTACTGGTTATTCGTTATTGGCTACAGGTTTTTTGTTGGTTTCAGTTGTATCTGTTCAATCTGAAGTTATCTTGATTGACGATTTTAATACAGCAGAGTTTGTTAATAAAGTTGGTGAATTTAATGGTCAGTGGGAAAATAATCCAGACGATAAAACTGCAGGCTGTAAAGCGTCTTTCAAAAAAAGAGAGAAAGGCTATTCGCTAAAATTAGAATATGATATCGACTCCGCACAGAAATATTTTTTTCTCACTCCAACATATATATTAGATTATTCCGCCTACAGCATCGTAGGATTAACAAATAACTTACCACATACTGCTTTTAATGGTTTTTATTTTCTTTTTCCAGGTGCAGGTTTAAATTTAAGCAAATCTAAATACCTAATATTTTCTGTTCGTGGTAGTGAAAAAGACGGCTATACGCGTAGATTTCAAATTGAATTAAAAACAAAAAATCAGCCAAGTAAATATATTATTGACGGTGTAACAAATCGTTGGAAAAAATTTATTATTCCGTTAAGCGTATTTGAAAAAATAGATAACTGGAAAAGTATTACTGAGTTTACAGTCGTATTTAATGAAAATGCAACCGAAAAAACAGGGGCAATATATTTGGATAATATTTATTTTTCGGAGAATGAAAATGAAGAATTAACAGAAACTACTGTCCGTGAAATTGATATTTTAGCAGAAAAAGATGAGGCAAAAACAGAGATTCTTTTAGCAGGCAATGTCGGAGTTAGTTATCGTTGGACACCCGAGAGAAAAAATGAAATTTTTCATTCTGCAGGACTTACAATTGAAGGAAAATCAGGCATACTAAGTTGTAGAATAAAATCGGTAATTGAAGATCGAGAATTTGGTCAAGCTGGTAGTCAGAAGTTTATAGATGATTATCCATATACAGAATTTAATGAAACTTTGCCGACAATTTCTATTCCAACTATTCAATTCAACGTCGATAAAGTGGACCCACTATTCAACAAGATAACTGTTGGCAATATATGGATAGGATATTCGCCATACATTATTTCACCGTTCTGGGGTTGGAGAGGTATCTCTGTATCTGGCAGAAGGAATGACTTCGAACAATCTACCTTTTTAATTAAAAGACACTATAACTCGTTTTCTATCGGTAATCGCAGTATGTTTTATATGGATAATCACCGATTACAATTTGTAGGATTGTATGATTCTGAAACAGCAAAACTACCATCTTCGTCCATAATAAATGGAATAGTAGTCCCATCGGAAGATTGGATAATTAAACCAGTGAGCAATGAATATTCATACTTAATAAGTTCGCTTTCAAGATTTTTTCACTATCGAATGAATTTAGAATTAATTCATGGATATTATCACAACAATGAGATTGCAAAAGCAGATTATACTGATTCCGCAAATCCTGTTTATAGCCACGCAATATCTTCTCCAACCGTGAATTCAGAACTCTATGAATACAAACTATTTTTTGATGGGTTACCATGGCGAGGGACAAAGTTTGTTTGTTCTTATCGGGATATAGGAACGAATTTCAAACCAAAATATCGTCAAGAACCAATTGTATTTGAAGATGTTATTGCAGATCAAAGAGGCCATAAGATTCAATTTGAGCAGTGGCATAAGGGATTTAATGTAAATGTATTTTATGATAATATTGTAAGAAATTCCGATAAAAAATATTATCGTAAAACTACAAATTTTGGCATAGGATATTTTGGTCCCAAAGAAATGGAGTTAAAATTAAATAAGGAAATAAGAACTGAAGAGTATAAAAACACAACGATGGAAATAGATAAGAACGAAGAGGTTGAAAGTTTAAAAATTTATTGTAAATATAATTTTATTTATCCTAATACGCCTGGTTTGAAATCGCCATTTGTTTTAAAACTTACATTGCAAGAAGATAAAATTTATCATCCTGCAACAAGCAGAAAATACATAACCCACTCGTTGCAAACAGATGTTGACTACAAAATAATGACTGATTTTGGTTTCTTAATAAGTTACAAAACAACGCGATTTGGTGATTCATCATGGGAGCCAAAGGGTTCGCCATATAACGATAATTATTTAAATATTTTTGCTAATTTAAGTTTTTAGTAATTTCCGTATAATCGTCCTTAAAAGCGGTGAGTTTCTACTAATATATCGCCACTACGGGGCTATGGGACATTATAAAATTCATGGGCATTAATCCAATTGTTCCGAAGTGTAATACTTCACAATTTCGGTAACAACAGTAACCACAGGCAAATCAAAAATTCCGTTAAGAATGATATATCGGTAGCAATAAGAAAATGGTGGAATTGAGAGTTGTAAGAATTATCTAAGGCCCAGTGTAGGCGAAAAGCAGGCATAACAAACAGGAGTGTATGAAATGAAAATGAATAAAAAAAGAATATCTGTTATTTACGGTTCACGTTTTGCAATTCACGTCCTACAATTCACGTTTTTTGTAACATTGTTAATGTCTGGTTTATCGACCGTTTTTGCAAAGACTGCAAAAGAAACATTGACCGTTTGGGCGATGGGTGCTGAGGGTAGAAAAATACCAGAAATGGCGCAATTGTTCGAACAAGAAAATCCCGATGTAAAAGTAATTACTCAGGCAATACCTTGGGGTGCTGCACACGAGAAACTTATGACGGCAGTTATTGGTGGAGTGCCGCCTGATGTAAGTCAACTTGGTACAACTTGGATGGCAGAATTTAATGCGATGAATTCACTTACTCAGCTCGATAAGTATGCAGAAAGCTCAAACTTTATATCAAAAAATAAATTTTTTGCTGGCTCGTGGAGTACGAATGTTATAGAAAAAAAGTTGTATGGTATTCCATGGTACGTCGATACAAGGGTTCTCTTCTATCGTAAGGACTTATTAAAACAGGTTGGTTACGATCATCCACCAAGAACATGGGACGAACTTATAAAAATTGGTAAGAAATTAACCAAAGATACAAATGGCGACGGAAAAATTGATAAGTGGGGTATAAATTTGCCATCTGGTGGTGGTGGTGTTTGGACAGAATTAGGGCTTTTTGTATGGCAGAATGATGCTAATTTTCTTACGAGCGACAATAGATATGCCGCTGCTGGGACAGATTGTTTCCGAGAAGCATTCAAGTTCTATGTTGATATATTTAAAAAAGAAAAGATTGCACCTATTACAACTGGTGCGGATATTAATCTATTTCAAGCATTTAAGACGGGTTATTACGCAATGTTCATTTCTGGTCCCTGGATGGTAGAACTTGTTGAAAAAGAATGTCCCGAAATAAAAGGAAAATGGGATGTATCTGTTTTATGGAAAAGGAAAAAACAAACTTCATTTGTTGGTGGTTGTAATCTAGTAGTTTTTAATAAATCGAAACATAAAGAAACTGCATGGAAATTTATTGAGTTTATGAGCAGACCCGAAAACCAAATAAAATGGTATAAATTAACCGCTGATTTACCGTCGTTGCGTGCTGCTTGGGGCGACCCTTTTTTTGATAATAAACCGATGGTAAAAGTTTTTGGACAGCAGTTAGAAGACGCAGCGAGTCCACCAAATATTCCTGAGTGGGAAGAGATAACACATATCATCGGACAGAAGGTTGAAAGTGTTACTTGGGGTGGCGAAAATGAAGATAAAATGCTTAAAGAGATAATATCTGGAATTAATACTGTGCTGGAAAGAAAACATTCAAAATCCTATAATTCAACTTTATTTTTTTCAATTTTTTCCACCGTTGTAGTAATTTGTGCGATACTATTTTTATTATGGAAGAAAGGATCTAATAGCAATGTTGATAAATTGAGTTATACACCTTACATTTTTATTTTTCCTGCAACAATCATACTTCTAATTTTTTTGTTTATTCCTATCATAACATCATTTTTGTTGAGTTTGTCAAATTGTGATGTCAATTCCATAACCGATTGGAGAAAAATATCGTTTGTAGGATTTACAAACTACATATCGCTTTTTAGCGACGATGTATTTTGGAAGTCATTGAGAAATACCGCTATTTTTGTTGGCGTAGGGGTACCGATTTCAATCGTTATTTCGCTTTTTATGGCAATTGTGTTAAATGAAACTTTTGTCAAATTTAAATCATTTTTTCGTGCATGTTATTTTATTCCAGTAATAACTACACTCGTAGCAGTAGCAGTAATATGGAAGTGGCTTTATAATCCCGATTATGGTATTATAAATTGGTTTTTAGGATTATTGGGAATATCACCCAAAAACTGGCTTATGGATACAAAGCTTGCTTTACCGTCACTTATTGCTATGGCTATTTGGAAAGGTTTTGGATACAACATGGTAATTTTTCTTGCAGGTCTTCAAGCAATACCATTGTCTTTATACGAATCTGCAAAAGTTGATGGTGCTGATAGATGGCAAAGTTTCTGGTACATCACAGTTCCTGGCTTAAAGCCAACCACGCTGTTTATAACAATCACAACGCTTATTGGATATTTTCAATTTTTTGATGAACCATATGTTATGACGCAGGGTGGACCTTTGAACAGCACGGTTTCTATAGTATTGCATATGTACTATCGAGGATTTAAATTTTTTCAATTTGGATACGCGTCTGCCATTGCATATGTATTGTTTGCGATAATATTCAGTTTTACAATGCTACAACTAAAACTTCAGAAGGAAGAATAAAATACGAGGTAAGGAACAAAAAAGCCAACAAATAATTAAATAGGTTCACCGCAGGTGAAACCTGTAGCGAAGGAATGTGGAATAGTAGAGTTGTTAATTTAATCAATTCTTAAGTACTATTTCCTGTCCTATTTATGGGAGGTTTATTAAATGTGGAAGACAATGTTACAAAAATTTCGTAGATTTTCGGTGCATATTTTTTTACTAATTGGGCTAGTAATTACACTTACACCTTTTGTATGGATGATTTCCACTTCTTTTAAATCTTCCGAAAGCATTTTTACTTACCCTCCACAATGGGTACCGAAATCGCCAACTTTGGAAAATTATCAACGGCTTTTTGGTATAGAATCGCCTCAGGTAAGAGAGAAAAAAGGGAAATTAGGGTTTGATTTTGGTGTTTGTACAAAAAATAGTTTGATAATTGCTATCGCTATTACTATTTTAAGTTTATTTGTTAATGCTTTGGCGGCGTTTGCATTTGCAAAACTAAATTTTCCAGGTAAAGAAAAGATATTTGCACTTTTATTGACGACACTTATGGTTCCTGGTCAAATGACAATGATACCGGTTTTTTTAATTTTGAAATCACTCGGATTACTTAATTCATATTTTGGATTGATAATTCCTGCTATGGCAAGTGCTTTTAATATTTTTTTAATAAGACAATTTATGTCTTCCATACCAAATGAATTAATAGAATCTGCAAGAATTGATGGTTGTTCGGATTTTAGAATTTTTTGGAATATAATTTTGCCTCTCTGTAAACCTGTGCTTGCAGCACTTGGTGTATTTGCGTTTATGGGTGCGTGGAATAATTTTTTATGGCCTTTGATTGTTCTTACGAAAGAGAGTAAATATACTTTACCTGTTGCACTTGCAAACCTTAGTGGTGAATATGCTACAGATTATGGTTTGTTAATGGGTGGTTCGCTTATCGTCGTAGCACCGATGATTTTAATTTTTTTATTTGCCCAAAAATTTATTATAGGAAGTTTTAGCACTACTGGATTGAAAGGATAAAAAGATAGTGAATTGTGAAGTATTACACGCAGGACTCGTGGCAATCTCTGTGTTGAAAACCGAGATTGCTTCGTCGCTCATTTCATTCGCTTCTCCGCTTCTAGTCAGTATATAATTGCGTTAGTATCTTTTTCTGTATCTCTGTAGTGAAATAATATGAAAATCGAACTTATCAATAACATGATTTTATTAAACCAAAAACCGTTTTTTGTTTATTCGGGTGAAATGCACTATTTCCGTATTGAAAAAAAATATTGGCGTGCACATCTTTTGAAAGCAAAAAAAGCAGGACTAAACACAATATCGTCGTATATTCCTTGGTGTATACACGAAAAAGAAGAAGGAGAATTCAATTTTGATGAACTCTTAGCTTTTATAAAACTTCTGAAGGAATTAAATCTTTATTTTATTGCCAGAGTGGGTCCTGCTTCAAACGCAGAACTAATTTGTGAGGGTCTTCCAAAATGGTTATATGAAAATTATCCACAGGTATATGTAAAAGCAAAAGAGTTGGCGAAACTAACACAAGTAACCCTTATTTCTTATCACAATCCAACTTACTTAAAATTTGTTGAAAGATGGTATTCTAAACTTTTACCCTTAATATCGGAATTTCAAATTGAAAAAAATGGTCCAATAATTCTTGCTCAACTTTGTAATGAAATTGGTGTGATTCAATGGCTGCATAAGGCACCTGATTATAGTGAAAATACGGAGAAGATGTATAGAAATTTTCTACAAGATAAGTATGGAACTATAAACAAATTGAACAATTCTTACGATACAAAATATCAAAATTTTGATGAAATTTCACAACCAAATAATGAGGCAGAAAAAGAAAAATTTTTATTGTATTGTGATTGGATCTATTTCTATTGCGATTATTATGCAAGATATTTCGGAATACTTTACACAACCGCAAAAAAATTTGGCATAACAGTTCCAGTTATTGCTAATATACCGCAGTTTTATGATTTTGATGTGCGAGGTCGTGGAATATATAGTCCTATGACGACAATTATGTTTAAGAATTTTATAAAATATGTTCCAGATGTAATTTTTGGTGGTGCATATCAAATGCGAGAATTAGATTGGGAAAATTTTCACGATGTAGCGATAACTACCGAAGTGGTAAAAATGGTTTCCTCACCCCACATTCCGAGTATGTGCTGTGAACTGCAAACAGGCATACTGTTAGATAGACCAAAAATTTATTCCCAAGATGTTGAGCTAAATTTGAAAACATCTACTGCACATGGATTAAATGGATTGAACTGTTATATGTTCTCAGGCGGAAAAGATCAATTAGGGACAGGTATATTTGGTAGTTATCATGAATGGCAGGCACCCGTTAGTTCCGAAGGAAAAGAAAGATTACATTTTAAACCAATAAAACTTTTTGGTACATTTATAAAATCTTTTGGAAGCAAATTGGCACAAACGAAAAAAATGTTCGACACAACAATTGGTTTTTATCCACCTTATTATGCAACAGAACTTTTACAAGGAAAATTTATAAATGAACTTGAAATGAAAAGAAATAATTTCTTTTTTGATGGTATTGCAAGATTGGTGCAGCTTGCTGGATTTAATTACAATTTTGTTAATTTAGAAACAATTGCAATCTCTGAACTTAAAAAGATTCCGCATCTGTGGGTTTTTTCACTTGAATTTATGGATTTTCAAACAGAACAAAAATTAGTTGAATTCGTTAAATGTGGAGGGAAATTAGTTATAGGTCCCTCTGTAACACAAAATATTGCTAAAAGTTTTGGATTTTCTATACAAAATAGTATCAATGAAAATATTGTTTTTGTTAAAAATAATCCAGCCCGCCTGCCAACCAAAAAATTAGATCTCCGAGTCAAGGATAATCGGTGGGGTAGCGATGTGTATACCGTAGATAAAGTTCAGGTTTACAGTGCGGTAGCCGAAGACGAAATCATATCTAAAACAGTGAACAATTTGGTTTGTGGGTTAAAAAGAAAAATTGGAAAAGGTGAGGTTGTAGTTTTTGGATTTGGTATTACACATTTATTTAATTATCATATAGATATAATAAAATATTTTGCAGATATGCTCGGTATAAAGCGAACAATAGAACTTACGAATTCAAATATCTCTGCAACATTGAGAAGTAGTGATAATCCCACCACTTGCTTTCGCATCAAAGGTATGACACATAACTACATAAATGAGCGGCATGATAAATTCGGCTTTTTGTTTTTACATAATTATCATAGACAAGATGAAATGGTTAGCGTAAAATTAGTTCTTCCAGGTGAGACAAAATATACAAAGATTCCAGAGATATCAATGTTCCGTAGCACGGCTCAGATATTGCCATTAAATGTTTCTCTAAGCGAACAGATTAAAATCAGATATAGCAATATTGAAGTGCTAAATTACAAAATTGATGGAAAATTTTTATCATTAGATGTACATGCACCTTCTACATATAATGCTGAGATAGAATTAAAATATCCACAAAAACCAAAATCTGTAAAAATTAATTCGTCTTCAGAAAATTCAGAAAAAAAAGTATCAGTTAAATATTTTAATGGGACATTAAAAATAAAATTTTCTACCAATGGCAATTTACAAAATATAGTGATACAATAAAATTGTTGAGTTTTTTAACAATATCAGATTACATTGTTTTCCTCATATGCGGGAGGTTTTGTATATGGCAAAAGAACGCAAGATTCTTGTCATTGACGACGATGAAAGTATTATTGAATTGCTAAAAGATAGATTACAAACCGCAGGATATAAAGTGGTGATTGCATTTGATGGAATGCAAGGCGTAAGGGTGGCGCATCAAGAAAAACCTGATTTAATTATCTTAGACATAATGTTACCAGCAGGAGGCGGGTATATAGTTTTAGATAGATTGAAAATATCTACCGATACGGTATTTATCCCAGTTATTACTATATCATGTACATCACCTGAAGATGTAGTGAAAGTAATTATTGAAAAACAAGTAGATAAGCATGGAGGCAAAATATTTGTTATGCCCAAGCCAATAAATTTTGAGAAGTTGATTGAAAAAATTAAAGAATTTATCGGTGAATAATTTGTTATCTGTTATCTAACAGTACGCTGTATAATAATATACATAAAACACGGAACGTATCGTTAGCCAACATATAATCAATTAACGAATGAAGTACACTAATTTATGACAAAAAAACTTTTTGAGACGAAGTACGGATATTTTAATGAAGATGGAACAGAGTATGTAATAACAACGCCATTCACGCCAAAGCCATGGGTAAACATAATTTGTCCCAATGATTATGGAATGGTCATTTCACAGTTGGGAACAGGATATTCTTTTTATAAAAATCCAGCATTATTTCGCATAAATCACTGGGAGCAGGATCTTGTCAAAGAAGAATTCGGAAAATTTATATACGTAAAGGATGAGGAAAAACTATGGTCGGTTACCCATAAACCTATGGGTCAAAATTATAGTTTTTATGAATGTCGTCACGGAATTGGCTATACCATAATATCGTCAGAGATTAACAATATTTATACCGAGTTAACGGCGTTCGTTCCACCCGAAGATAAAATAGAAGTTTATATCTTGAAGATTAAAAATAAAAATAAAACAAAAAAAACACTTAATTTTTATTCATATTTTGAGTGGTTTTTAAGAGATGTAGGTGGTAATCATAACGAGTTTCACAAATTTTTCATTGAGACCAGTTGTGACAATAATATTATCTTTGCGAAAAAAGTAAATTCTTTAATTGATATATTTTCTTTTAGTAGTTGTTCTATTAAGCCAGCATCATTTACGACTAATAAAGAAAATTTTATAGGTAAGTATGGTAATATTTATTCGCCGCAGGGAGTAAATAGCAAAAATCTTGATTCTGCTGTTGGTAGATATGTTGATCCTGTTTCCTGTTTTAATTTGGAGATGGAATTTTTGCCAGAAGAAGAGAAAGTAGTTGTATTTACCGTCGGTCTTAGTAAAAATAAAATTTTAGCAAAGAAATTGGTTGACAAGTATAATAAAGAGTATAATCAAATTTTTGACGAAACGAAAAAATATTGGCAAACAATGTTATCAAAAACAAAAATTGAAACACAAGATAAAAAAATGGATTTTTTGACAAACACATGGTTGAAATATCAAACAATATCATGCAGAATAAATGCGAGAACGGGGTATTTTCAGCCTGCTGGTGGAATTGGATTTAGAGACCAGCTGCAAGATAGTTTGATTTATTTGTCGTTTAATCCAGAACTTACAAAAAAACAGATACTACTTCACGCAAAACATCAGTTTTCCGATGGAACCGTGTATCACTGGTGGCATCCTATAACGGAAACTGGACCGAGAAGCAAGCATTCAGATACCGTCTTGTGGTTACCGTTTGCCGTATTGGAATATTTAAAGGAGACTAACGATTTTTCTATCTTAAAAGAAAAAATAGAGTTCGTAGATAAAAAAGAAAAAATAAGTTTATATGAACACTGTGAACTATCAATAAATTTAGTAATTAAAAGATTTTCAAAACGAGGATTGCCTTTTATTGGCGAAGGCGATTGGAACGATGGTTTGTCGGCGGTTGGAAAGGATTGGAAGGGTGAAAGTGTGTGGCTTGGGCATTTTTTGCATGGGATATTAAACGATTGGGTTAAAATGTGCGAACATCTAAAGTTAGATTCTAAAAATTATTTAAAAATATCACAGAGATTAAAAGAAAATATAAATAAATACACTTGGGATGGCAATTGGTTTTATGCTGCAACAAAAGATAATGGTGAGCCGATTGGGAGTAAAAATAATAAAGAGGGAAAAATATATCTTAATGCACAAACATGGGCGATAATAAATGATATAATTACTGATGAACAGAAAATAAAAAAAATGTTAAATTCAGTCGACAAGTATCTTTATCGTGAGTGTGGTCCAATTTTGCTCTACCCTGCATATAAAAAACCCGATCCTACAATTGGTTATATAACTGAGTATGCGCCAGCGTCACGAGAAAACGGTGCCGTATATGTTCACGCTGCTTGCTGGGCATTGCTTATGGAGTGCAAATTAAAAAGATTGGATAAGGTTTCTCAGATATATAAACAATTAAATACTATATATTGCAGTTTAGAACCAGACAAATATAAAACAGAGCCATATGTTACCTGTGGTGATATTTATGGACCTGAAAGCGAACTTTTTTGTCAGGGCGGTTGGTCTTGGTATACTGGTTCTGCACAATGGTTATTTAAAGTTACTATGGAGCGGATTCTGGGTATAAGAGCATCGTATGAAGGATTAATAATTGATCCTGCACTTCCATCAGAATTTAAGAGGGTGAAAATCGTAAGACCGTTTCGCAATACAACATATAATATCGAGATTTTCAAAGATGGTACAATAAACAAAACCAAGAAAATTTATGTTGATGGCAAGGAAATGGAAGGCGATGTGATACCGTATAACGGAAAGAAAAAAGAATGCAATGTTAAGGTGATGATTGTTGAAAAAATTATCAACAAGAACCAACATAGGAGGAAGTAAAAAATGGCACATGTAATGCTTAAAAATGTATGTAAAGCGTTTGGTAAGACACAGGTAGTAAAAAACATTGATTTAGAAATAAACGACAAGGAGTTCTGTGTATTGTTGGGACCGTCGGGTTGTGGTAAAACAACAATCTTGCGAATGATAGCGGGATTGGAGGATCCGTCAGAAGGTGAGATTTATATTGACGGTAAATTAATTAACAATAAGCTACCTAAAGATAGAGATATAGCAATGGTATTTCAGAGTTATGCTTTATATCCACATATGACTGTACGGAAAAATATGGCGTTTGCACTTAAACTCAAAGGATATTCTAAAAAGGACATAACGGAAAGAGTGGAAAAAATTGCGAAAATGTTAGAGTTAGAAAAACTAATGGATAGATTGCCTAAACAACTTTCAGGTGGACAGAAACAGCGAGTAGCGGTAGGTAGGGCGATTGTTAGAAAACCAAAAGTGTTTTTATTTGATGAGCCACTATCAAATCTTGATGCAAAGTTAAGATTTCAAATGCGCACAGAAATTAAGAAACTACATCAACAGCTTCAATCAACAATAATATATGTTACCCACGACCAGATAGAGGCAATGACAATGGGAGATAAAGTTGTGGTGATAAAAAATGGAGTCATACACCAAGCAGCAGATCCGTTTACCATTTATCATAGCCCGGCAAATAAGTTTGTAGCAGGGTTTATTGGTTCCCCATCGACAAATTTTATAGAATGTACGGTAGTAAAAAAAGATGATAAAATATATCTTGACGAGGGAACCTTTGTGGTTGAAGCAAACAAAAAAATGGTGGCACCACTGGAAGAATATATAAATAAAAAAGTTACTTTCGGCATAAGACCAGAACACATACACGACAAGTTATTTTATTCAAGTATTGGAACAGAGGGGAAGACAGTAATGGTTACCGTTGAAGTTGTGGAACCAGTAGGTGCAGAAAAATATTTATATCTTACAACAGGCAAAAATACATTTATAGCAAGAGTAGATGCTTATAATAAAGCAGAAATTAATCAGGATATTGAGGTTGTGTTTGATATGGATAAAGTACACATGTTTGACATAAAAACGGAAAAAACAATCGCATAGGTCGGATAAGTATTGATGATATAGTAGTATAAGGTAGCGATGGCAATATAGCGATAATCAGACTGTGTCGTAATCCATCTTTTACCATCTAGTGTTGGATTGCAGTACCATACTTTACCATCAGTTGCTATCTTCTATAAAAATGCAACTTTTTAGCTCATTGTGACACAGTCTGAATGTGGTATAGAAAAAACTATATCAACATATAATCGCATCAGCGTTTTTATTTTTTCGCATATTCGCATATCGGCATATTGTAACATATATTGATAAATCTATGGTCAAGAAAATCTATTGGTTAACAGTGTACACAATTCTTTTAAGTATTGTCTTATCTGTTACATTAAGATACTTATTTAAAGCATCTCCTTGGTTTTCAGTAGTTGTCTCTACTTTAATTTCAATTACATTGACATCGATTATATTAATTTTTATATTTAAGCCATTAAAAAGATATGTAATAAGTCAAATTATTTTTCAAGAAAAATATGAGGAAACAAAAAATCTACTTGAAAGATTAAATAAAGAATTGGAAGAAAAAACTAAAATGCTCAAACAAAAAACCGAAACACTAACCATATTTTATCACATTAGTAGAGCGATGATATCTATATTTGATCTTAGTAAAATTCTCGATCTTATAATTGATGCATTAAAAAAAGAATTAGATTTTGATAGAATAATAATTTTTCTTTTAGATGACCACACACTTACACCAAAAAAAGGTATAGGAATTACAGATTCTGAACTTAAAAAATTAATTATATCCACAGAAGATGAAAACAATTTTATCATAAAAACAGTAATTGAAGCAAGGCCAAAAATTTATACGGAAATAGACAACAGTTCCTTGCCTAGTAATTTTAGCGAATTATATAGTGGTATAAAGCCTGAACTTTTGTCTGCCATACCGTTAATGTTAAAAGATAGGGTAATAGGACTGCTTCTTGTGGATAATACTGTTTCGCAGAAAAAAATAGAAGAAAGGGACATAAGAGCAGCTTCTATATTTACGAATCAGGCCGGTTTAGCAATTGATAACGCTCGATTGTTTGAACTTGAAAGAAGTTTTACAGAAGAATTAAAACGACAGATAAAAATAGCTAAGGAAAAATTAATATCAGCACAGAAACGACTTATAAAAGCAGAACGATTATCGGCGTTAGGTGAAATGGCAGCAATAGTAGCACACGAAGTAAGAAATCCATTATCGTCAATAAGAGCAAGCGTGCAGAGAATAGGTAAAAAAATGGTTGATGATGACCCTAACAAAAAATATACAAATTATATTATGCAAGAATCAGATCGTTTGGATCGGGTGGTTAAAAATTTACTAACACTCACGAAGGAACCAGCACCGCAGATTCAATCAACTGATATAAACAAACTTATAGAAGAAATTTTGTATTTCTTAAAACCAGAAATGACATTATTGCAAATTCGGCTTAAAAAATTACTTGAACCGAGCATAACGCAAGTTAAATTGGATCCAGCATTAATGAGACAAGTTTTGCTAAATATGATTCAGAATGCTTCACATTTTATGACCGATAAAGATAATAAAGAAATAAAAGTATCAACCTTGCAAAGTAATGGTAATTTTGTTATTGAAATATCGGACACTGGTTGTGGCATATCCAAAGAAAACATAGAGAAAATATTTGAACCATTTTTTACTACGAAATCAGACGGCATAGGACTGGGACTAACAATATGTCACAGGATAGTAGAATCGCATAATGGCAAAATAGAAGTAGAAACCAATTTGGAGCACGGCGCAACGTTTAGGATAATAATCCCTAATAAAAATTAGGTTCGAGAGGTAGGGAGTAGGAGAATAAAGAAACAGGAGAGTAAATTATTTTACATATTTTCCTGTAAGCGATCCTCGACGATTTTTGTGGAGCCAACAATGAAAACCATAATTATGGCAGAAGACGAGAAATCATTTGTGGAAGTAGTTTATGATGAGTTAACGGAAGCGGGCTACAAGATTTTTGTTGCAAAAACGGGCAAGCAATGTCTTGATTTGATAGAAGTAGAAGTGCCAGACTTGATTATATTAGACATTAAATTGCCAGATATGAGTGGATTAAAACTTCTTGAAGTTGTAAGGAGAAAATTTACAAAAGTACCAATAATAATGTGCACTGCATATGATTCTTTTAAAACTGAGTACGAAGTATGGGCATCCAAAGTATCGGACTATATAATTAAGCCTGTTGATTTAGATGATTTAAAAGATAGAATAAAGAAAATACTTGGCAGTTAAAATGATAATAGTAATTTCTTTGTTTTTATTTGCCATATCTTTTATTGAAATTTTAGGTCCAATAATACCCTTACACCATTATATTAGTTTATCTATTGCTTTTTTGTTTTTGATATATCAATATCATAAAATTAAGCGACTTAGCAGGGAAAAAACGTTAATAAAGCAAAGATTAACAAAAACAAACGAAGTTATTCAAGCATTAATTACGACAACAAATATTAGTAAACTTTTACCATTAGTAATAGATATTTTATCTGCGGAGAAATATTTTGATTCCGCGTTTATTTATTTAATAGAAAAAGATAATACGCTCACTTGTATTGCAACAAAAAATGTGCTATCATTGGGAGGCATAAAAAAATATTCATTCATACCGGAAGACCAGAATAGAATTATAGTTCAAACCATCAAGTCAATGTTGCCAGTAGTGGTTTCTGGCACAGAATTAAATTATTTAGTAGATAGAGAAATAGTGGGCAAACTTCAATTAAAGCAATGCGTTCTTTTGCCACTTGTTATTCAGAATAAAATACTTGGTATAATTATTGTAGGTAATAGCGGGGTAAAGATTGATATTACATCGCAACATTTAAAAGCACTTACAACTGTTTCAAATCAAGTAGCAGTTGCTTTACAAAATGCACAACTTTATTCAAAAATACAAGAATTGTCAACTATAGATGAACTTACACATCTTTATAATTATAGATTTTTTCAGCAAGAAATAAGAGAAGAATTAGAATTAGCAAAGAGGTATAATAGCTACATGTCTTTAGCGATAATTGATATAGATTTTTTTAAGAATTATAATGACACAAATGGCCATCTTGCGGGCGATATTTGTCTTAAACAAATAGCACAAGTAATTTTACAAAGTATAAGAAAAACCGATATTGCTGCGAGATATGGTGGCGAAGAATTTGCAATAATACTACCCGCTACGGATAAACATGGTGCAACGAAAATCTTGGAAAAATTAAGGTATGATGTTGAAAGATATCCATTTGAATACAGGTGTAATCAGCCTGACGGCAGACTTTCAATAAGTGCTGGTATCTCCACTTCTCCCAACGATACTAAGGAGCCAAGAAAACTTTTGGAACTTGCAGATCAAGCATTGTATGAGGCAAAAAAATTAGGTAGAAATAAAGTAATTGTATACGAAAATAATAAAATTCAACAAGAGATGAAAAATTAAACTACTATATGAATAAACAAATTTTTAAAGTTCGTGCACCGCCCCAAATGCCACCATAGGGCAAGATGTAAGGTGGCTGATGGGTAGATCAATTCTATATCTGTCTCTGCGTTTGAATTTCGCAGAAATCTGTAGGGAGGTTTGTTTGTCGTCGCAGGGCTAAAGCCTTGTTCGACATAGATTTTAAAAGGAGGTTAAGAGTATGCGATATGAAGTAAAGAAAGTGGAAATGAAATGGGTGTTGACTACGATGTCAACAATATTTGCGTTGGTTGGTGTAGTTATTGGAATTTTTACATTTTTTCTTTTCCCAGCGGCAGCAACAGCTGGTTTAGGATTTGGTGGAAAATTACTTGCATGGCTAATATTTGTAGTTCTGTATACCCTGATAATGGTCGTGGGAATATTGGCAATAGTATGGTTATATAATGTTATTTCTCCTATTACAGGGAACATAACATTTCAACTCGAATCAACAGAAGAATAGTTTGTTGCATCTGAAATTGAGTCGAGAATTAAACGTTGGGTTTTATTGGAACTTGGGCTTCAGGGAGTTGTGTTACAATCATTTTTTTGTATTGTGACACAGCTCCTTTAGTCCTTCTTTTAGTCCCTGTGTATACTTGCGGTTAAAAGACCATTTGCTGTTGTTGTCAATTTATGGTATTGAAAACCGAATGTAGTCGCGAGGCCTCCTCGCTATTTGGTTCCCCATTACTCATTCTCTATTAACCGTCTTTACAGATTATATCGGGAGAAAAATTATGAATACAAAATTTGGCACAGCAATATGCAAAGGTCAGGATAGTTTCATTGTAGGTCAACAAGCAGCAAAACAAGCAATGGAAAATGCTAATTGTAAGACGGTAGATTTTAGTATCGTTTTTACATCTGGCGATTATGATTGTAAATCTGTACTTGAAGGGATTAAAAGTGTTGTCGGGGATACACCAGTTATTGGTTGCACAACTGCGGGCGTATTCAACGAAAAAAAAGTTGAGATTGGTAGTGTGGCTTGCGGGGTGATTTCTTCTCAAACACACAAATTTTATACTGGGCATGGCTGTGGATTAAGAAAGGACGAAACTATATGTTTTAGAGAGGCAGCTAACAAACTACCATGTAAAACCGAAAATTTTCCATACACATCTCTTATAATGTTAGCTGATGGATTAGCGGGAAAAGGTGAAGAAGTTTCTTTGAATCCTTTAACAGAATTGGGTACTAATATAAAAGTTAGTGGCGGCACTGCTGGAGATGACTATAAATTTAAATCAACAAAAGTTTTCAACGGTAACGTAGTAAGTGAAGATGCGGTAAGTTTGGCATTGGTAAATTCTAAGACACCTGTTAGTATTGGAGTGAAACATGGCCATTATCCGATAAGCCATATGTTTAGAGTTACAAAAGCCAATGGGAACAAAGTTTACGAATTGGATGGTAAACCCGCAACAGAGGTATGGTTGGAATGCATTAAAGAAGTAGCAAAAAAATTTGGAATAGATACTGAGAAAATGTATGATATTCAGGAACAATTAGTTAAGTGTACGGCGATATTCTCACCTGGACTTTTTACAGGAGATGGATATAAAATAAGATGGATAGTGCCACCTATAAATAAAGATTATCTAACATTTACTTGCACAATTCCCGAGGGGTGTGTTGTAAGGATTATGGAAAGTTCAAAACAAGACCAAATTTGCTCCGCAGGGGAGGCTGCTTTAGCTGCATTAAAATCTACAGGTGGAGTGAAACTTGCAGGTGCAATGGTATTTGATTGTGCAGTAAGAGGCGTACTTTTAGGAGACGATTTTTATAAAGCTGTGGAAGAAATAAAAAAGGTTATCGGCGATATCCCATTAATTGGATTTGAAACATACGGAGAGTTTGCATTAGAACTTGGCCAGTTGAGTGGATTTCACAATACCACAACTGTGGTCTTACTGTTTCCCGACTAAGGGTAAGAAGTAGGAAGACAAAATTAAGAATTAGGTTTTTTTTGTTTTTACTTAATTTTACTACCTACAGCCTAATCCTGCCTTTTTTCTGTGTCCTTACGGTAAAAAAAATGGAAGAGGAGATAAATATTGATGTAGTGGTAGAATTGTTGAAGCCGTCGGTAGGTATAGAGGCGGCTGAAAAGTTTATATACGATGCTATTAAAGATATATCATTACAAAGAAAGAAATTTTATCCAGAAGACGAATTTAAAAAAATCTGCGAAAGTTTAAAAAAAAAAGGTGGCTACATAGCAACCTTTGCAACAATACTTCAAGAACCTGCATATCGAGTAAAATATTATAAAACACTGGTTGATAAAGAAAGGCAAGAAAAAGAAAAATTGCTCAGCTGGTACAAAGAGCTGCAATATACATATGAAGAGTTAGAAAAAGCAAAAGATAAGATTGCTAATACGGAAAGGCTGGCTACTATCGGTAAACTTGCATCAGTGATTAGTCATGAATTAAGAAATCCTTTAGCAGTGATGAAAACCGTTGTGTATCTTCTCAAAAAAAAGGTTGCTGGAGATGAGCAATGTGAGAATTTCTTAAGAATATTAAATGATGAAATAGAGTCATCTAATAGAATAATTTCTGACCTTTTAGATTTTGCAAAAGCAAAAAAAGTAACCAAAATACCCGTAAAAATCGTTCCATTGATTGAAGAAATTTTAAGTTCTTTATTATGTAAGGTAATAGATGAACAAAAAATAAATATAGTAAAAAATTATAATTTTGATGGTGAAATTGCTATCGATCAGCAGAAAATTAAACATATGCTTCAAAATCTTATAATCAATGCGGCCCAATCAATAATTGATACAGGAACAGTGACGATAA
>JBDRIG010000052.1:0-10577 GCA_043816185.1 Elusimicrobiota bacterium | reverse complement strand
TTATCGTCACTGTTCCTGTATCAATTATTGATTGGGCCGCATTGATTATAAGATTTTGAAGCATATGTTTAATTTTCTGCTGATCGATAGCAATTTCACCATCAAAATTATAATTTTTTACTATATTTATTTTTTGTTCATTTATTGTTTTACCTAACGATAAAGAACTTAAAATTTCTTCAATCAATGGAACGATTTTTACGGGTATTTTGGTTACTTTTTTTGCTTTTGCAAAATCTAAAAGGTCAGAAATTATTCTATTAGATAACTCTATTTCATTATTTAATATTCTTAAGAAATTCTCACATTGCTCATCTCCAGCAACCTTTTTTTTGAGAAGATACGCAACGGTTTTCATCACTGCTAAAGGATTTCTTAATTCATGACTAATCACTGATGCAAGTTTACCGATAGTAGCCAGCCTTTCTGCCTCGATAACTTCACTTCTTGCTCTCTTTAAGTCTTCTGTCATTTTATTGAAAGAAGTAGCTAATTCCCCAATCTCGTCTTTATTAGAAATTGAAACTTTATAATCCAAATTACCACTTGCAATTGTCTTTGTACCCAAAAGAAGATATTCAATAGGATTGCCTAAGATGTGCCTAATTAAAACGGTGGTGGACAAAACCGATAAACCAACGACAACAAAAACAACAAAAAAAATAGTATTCCTTACATTTGATAGTTTTTGATTGAATGATGACAGCGATACGGCTAAATAAATCTTACCAATTTCCTCTTTTACTTTTTTACCGCTATCCAACACTAATTCTTCGCCAACTTCTGTTGAACACCTCTCGGCAATAATTGCACAAGTATATTCTAAGGTGGCTTTTTTATCTCTGGAACCTGCTTCAAAAAGTAGAGTTCCGCTTTCGTCTTCAATCCGACAAAAAATTATATCCTTCTGAGTTAAAATGGTTTTTACTAATTTGGAAATTGCCTCTTTATCTTTAATAAGAACTGGATACTCAGAATTAACACTTAAACTATCAAGTAATGCGGATATTCGCTCATTCAATTCAATCTTCAATGCACGGCTTTCATGTTGCAAGAAATAAAATCCAAGTACAACTGCAAGAAAAATAATTACGGAAATAAACAACAAATTAATCTTTTTAGTAATACCAAATTGCATTTTTATTGTACCACAAACTTAAGCTTGATATTGATTACATGTTAGCTGTTAGCTAACGATTAGTGATAGGCTGCTTCGCCTATAACGAACTTGCTCGGTAATTATCAACCCCTCGCTTTCGCCACTCGCCACTCGTCATTATGTTTTAAGGCACGTTCTAAATTTCGTTTCACTTATTCGTTAAAGATTTTGTCAGCCTCATTGATAATTGCCCGTGAAATTTTTATTCCTAATCTTTCGGCGGTTATCAGATTTAGTGAAATTTTTATTTTCTCTGGGAATGTCTGACGTATATCACATGGCTTTTCGCCATCAAGTATTCTTAAGGCAATTTCGCCTGCCTGCCGACCCAAATCCTTATAATCGCAATCAAAAGAAATCAATGCGCCAGCTTCAGTATATTGTGAAGAAAGCCCTATAACTGCAAATTTTTTTCGTAAACTTTCAAGCAAAAGATATTGTACTGATTGTGAAAAATAAATTTTAGAATCAAGGAGCATTAAAAAACAATCTATGTGTTCCGATATTTCCTTAACCGCACATGGGAACTCTTTAGCAAGACTAATCTCTTTTCCAATAATTTGGAACCCCATATTCTTAGAGATTCTCGATATTTCGTCGTATTGTAAAGTAAATTCTGGTGAGTAGATTAATCCAACTTTTTTTACATTAGGAAGAATTTTTTTAATCTCTGCCAATTTTACACTTACAGGAATATCCATTGAAACACTGGCAAAATTCAAGCCAACAATTTTTTCTGGCTCAATAATCATTGAAAACACTACATTGATCTCTTCTGTTCTTTTTTTTACCAACCTTGCCGCTTTCGTGCCTAAAACAAAAATTAGGTCCGGTTTTTTTTTGTTTATCTGTGAGTAGATTGTTTCAAGTTCCTGTTTTTCCAAATTATACTCTGAGATCCATAAAGCTACATTTTTTTCTCTAAAATATTCTTTGAATCCTTTCAAATTTTGTTTATATGGCTCAATCTCTGACGAAAAGATAACGCAGACATTTGCCCGCTCTACAGAAAAACATAAACCAGAATAAAACAACAGCCACAAAAATAGAAAACTTTTTTTCATTTTTTAAGCGAAAACTATAACGAAAGTTGCGGCTATATACACCTACCATCTACCAAGCCTGCACCATTTTGTCATTTTTTACAAAACGGAAATAAACTACCAGCCCTTATGGACGGGGACTTCTTGCCAGAGGGCAGTTAAAACTTGTAACTTATTTTGCCAACAATTCTTCTTACTATCTCATCGCTTGAATTATCGGACAAGTTTATGCCAACTGGATATTCATAGTGTCTATCGTCAAAAAGATTAAATATTGATAGAGATACATCTGCATTTTTATTCAACGCCCATCCAAGTCCAAGATCAAAAACAAGGTAATCATCTACTTTAGAAAGATATCCGTTCTCATTTTGATCTGTGATATAAGTTTCGGTTTTATCTGTCCATTTGCAAGAAATGTTTGCCATGATGTCTTTACAAAATTTTGTTTTTATACCAACACCCACTTTATTCTTAGGATACTCTTTATCTACCTTATTTTTTTCATTAATAATTGTTGTATGAACAAGATCATGTGAATTAATAATTTGCACATGTGAGTAATTAGCAAAACTAGAAAGCCAATCAGTAACTGGAACATTGATATCAAACTCACCGCCTATTCCCCAACCACTTCCGCTGTTTATAGGTGATGTAGTTATTGTCTTAGGTAGCATCATCTCTGGATATAATGCAAGCAAACCACTAAGCCACAATTCAGGTAAGCCAGTCAGTGCGCTAAGTTCGGCAGCAGTGTAATTAACAACATTCCTATTCATTGCAAACAAATTGGTATATTCGTTATAAAATAAACTTACATTCGAGACAACCTTTTTTAACCAAACCGCTCGCCAAGATGTTTCACAAGAACTGATGCCTTCTGATTTAAGATTTTTGTTCCCTTGTACCTTAAAATCATAAGGAATGTTTAATGTTATTGGAGTAGCTGGTATCCCAACACCTTTCAGTTCTAAATTATAAGTATCATCTGCATATGAATCAATAAGTGTTGGATTACGAAATGCTTGTACTGCTGAAAGCCTGAAGATATGCTCTTTGAAAGGTGAATACCAAATAGTTCCTCTCGGCGAAAAATGTTCTTTAACTAATGAGTGACAATCATATCTTCCACCAACGGATAATTTAAATTTGTCGGAAATCTTTAATTCATCTTCGCCAAAAATTGCGTAAAGATTTTGTGAATTGCTCTGAGGTATAACCAGACTTTTATCAATTGCGTTATAGCGATAGCTGGCACCGTAAATCAACGAATGTTTTTTTCCAATATCGAGTAAATTTTGGAATTCTAAATCATATGTTTTTATAAGCCATCTTCTCTCTATATCAAATTTTGTGAAGTCGGTATTACTATCTTCCTGTTTTGCAAAATTGCGAAGTTTGAGATTTTTATAATTGTACTCAAATTGAGCATAATCAAAATATGAGTCTACTATGGCGGCTCCTACCGATTCGTCAACAAATAATTTTCTATCCTTAATCTGAGATCTTCCTGATGAAAACGATAGTTTATTATCGTCGCTAAATTTATATTCAACAAATACGTTCCCTTTGACTATGTCACCTGCTTTTTCACTACTATCCCGCAAAGAATTTGTTTTATCTAGACCAATCGAGACTTTGTAGTCAATTTTAGGTGTTACCTTTGCATGCAGTATTGTTCCTAATAATGTATTAAAATTCCCACCAGTTACACTTATTTCCGTCTGATTGATTCTTGCTGGCGATTTGGTGATAATGTTTATAACACCACAATATGCGTTCGCTCCATAAAGAGATGAAATTGGTGATTTAACGATTTCGATTCTATCAATTTCATCTAAACTTACAGGAAATGCATCCCAAAAAACAATACCATATGCATCCCAATAAACAGAACGGCCATCGATTAGTACTAAAAGTTTGTTATTTATTGGTGTAATAAATCCACGAATACTAACATTTTGATCTCTTGCCGATAATGCTAACACGTCTACGCCGGAAACCATTCTCAAAATATCAGGAATATTTGTCGCACCTGATTGTTTAATTTCTTCATCTGTAACGACACAAATAGTGGCAAGCGCTTCGGTGGCTAACTGTTTTTTCTTTCCTGCACTTACAACAATCGGAATTTCAGAAAAAAGAAGCTCCTCCTCCGTGGACTCCTGTGCCACTACTTCAAAACCCACACCTAAAACCAAAACCACTGCCATCCACAAAACCAACAAACCTTTTTTCATCCTATTTACCCCCCCCCTTAATTTCCGTCTAAAAAACTAACAGAAATTACGACTGTGGCAATATTAAATATTTGTCATAAATTATCATCGATTGTATTGCCATTATAGAGAAAAAAACTTTTTTGTCAAGGCATTTTTTGTTAGCCTTTCATAAGACAACGTTCTTATTCTTTCTTAAAATTTTTACAACATGCCAAATGAAAAAACACAAAAACAAAAATGCGATGATATTTGTTATCCAACCATCAAAGATACCCATTTCATATGGACACCCTTGATAACCGTAATCAATAAGTGTTTTCGAAGTAAAAATTACACTTAAAAATGGGATTATTTTATTTATTATGCCGCCCTTATAGACAAGCAGAGACCAAAATAGCCAAAACAAAATTGAAATTCCAAAAAGCGTTAAAACTATCATTGATGCAATATGAACGGCATCATAAATAGGTTCATTTAGATCTTCTTCATCTGAAAAAACATCCTGAATCCACACCCAAACACTTTTAATAATTTTTTGCATTTTACCCTCACTTTTTCAAATTCTTTTTTTGTAAGCACAAATTTGCCGTGCATATATTTAAATTTGTATGATTAAAAACTGTGATTATAATTCAAATTTAAAAAGATTTTTTATTTCTTTTGGTTACTTGTAAATTAGCAACCTGCAAATAATATTTATGCAACTGTTCCGATAAATCTTTATTCAGTGTTTTCAGAACCCTGCAGTCCAAGGATTCAAATTCCCATATGAAAATTTACACAATTTTTTTTATTATTTCTAATGGCTGTTTTGCCATTATTATCTCGCGACCCATAACAATGTAATCCACGCCTTTTGAAAATGCTTCACTTGGTGTCAAAACCCGTTTCTGGTCTGTTTTCTCCTGAAAAATTCGTATTCCAGGTGTAATAACTTTCAGCCCGATTTTTTTTACAAGTTCAATCTCATTTGGAGAACACACTATACCATCGACGCCTGCTTTTTTTGCAAGTTTCGCTAATCTAACAACTTCATCAACAACATTTTCTTTTATCCCAAGTTGGTTCAAATTTTTATCGTCTAAACTTGTTAAAATTGTTACAGCCCAAAGTTTTGGCCTTGGACTTACCATTGCTGCTAAACGAAGCATCTCGTAGCCACCGAGTGCATGTAATGACAACGAATAAACATTGTGCTTCTGTGCCATCTTTATAGCGTCGGCAATAACCGACGGAATATCACAGTATTTTAGATCTAAAAAAACCTTTTTTTTATATTTTGTAATAATTTTTATTGCTTCGGGGCCATAAGCAGTAAAAAGTTTTGAACCAATTTTAAAAATTTCTATCTTGTCTTTTAAGGTTTTAATAATCTCTTCTGCTTTTTTTAAATCCTCCACGTCAAGCGCAACAATAACTTTTTTTAAGTTGTTCATAAAACCTCACTGATACAATATGGGACTACCTGTTTGCTAATTTCGTCGTCAAATCTCGTCGAACTCTGACAAGACGAACCACCCCATGGCAACCCGCTTCACAGCAAGGCGAGTTGTTAGGTGAGAATTTTTTACTACCGTCGGACAAGTATACTCAAAACAAAGCGAATTTGGAAGTTCGCACTATTTTCAAAATCCACTTCGTTTTAATTTCTGGCGTATTTTGTCCGTCTTTTTATTCCTAAACTTTGAAAAAAAATCATTTGCTTCTTGCAAATATTTAAGTTTTGCCTCTGCAGGTAAATCCATATAGATCTTCATTCTATCTAAATCAAATTCAGTATTAATTTTTTTCAGCTATCTCAATCTATGTTTCCCTCTACAAAAAATTATTTGGACAATTTCTTAATAATTCGTAATATCTTTATATCATCTCCTACACTTTCGTCGTAATGAAACTATTATTTTTTTAATCCTTCAATTATTTCTATTGCTACTTTCGGATTCACAAAATTCGCACAACCAATTTCAATTGCTTTTGCACCAGCCCTAAAAAAATCTATCGCATCCTGAACATTCATTATTCCGCCCATACCAATTACTGGGATTTTTACTGTCTGAGAAACAAGATAAACCAGTTTTAATGCGATATGTTTTATGCAAGGGCCGGAAAGACCGCCAAAAATATGGGGAGTAGGTGATAATGAGTAGTCGGGTAAATTCGCAACAGACGAAGGAGTAGAAAAAATCATTGCAGGAAAACTATTGATTAAAGAAATGCTATCACTGCCAGCATTCTCTGCTGATTTTGCAATTTCTGTGATATCTGTTACATTCGGCGAAAGTTTCGTAATCAAAGTATGTTTGGTTTTTTTTCTTACAGCGGATACAAGTTTATATGTTTCCTTTGCATCTTGTGAAATAATTTTTTTACCAAGTATATTGGGACAAGAGATATTTAACTCGATACCACCAATTTTTTCAGAATTCAACTCTTCAATAATTCGGACATACTCGGCAATTGTTTCTCCGCCAACACTTACAATAACGGGTGTTTTTGTAATTTTTTTTAACTCTGGCAATTTTTCTTTTATAAGTTTTTTTAATCCAACATTTTGAAGCCCAATTGAGTTTATCATCCCATATGGAACTTCAAAAATTCTTGGTTGAGGATTACCTAACCGTGGTTTAAGGGTTATTGTTTTTGTGACTATCGCACCAAGTTTGTTTACGTCTATAAAATCTTTAAACTCTGTTCCATAGCCAAATGTACCAGAAGCAACCATTACAGGATTTTTCAGTTTAAGTTTTCCAATTGATACCATATTTTTATTTAATCTGTTTTATACCTCGCCTCAGTGGGTCTTTGCTAATTTAACAAACTGAAGCCAAACTGAAGTCGAGCGTAATTTTACCATACTATTTCTTCTATATCAAATACAGGGCCGTCTTTGCATACCCGTTTATATGTATAGGGTGTTATATCTTTATTTTCGGTTTTGCATTTTTCACTTTTAATTTTTATTGTGCATCCCGCACAGGCACCAAACCCGCAAGCCATTTTTTCTTCCAAAGAAGCATAACATTTTAATTTTTTATTTTTACATATTTCTGCAATTTTTTTTAACATTGGGCTAGGACCACAAGCATAGACGGTAGGATGTAAGGTGTGTGATGCGGGACGTATAGAGAGTAGAAATTTTATTAAAGCATCTGTGATTAAACCTTTTAAACCATATGAACCATCTTCCGTTGAAATAATCACTTTACAGCCGAGTTTTTTGAACTCGTTTTCAAACAATATATCTGTTTTTGTTTTTGCACCGATGAAAACAACAGGTGGCATATTGATATATTGATATGTTGATAAATATTGAGTGAGAAAAAAAAGTGAAGCAACGCCAGTGCCACCAGCAACAATTATATGTGGCAGATTGTATGAGGTAATGGGTAGTAAAAAACCAGTACCTAAAGGACAGATTATATTAACAATATCACCTGCCTTTTTCTGACTCAAAATTTTGGTGCCAGTACCAACAACCTTAAAAACAATGCTGAAGTTTTTTTCACTCACATCGCAAACACTAAATGGTCGCCTTAAAAATGTTTTAGTATCATAAACCATTACAAACTGACCAGGCTTAATTTCATTTGTAATTTTATTGCCCAAAAAGGTTATAAGAAAACATTTTTCTGAAATTTGTTTATTAGAAATTATTTCACAATCAATTTGTATCATAATACCACTAATCTGCGGCGAGCAATCTACTACTCAATTTATTATTTGTCATTTATTAGTCGTTATTATCTGTCCATTGCACATGACAATTTTTCCTGAAACAATTGTTGTCGTCGCAAATCCAGTTAATACCATACCTATAAATGGTGAATTTTTACTTTTTGATTCAAATTTTTCTATTTTTTTCTCTTGTTCTAAATCAATTATTGTTATATCAGCATCGGAACCCGCAGATAAAATTCCCTTATTTAAATTAAATATCTTCGCAGGATTAGACGCCAATTTTTCAATCGCTTGAGATAACGTTAAAACTTTTTTATCGACGAGTTTTGTAATAACCAACGGTAGTGTTGTCTCGAGCCCAATTATTCCAAATGGCGCAACTCTAAATTCTTGTTGTTTTTCTTCATCTAAATGCGGCGCATGGTCTGATGCAATACAATCAATAGTGTCGTCTGCAATCCCCTCACAGATTGCTTTTATATCGTCTTCTGTTCTTAATGGTGGGTTGATTTTATAGTTCGTATCATAATCTCTATTTTTTATTTCTTCATCAGTTAATGAAAAATAATGTGGCGCCGTTTCCGCAGTAACTTTTATGCCCTTTTTTTTCGCATTCCTTATAAGTTCAACGGATTGTGCGGTTGAAACATGGGCAATATGCAATTTCCCACCCGTAAGTTCTGCGAGTGCAATATCCCGTGCTACCATAATCTCTTCTGCTTGTCTTGGTATACCTTTCAAACCCAAAACCGTTGATATATATCCTTCGTTCATTTCACCGTCTTTTGTAAGATTTATATCCTCGCAATGTGAGATAACGGGCAAGTCGAACATTTTACTATATTCAAGTGCTCTTCGCATTATATTGGCATTCATTACCGACTTGCCATCATCTGAAATTGCTACAACACCAGCATTTTTCATCTTACCTATCTCTGCAAGTTCTTCACCTTTTTGACCCTTCGTGATTGCACCAACTGGCAACACATTTACAATGCCTTCGTGCATAGCGGTCATTAGCACAAATTTAACTCCTGTAACAGAATCTACCGGTGGATGTGTATTCGGCATCGCAAATATCGTCGTAAAACCACCTACCGATGCTGCTTTTGTTCCAGAAGCAATTGTTTCTTCGTCGCTATGCCCAGGCTCTCTCAAATGTGTGTGAATATCAATTAGCCCTGGAACTACAATTTTTCCCGTCGCATCAATAACCTGCGAACCGTCAATCGATTGCCCCAATCGACTTGTTTTACTTCGTGAAACAGTAGAAATAAATTGTGGATTATTTATTTTTCCAATTTTTACAATTTTTCCATTTTCTACAAGAACATCTGCTTTTTTGTAAATACCGTTTGCAGGATCACAGACTAATCCATTAAGAATTAATAATTGTCGAGTAGACATTTTCTAAACCTCCTACGATTATTCGGGATCTGCCGAAAAACATTTTACAATCCTTATCACGCTTGGAAAAAAGGTACCGTCGAAAATACTAATTCTCTCATAAGAAAAACCTTGCCAAAGAAAACTAATTTTGATATTATTTCTGACGATGATATTTCAAAGGTCGAATCTTGGCTTAATAACAGACCAAGAAAATGTTTGGGGTTCTCTACCCCAAATGAGGTTTTCAATTCCGCTAAATGCTGGGGTGTTACACTTGATGGTTGAATTCACCCTTCATCGTTAAAATATATCTTCGTGTTTTCCTACAGCAACAATAAAAGCCATGTCACTTTCTCGCCGATAAACAACACGGTAATTCATTGTAATACTGAATTCCCAATAAATATCTGTACCAGCAATCTTTTTATGTCTTAGTGAAGGATATGTTTTATTTTTAATTAATATATCTATACACCAATAAAGTTTCTTTCTAATTTCAGATGGTAATTTTTTGATAGTCTTTCTTACGGAAGGGGAAATTATTATTTGTCTAATCACTTTTCTATATCCTTTTCTAACTCTTCAGCACTGTTGTATGTTTTAAAATTTCCTTTTTTGAGTTCCTGCTCCGATTTCTTTATGGCTTTCTGCCATTTTGTTGTCCAAAAATACTGTTGGTCTTTCTTTTTTACTTCTACTGGGGTCAAAATAATTTTCCCATCTTTTTTTAATTGAAAGTTCACCAGATCCCCAATTTTAAGTCCAATAATATTGCGAACATGTTTTGGTACAACGATTTGGTAATGTCTTGCCACTTTACACATTCCTGAAATCATAAAAGTTGCCTCCCAATAGGATTATACTACATTATAGTATTTTTTGTCAAGCGTGTCTCTTCTGTGTTCAAAAATTTGTACAAATTCCTTTAACGATTTCTTATCATGAGACCGTTGAAAAAGTCAGTTGTAATTTCAGTTGGTATGCCTAAACAATATTTTCAAGCAACCACAAGGACAATAATTGTTAGTAACATTTACGGTTTTTCAAATATTTTTAAATTTTCGTTCTTTGAATCATTTTGCCGAC
>JBDRIG010000051.1:0-17571 GCA_043816185.1 Elusimicrobiota bacterium | reverse complement strand
TATACACCACTTTTGATCGTTTGAAAAGATCACAAAAGGTCTGCGCTTTTATGCGTTACTTTATGACCTCCCCGGAAGGAAGCTTGCTTTTCCATTATACCATTGCGAGAAGTGAATGAAATGAGCGACGAAGCAATCTCGAACTTCAACACAGAGATTGCCACGGGTTTTGCCCTCGTAATGGGCTTAACAAAGTAGGTCTAAGTGGAAAACAATTTCCGCTTCGTTCATCGCAACCCACGCATTGCATATGAGTTTTTCAAATTTTTGCAACACGAAAAAATATGGAGAAATATGACAAAATTGAAAATTTTAAATAACTGCGCTGCATCTCGAGGAAATTATTTTAATTCGGGAAATGGAGTGCAAATTCAACCTATAGATATCGGGCATAAAGAATATATTGGATTGATATCTGCGGATACTGCATTCTGGTCACTTGTTAAAAAAAATCAACTTAGCCAAGCATTGACTAATCCATCGTATCTGCGAGAATACCGTAAAAAAGAAAAATCCTTTATCGACGAGATGAATACTCTGAGGTTTGGATTAAAACCATCAGCAGTTTATTTTAATCCTACCGACCATTGCAATCTGAATTGTTCATATTGTTATATTCCTGAGAACTTACGCAAAAATGGAAAACATATGTCTGTTGAAAAGATTTCAAAAGCACTTGAAACTCTAAAAATTTATTTTAATTCTACTTTACCTAAACATCAAAAACCACAAATTGTTTTTCATGGTGCAGAACCATTGCTTAATAAAAAAGCAATTTTTTGTGTTATGGATAAATTTGAAAAACATTTTCGTTTTGGTATACAAACCAATGGCACGCTTTTGGATGATGAAGCAATAAAATTTTTAACTTCGAGGGAAATAAGTATTGGACTATCCCTTGATGGACATAATGCAATCGTGGCCGATAGGCTTCGCAAAACATGGAATGGTCAGGGTATATTTCAAAAAGTGGTAGAAGCAATAAAACGACTTAGGCATTATAAAAACTATTCTGTAATTTGTACGGTAACAAATGAAAATATGCAATCACTTACAAAAATAGTTGAGTTTTTGCACGAGCTGGAAGTACCGATTTGCATGTTAAATCCTGTCCGCTGTACTCTTCCTGGTGCTCGTCAGAATAAACCAGTAGATTATCAGTTATCAAAATATTATTTAGAGGCACTGGATTGTACTTATAAACTTTATAAAAAAACGGGGCGACGGCTTGTGGTAGCAAACTTTGCCAATGTTTTAATGAGTATTATTGCTCCAACGGGACGTCGACTGATGTGTGATATTTCACCATGCGGTGGTGGCAGATGCTTTTTTGCAGTTTCAAGTAATGGAGATTTATTTCCATGCAGTGAATTTATTGGACTGAAAAAATTTAAAGGCGGTAATATTTTTAAAGACGATATTAAAAAAGTTTTAAAATCAGAATCATTCAAACTTGTTACGGACAGATGTATTGAAAATATAGATCCTTGTTCTCGTTGTGCTATTCGTCATTTTTGTGGCTCACCATGCCCTGCTGAAGCATATGAAATGAACGGTTCTCTGAAAAAACCAGGGGCATTTTGCGAGCTTTATGAAGAACAGGTGCGATACGCTTTTCGTTTGATTGCCGACGGTAAAGAGGATGCATATTTTTGGGACAACTGGGATAAAGAATTTTCTACTACATTAGAAATAACAAAACTTTAATTGTGATATTAGGTAGTGTTTTTAATTTTGTAATATGAGTAGGGGGGGCGCAAGTGTCTCAACAAACTATGAAAGCATTTTGCTGTTGGAGTGGCGGTAAGGAAAGTGCATTATCTTTATACAAGACGATGCAGAATAAAAATATAAAGATTGACTATCTTTTAAATATGACTTCAGAGGATGGAAAACGCTCTCGCACGCATGGTCTTTGTTCCAATTTGTTAAAGTTACAGTCGGAACTAATAGGAATTCCTATTGTCCAAAGAAAAACTACATGGAAAAATTATGAAAAGGAATTTAAAAAAGTGGTGTTGAATCTAAAAAAAGAAAATATCAATACAGGTATTTTTGGTGACATCGATCTTCAGGAACACAGAGATTGGGTAGAAAGGGTTTGCAAGGAATTAAATATTAAACCAATGCTTCCGTTATGGAAGAAAAAAAGAGAAACCTTGCTTAATAAATTTATCGATGTGGGATTTAAGGCAATAATTGTAGCCACTAATTCTGACTTTTTAGACGAAGAATGGTTAGGTTGCCAGATTGACAATAAATTTATAAAAAAATTGAAAGTTATAAAAAATGTTGATCTTTGTGGTGAAGCAGGGGAATATCATACATTCGTTTTTAATGGACCAATTTTCAAAAAATCATTAAATTTTAAAATTGGTAAAAAAATATTAAAAGATAAACACTGGTTTATGGAAATCATCTAAAAATGTTTAAAAAATATTTTCTGCTATCTCTATTTTTTATACTGTTTCCATTTCTAATTGCATATTCTCAGACGTTCCCCAAAAGAATAATTTCTCTGGGACCGACGATAACTGAAAATCTCTATCTTTTGGAAATTGGAGATAGAATTATTGCCAATACAATATACTGCCTAAACCCCGAGGACGCGAAGTACAAAGAAAAGATAGGAACAATTACAGAGCAAAATATAGAGAAAATTGTATCATTAAAACCAGACATTGTTTTTGCAACTTCACTTACAAATCCAAAAACAATTGCTAAGCTACAAAATCTCAAAATAAACTATGCCTGTCGTCTTGAAGAACAATGCGGTACGAGTAGTGGAATAAAAGTAGTTCAATTTTCATATGCAAAAAGTTTTGATGAAATATGTGACCAATTTTTGACACTTGGAAGAATTGTTGACAGAGAAAAAACAGCAAAAAAAATTGTAACTCAAGCAAAAAAAGAAGTTGAAAAGATAAGGAACAAAACGAAAAAATTATCAAGACCAAAAGTTTTTGTGCAGATAGGAGCAGATCCTATCTTTACAGCGACAAAAGAATCATTTATAAATGAATTTGTTTTGTTTGCTGGTGGAACAAATATAGCATCTGATGCAAAATCAGGCATTTATAGTCGAGAAAAAGTTGTAGAACAAAATCCTGATATTATTATTTTGGTAACTATGGGTGTAACTTGTGAAAAAGAAAGAAAAAATTGGGAAAAATTTAAAACAATATCTGCCGTTAAAGAAAATAAAATTTATATTGTTGATTCTTACAAGGTTTGCAGCCCTACGCCGACAAGTTTTGTAAAAACATTAAATGAAATAGCTGAGATTCTATGCTCAAAAACAAAGCCATAGATAATCGTAAATGATAAAAAACTGTAGAAATGGTTGTGCTCTAATAGCTGTGTTCTAATTGCTATACACTCGTATACAATTTTTAATTTAGCTTCATTGAAAAAGCAAAAGTTTTTTGAAATAATGACGAAACTGCAAGGAAATCGTCGAGAAGTCATTGCAGGACGAAGCCAGCCATTGGGACTGTGTCGCAATGAGCTAAAAAGTTGCATTTTTATAGAAGATAGCAACTGATGGTAAAATATGGTACTGCAATCCAACACTAAGATGGTAAAAGATGGATTGTGACACAACCTGAATGTCACCTTGCTACAATGACAAACTGAATTTAACAAAGTAGTGTTAATCTGCATTCAAAAATATATCAAAAAAATATGAATAAAAAATTAAGTCGTTGGATTGTTTGGGTACTGATTTTGGTAGGAATTCTTTTAATTACAGGTATCTTCTCTCTCTGTATTGGTTCTGTCAGTATCCCATTAAAAAAAATCGCTTCTTTAATTTTTGGAGATAAGGGTAGCACAGAATACAGTATTATTTTTAATATCCGTCTACCTAGGATTATTTTGGGTTTTGCTGTAGGAGGAGCACTCAGCATAGCCGGAGTAATTCTTCAAGGAATGTTCCGCAATCCTCTTGTTGAACCGTATACTCTTGGTATTTCTGGCGGAGCAGCATTAGGCGTATGTCTGAATATTATTTTAAGATTAAATCACGCATTGGGTATTTTTTCATTACCACTTTTTGGTTTTATAGGGGCTGTTTTGATTATCTTGATCGTGTATTCTCTAAGCATAAAAAGCGGTACATTAAAAATCAAAGAACTTCTTCTTACTGGTGTAATGATAAGTTTTATTTCGTCATCTTTGATTATGCTAACAATGGCCGTCTCTCGTACCGAAGATCTTCATGGAATTATTTTCTGGATAATGGGTTCGCTAGAAGAGCCAAGTTGGTTTCTTGTATGGTTAGCAGTATTAGTAGCTGTGTTTGGACTAATTATTTCTTACCTTTTTTGTCTTAGTTTAAATGCTTTTTCTCTCGGTAAAGAAGAAGCACTGCATTTGGGCGTAAATGTAGAAAAGAATAGACGATTACTTTTTATTCTTGCATCTTTACTTACTGGTTGCAGTGTATCTATATCGGGAATTATTGGTTTTGTGGGATTGACGGTTCCTCATTTTGTGAGGACATTTGTGGGAAGCGACCATCGAATACTTTTAATAGGTTCTTTTCTTTGCGGAGCAATTTTTTTAATTTTCTGCGATACATTAGCGAGAACAGTGATTTCGCCATTAGAATTACCCGTCGGAGTAATTACGGGAATTATTGGTGGAATTATGTTTATCGGTTTTTTAAACAAACGGTGAAAATATGTTGGAAGTAAAAAATCTTGTTTGCGGATATAACAATAAACTTGTTTTAAAAGATATTAGTTTTGAACTAAAAAACAAAGAAATTTTCGGAATAATCGGGCCAAACGGTTCTGGAAAAACGACTCTTCTCCGTGCAATAACCAGAATACTTAAGCCAAATCATGGACTGATTCTTATTGAAGGAAAAAATATCGCACAGATGGAATTGAAAGAACTTGCCAAAAAAGTGGCAGTTGTGTCACAGGATTTTAATGCAGAATTTATTACTGTCGAGGAATTTATTCTCCTTGGTAGAATTCCATATTTTCAGAAATTTCAATTCTTAGAAACAAAAAGGGATTTAGAGATTGCAGAAAGATGTATGGTTTTAACCGATACCCACAGGTTGAAAAATAGATTTCTTTCACAATTAAGTGGGGGAGAAAAGCAACTTGTCCTTATTGCAAAAGCATTGGCACATGAACCAAAATTACTTTTGTTAGACGAGCCAACTTCACATTTAGACATAACACATCAGATAATAATTCTGGACCTTATAAAAAGATTAAACGCGGAATTTGGTCTTATGGTGTGTATGATTTTGCACGATTTAAACTTAGCGAGCGAATATTGCGATAGATTAATTCTTCTTGATAACGGCAAAATTTGCAAAATTGGATTGCCTCAAGAAGTGTTAACGTATCAAATTATTGAGGATGTTTATAAGACGGTAATTGTTGTAAAAGAAAATCCGATTTCAAAAAAACCATACATAATTTTGGTATCAAATGCGAATGGAACAATATTAAACGCGAACAGAACAGGGAATCCGGTGTAAATCCGGAACAGTCCCGCTACTGTGAAGGTTTTACCTCTGCGAAGGCGAGGGATGAAATTTCACAAATGCCACTTGTCGCCACGGCGACTGGGAAGGCGAAATTTCAGATGAATCTGAGTCAGGAAATCTGGCTGTTCGTAAGAAAATTCTCTTCGAGAGAGAGGGAGGTGAAAATGCAAATTAAAAGTTAAAAGTATTTTGTAGGGCAGATCTTTAGGTCTGCTATAAGCAATGCTGAAGCATTGCCCTACATGTTAATTTATTTAATGCATTTGTATTAAATAAAAGTGGGAATGGGAAAAAATAAAATTATGGGTAACAGTTTATCTGTCAGATGTCATTCCTGCGGGGGCCTGCCCCTGCAGGCAGTAAGCAGGGGCAGGAATCTAAAAAATAGATTCCCGATAAAGGCACTCGGGAATGACAAGTTAGTTCTGATGGCTAAACTTTTACAATTTTGGAGGAAAAATGTTGAATAAAGTAAAATCCCTTTTGGGAAAGAAGTTTTTGGCTATATTATTCGTGTTATTGGGAATGGGAACAGTTTATGCACAGGAAGCGACTGTGTTTATTGGATTGCGGAAAGAAGTACCCGTTGAAAAAACGGCAACAAATATTACCGTGATATCGGAAGAGGAAATAAAAAATTCCGACGCAAAGAATGTTGGTGAAGTTTTGAAAAACAAAACCGGTATTGTAGAGGTCTCAAAATACGGCACTTTAGGTTCATTATCAGAATTAAGAATCCGAAGCGGCGGCAGTTCATCAAAACAGGTGCTTATAATGATAGATGGAAGACCTGTAAATGATATTTCAGGAGGTTCATCAAATCTTTCTGAAATTCCAGCAGAAAATATTGAAAGAATTGAGGTGCTGCGTGGACCTGCTTCTGCACTTTACGGTGCAAATGCATTGGGAGGGGTTGTCAATATCATCACAAAAAAAGCAATTACTTTGAAGCCAAAGACAGAAATCGGGCTGAATTACGGAAGTTTTAATACGCAGAACTATAATTTCAATTTTTCTGCGATGCCCGGAAAAGCGAATATTTTTCTGGCTGGAAGCAAGAATCTAACCAATGGATTTAGAGAAAACTCTGAATATGATGCTACAAATTTATCAGCCAAATTTGGTTATGATTTTGGAAAATATGGTGAGTTGACATTAAACAGTGGATTTTTAACATCAGAACTTGGAACGCCTGGTCCAAACACAACACCTATAGATGAATTCAATAACGACAAGGAAAAAACAGCCTCTTCACCAAATGCAAACCAGCAAACAGACAGGCAATCTTATGACCTGAATTATGAAAAGAAGATTACCGATAATACAAAATTACAATCCAAAATTTATTTTCAGCAGAATTCTCTTCAGTACAAAAATCCCAAATGGAACTCTGATGATATCGGTATCTCCAACACCATCGGTGGGAATATACAAATTGATACTCTGCATAACATAACCGCAGGGATTGAGGGAAAAAATGACAAATACAAGAAAAAGAATGAAATTGCTAAAACAACTGATATTGACAAATGGACTGATACCTCTGCAATTTTCGTCCAAAAAATATTCAATTTTGAACCACTGACAACAACCGTTGGGACAAGATATGATTACAACAATGTTTTTGGCGGACAGTTGAATCCAAGAATTGTCAATATCTACAAACTCAATGATAATTTCAAACTTTCCTCAACTGTCGGATGGGCTTTCAGAGCACCAACATTTAATGATTTATACGCAAAAGTTCCTGGTATGGGTGTAGGTAATCCGGAACTCAAACCTGAAAAATCTATTGGGACTGATTTCGGTATTGAATATAAATTAAAAGAAATTTTGGTTTCAAAGATAACGCTGTTTTACAGTGATGTGAAAGATTTTATTGAATGGGCACCTATTGACCCCACTTATACCTATACATATGATTGGACACCTTCAAATGTTGGTAAAGTTTTTTCAAGAGGTGTAGAGTTTGAAGTGGAAGCCAGCATTGTAAAAAAATTATCACAGAACCTGAACTACACTTTTCTTGAAAGCATGGGAAAAAAAACGGGAACCTATAAAACATTGCAGTACACTCCGAAACATCGTTTGAATTATAAACTAAATTATGCAGCACCTTTTGAAATCAAAGCAAAAGTCGGTGTTGAGTATACTCATAAAATAGAAAACCCAAAACTTCCAGGATATACTCTTGTTAATTTAAGGATAAGTCGGAAAATTCTCCAGTCGGAAATATTTCTCAGCGTTGAAAATATTTTTGACAGAAGATATGTTTCAAGAGAAGGTTATCCACTTGTTGGAAGAACACTTTCAGGCGGTATAAATATATATCTGTGGGATTAACCTAATGGCGATATTCAGATGATCGTTGTGAAGTTGCCACAAACGACCGCGATCCCGACAAATCGGGGCTTCGCTATGTTGCCATTGAGACTGTGTCACAATTCTACTTTTGGTTATTGCGAGGCCTTCCGAAGGAAGCCGTGGCAAACCTCTGTGTTGAAGTGCGAGATTGCTTCGTCGCTCATTTCATTCGCTTCTCGCAACGACGAACAGAGTCGCTCGCAACGACGAACTAAACTTAACGAAGTAGTGCTAATCCATAGCATTCGATTTTAAAACGATCGTTTGTTCAAATTCAATAGCTGACCTCTTAGAACTTTTGGGGTCGGCTATTTTTTTATTGCTTTTTTTTCTTAAAAAACTATACTACTTCCTATGCTAAAAAATATCAAACCTGAAATCGCATATCGATTGATAAATCACGGACCCGTTGCTTTAATTACAACGTCAGACAAAAAAGGCAAACCTAATGTAATGACGCTTGCGTGGACTACAGTTGTTAATTCCGAACCACCTATTATAGCAATAGCAATGGGCGAACAAGCATATTCTCAAAAATTAATAAAAGAAACAAAAGAATTTGTGATAAATATACCCGACAAAAAACTTATGAAAAAAGTTTTGTATTGTGGTTCTATCTCAGGAAAAAATATAGATAAAATCAAAAAAGCTGGACTAACGCAAATCTCCTCGATTAAAATAAAATCTCCAAAAATCAAAGAGTGTTTCGCTCATATAGAATGCAAGGTAATAAATAAATTTAAATTTTCTGACGTGATGCTCTTTATTTCTAAAATTATCTATGCTGATATTGAAGAATCCGCATGGGCAGATGATGAAGTATTAAATACAGACAAAATAAAAACAATACATCATCTTGGAGGTGGCTGGTTTGCAGAAATCGGAAAGAGATTTAAGAATTGAAAGATTAAAAAGATTGAAAAAATTATTAAAAAAATATAAAAAAGTTTTTACGGACAAATTTTTGCATTGACCAAATATTTAAAAATAACGTTCATAAAAAATTGTTGCTGTCTTAAAAAATATAATTACACATACATTACACTTGATTTGGAGAGCTACGGAATCGAAAGTTTGAATTTTGTGTTAAAAAATTTTTCTTGACAAAAACAAAAAAATTTTATATTTTACATTTTTACACCTTCAAGAAAATTATGGAAAAAAAGCAAGAATTGGCGCCGTTGTTTGAAGCAGTTTATAATCACGCTAAAAAGCGAATGATTTCTTTTCATACACCAGGGCACAAAAATGGGAGAAGCATAGATAAAAAACTTTTATCGTTTACTGGAAAAAATGTATACTATCTCGACGTAACTGTTTTTCCAGATGTTGATTCGTTACACGACCCGACGAGGTGTATAAAACAGGCGCAAGAACTTATGGCAAAAGCATATGGGGTTAAACACTCCTTCTTTCTCGTCAACGGTTCTTCATCTGGTAATCAAGCAATGTTTTTATCCGCATGCAAACCAGGCGATTCAATAATTCTTTCTCGTAATATTCATAAATCTGTACTCAGTGCAATAATTTTGGCGGGACTTTGGCCAATATGGTTGCAACCTAAGATAGACCAGAATCTTGATATAATTCTCGATGCGAAACCAAATCAGATAGACGAGGCAATCAAAAAATTTCCAGAAGCAAAAGCAGTATTCATAACGAGTCCAACCTACAATGGGGTGACGAGCGACTTATTAGAAATTGCGAATATCTGTCACAAAAATAATAAACTTCTTTTGGTTGATGAAGCACATGGTCCTCACTTAAGGTTTCATCGTGACTTTCCTGTCTCGGCTGTTGAAGCAGATGCCGATATGGTTGTTCAGTCGGTACATAAGATTTTATCAGCACTTTCGCAAGGTTCTGTCCTACACATAAATTCCGATAGAATAAATCCAAATTATGTTAAAAAAGTAGTATCGATGTTACAAACAACCAGTCCAAATTATCTTACCTTATCGTCAATTGATTTAGCAAGAAGGCAGGCAGTTTTGCACGGTGAAAAACTTTTTGGAGAAATAATATCTGCTGCGGAATATGGAAGAATAAAAATAAATCGTCTCAAAAATTTTTCCTGTTTTACGCGTGAGGATATTCGCTCGCGTGGCTATGACCTCGATGTAACAAAACTTACAATCAATGTTACAAAAACTGGATTATCGGGATTGGAAATTGAAGATTTGCTTAACAAACAATATAATATACAGGTTGATTGTGCTGACCTGTTTAACATTATTGCGATTATGGGAATCGGCTCAACAAGAACAGACGTGCAGAAATTAGTAAACGCTTTGAAGGATATAGATGTTAAGTATCATGGCACTGAAAAAAACTGGGCACTAAATCTACCGTCATTAACAACAGAAATGGTGATAACCCCTCACGATGTTTTCTTCCAAAAAGAGTCAAAGCGTGTTTCGTTAAGTAAAGCAACAGGCCACATAAGTGCTCAAACACTTACACCATATCCTCCTGGAATTCCTATTCTCATTCCAGGCGAAAGAATAACAAGAGAAATTTGTGATTATCTTTTCGAACTTTCATCAAAAAATATAAGAATCAGTGGACAGGAAACTGATACATTAAAAACGATAAGGATTGTAAAATAATACTCGAATAGCGGCACTGATAGTGGTGCTGGTAGCGGCACTAATAGTGGTGCCAAATAAAAACACTGAATACAACCAGATAATTCGGCCATACTCGGATTTTAATATTCGGTTTATACTCGGGTGTTTGCAGAGCAAATAGGAGGGAGAATGAATACAAAGGACCTAAATGAACTAAAAAAAATTCTCATTGCTAAAAAAAATGTTTTGTTAAAAACGGTGTCGGATAAACAGCAAAAGGATTTGCAGGAACCAAATATCGGAGACGAAATTGATATGGCAGGCGATAGCGAGGAAAAAGAACTTATATTCGGCCTAAGCGACAATGAAAAAGTAATACTCAATTTAATCGATGCGGCATTAAGAAAAATTGAAACAAAAAAATATGGTTTTTGCGAAAATTGTTCAGCAAAAATTCTATTAGAACGTCTTAAAGCAATGCCTTACGCACGATACTGCATAAACTGTCAACCAAAATTTGATAAATAAAAAAAGTAATGCCCGAATGACGAACTGAATAAATAAAGGCAATCAAGCATAATCGACGATTTGGCTTGATTCGGTTAATACTCGGTCATTTTATTATATCGGAAACTGAATGTTTTTGTAGTAGGTTCGGTAGTGAACGGTTTTTAACTGTTCATACTTTAGTGTAGGTGAAGTGGCTTCCAAGTGAAGTGGCTTCCGACTGAGGCGACTTCCGATAGTAAATAATTTATGGCAGCAAATAATATTCTTCTTGCTATCTATTTTGTGTCTTTATTTGGACTTGTAGTTTTTGGAAGTCACAGATATCTTCTCGTATATTTTTACAAAAAATATAAAAAATTAATACCGCAAACAAAACCTCTTGTCGACCCATATCCTGTTGTTACCGTACAACTTCCTATTTTTAATGAAATGAATGTCGTTGCACGTTTAATAAAAAATGTTGTAAACTTGGATTATCCAAAGGATATGCTGGAAATTCAGGTTCTTGATGATTCTACCGACGAGACGCAGCAAATTGCAAAAGAGACCGTGGACAAATTCAAAAAGGAAGGCTTCAATATTTTTTATATTCACAGGGATAATAGAACTGGTTTTAAGGCGGGTGCACTACAAAACGGGATGGCAAAAGCGAGAGGAGAATTCATAGCCATCTTTGATGCCGATTTTGTTCCTAAGCAGGATTTTCTGAAAAATATTATGCCATATTTTAGTGAAGATGGTATAGGAATGGTTCAAGCGAGATGGGGACATTCAAATAGAAAATATTCGCTTTTGACAAAAATACAAGCAATAATTTTAGACGGGCATTTTTTAATTGAACATACCGCAAGAAATCGCTCAGGAAGATTTTTTAATTTTAATGGTACCGCGGGAATATGGCGAAAAAAAACAATAGAAACGTCTGGTGGATGGCAAGAAGATACACTCACTGAGGACATGGATTTGTCTTACAGAGCACAGATTAATGGTTGGAAATTTGTCTTTGTTCCTGAAGTTGTAACCCCCGCAGAATTGCCCATTGATATCGACGCTTTCAAAATCCAACAGGGAAGATGGGCAAAAGGGACAATACAGGTAGCAAAAAAACTGATGGGCAAAATACTAAAAAGCGACACGCCGTTAAAAATTAAACTTGAGGCATTGTTTCATCTGTCAAGCAATTTCTCTTACTTATTCCTTGTGGCTGTATCGCTTGTACTTCTTCCCGCAATACTTGTCAGGCTAAACACAAATAATACAAATCTTTTTATGATTGACATCCCTATATTTGTGCTCGGAATTCTTTTAATTGCATATTTTTACTACACGTCCCAGAAAGAACTCGGGTATAGTTTTTGGGATTCCGTAAAATACATTCCGTTTCTGATGTCGACTGGAATCGGTCTTGCCATAAATAATTCCAAATGTGTGTTAGAAGGAATTTATGGATACGATTCTGAATTTACAAGAACTCCAAAATGCGGTATGATTGGCAAAACTATAGAACTGAATGCTGAAAAATATAAATCCAAGAAAAATTTTATTTTTTATATGGAGCTTTTCATGGCGATATATTTTACCATTTTACTTTATCTCGCAATAAAGGCAGGGCTATATTTTCTCATACCCCTAATTTTACTTTTCCAGTTTGGTTTTATGTATTTTTCTATATCATCACTTTTACTATCCTTCAAAAAATTCAATTGAAAAACATTTTATACTTTTTCGCATTTTCGCATTTTCGTCCTTCGTCGCAATAACATCACTATCGCAAAAAAAAAACAAACATCTCTTTAAACCCCACTTCGCACGAAAAATTTTTAATGAAAAAAAACAATATGACCACTAATGATTTGCTCAGCAATCATTTCGTAAACCAAGATACGAAGACAACCCATAACAAGTCCTTAAAAAAGTTTTTTTTGAGAACTATGGGTTGTCAAATGAATGTTGCTGATTCTAATTTCGTAGCAGAAACGCTTATTAATAATGGATATTTACCGACTACAAAACTGGAAAATGCAGATATTGTTTTAGTCAACACGTGTACAGTAAGACAACTGGCAGAAGAAAAGGCATTGAGTTTTATCGGGGAATTGAAGAAATTCAAAATTAAAAATTCAAAATTAAAAATTATAGTAATCGGGTGTGCTGCTTCACGACTGAAAGAAAAACTCAAAAAAAAGTTTCCCTACATTGATAGAGTAATTCCTGCCTCTGATATAGAAAAATTTCCTGAAATCATTAAAAACCATATCGACATATCGACATATCGACATACCAACATGTCAACATGCCGACATGCCGACATGCCGACCAAATTTATCGCTATCTCTCGAGGTTGTTCAAATTTCTGTTCATATTGTATAGTTCCATTTGCGAGAGGAACTGAAATAACAAGACCTAAAAAAGATGTGCTGAACGATGTGAAAAAACTTGTTTCAAATGGTAGAACAGAAATAACTCTGCTTGGACAAAATGTTAATAGTTACAAATCTGGAAAATTTGATTTTGCAGATTTATTGATTGAATTAAATAAAATTCCACAGATAAAGAAAATAAATTTTATGACAAGCCACCCAAAAGATATGTCGAATAAAATTATCAACACTATCAATAACTGTAAAAAGGTTTCTCGGCAAATTCATTTGCCGGTGCAATCGGGTTCAAATAGAATTCTTAAACTTATGAATAGAAAATATACAAAAGAAAAATATTTGACAATTATTGATAAATTCAAAAAAAAAATTCCAGATACTACATTTACAACAGATATTATAGTTGGATTTCCGACCGAAACAGACAAAGATTTTAATCAAACATTAAAACTCGTCCAGGATGTTGGATATGTCTCGGCATTTACATTCAAATATTCGCCGAGAGAAAACACAAAGGCATTTTCAATGACTGATAGTGTTCCACTTGAAATAAAAAAAATACGTCTTGCAAAATTGAACGAAATATTAAAAAATACAAAACCGCAAAATATATGAAAACTATTATTGTAATTTGTGGACCGACTGCAAGTGGAAAAACAGATGTTGCTATTAAACTTGCAAAAAAGATAAATGGGGAAATCATATCTTGTGATTCACGACAAATTTACAAATATATGGATATTGGAACCAACAAACCATCTAAAAAACAATTAAAAATGGTTCCGCATTATTTGATAAGTATATTAAAACTGACGGAAAATTTTACTACTGGTGATTTTGTAAGACTTGCTAATAAAAAAATAAGAGAAATTTTCAGGCAAAAAAAAACACCAATAATGGTTTGTGGAACTGGACTTTACATAAAAGCATTGATAGATGGTTTGATAAAAATACCTTCAAATAAAGGTTTAAGAAAAAAATTAAATAATGAACTTAAAAAATATGGGATTGTATATCTGTATAAAAAACTAAAAAAATTAGACTATGAAACGGCAAAAATAATAGACAGAAAAAATCCCATAAGAATTATACGTGCACTGGAAATATGTTTAATAACTGGCAAAAAATTTTCACAACTAAAAAAAGAAACGAAAAAATCAAAATATAATTTTTTAATCTTTGGTTTATTGTCATCTAAAAACAGTTTATATAAAAAAATAAATATCAGGGTTGATAAAATGATAAAAAAAGGATTGGTAGAAGAAACAGCGAAACTTGTAAAAAAATATTCATCCGAAAATTGTATTTTGCAAAATACAATTGGTTATGGTGAACTAGTTGAATTTTTAAATGGCAAATTATCAAAAAAAGAAGCAACTAATTTAATTAAACAAAATACCAGACATTATGCAAAAAGACAACTGACATGGTTTAACAAAGATAGTCGAATTGTTTGGGTAAATTCTAAAAATGATCAGTCAAAAAAAATATTGAATTATCTTAGAAAATCTGATATAATTTGACCTGTGACAATGAAAAAAGTTGCGTTGTTAGTTGGTGTTGATACCGGACAAGAATCCGATATTAACGAGTCGTTAGATGAATTAAAACAACTCGCCAACACATTTGGCATTGAAACAATAGATACTGTTGTTCAAAAAAATAGAAAGCCAAATCCAAAATTTTTTATAGGTAAAGGCAAGGTCTTTGAAATAAAAAAAATATGTGAGTTAAAAAAAATAAATACGGTAATCTTTGACAATGAATTAACATCAACACAACAAAGAAATCTTGAAGAACACATTTTTTCAAGAGTCATAGATAGAACGCAACTTATATTAAACATTTTTGCTCAGAGAGCACGAACGAAGGTTGCAAAGTTTCAAGTTGAACTTGCCGAAAAACAATACGAACTTCCAAGATTATCGGGCAAAAATACCTCGCTTGCTCAACAACGAGGCGTAATAGGCATGAGAGCAGGCTTTGGAGAAAGAAAGCTTGAAATTGACAAAAGAAAAATTAAAGATAGAATTGCCTATCTTAAAAAAGAAATTGAAAAAATCAAATTTCAAAGAGAAATACAGGCATCAAAAAGACAAAATGTTCCAATGTCTGTCGTATCAATTGTTGGCTATACAAATACTGGTAAGTCCACTTTTTTGAATTACCTTACCAAATCCCGCGAATGCGAGATGGTTTATGCTGACAATAAACTTTTTGCAACGCTTGATCCAACGACGAGAAAAATTAGACTTCCAAATGGCAAACTAATACTCTTTACCGATACGGTTGGGTTTATAAAAAAATTGCCCCATCAACTAATAGCAGCTTTTAAATCAACGTTAGAAGAAATTACAAAATCAGACATATTAATTCATTTGATTGATACTACTAACAAAAATTATAAAAATAATGAAAAAACGGTAATGGATGTCTTAGAAGAAATTGGGGCAGATAAGTTAACCATAATAAATGTCTGTAATAAATGCGATTTATTGGAACCAAAATTTCTTCTTTTAGAAAATAATTTTTATATATCGGCAAAAACAGGCGAAGGGGTAGAAAAGTTGCTTTCGACAATTTCTGATAAACTTGAAAGTAAACTTGAATATAAAAAAATATCGGTTCCTTATAGTTTATTTTTTATAATTTCCAAAATAAAATCTGTCGGAAGAATTATACAATACAAACCTCAAAAAGAATGTGCCGAATTAGAAATTTTAATTGATGAAAAAAACTTTGGACAAATACAAAAAATGTTAAGCAAATCCAGCCCCTCTTAAAAACATCTAAAAGAAATGGGTTGAAGTGCAATATAGCGAAGGAGAACTGTGTGAAAAACCTTACACTTCCCAATAAACTAACAATTGCAAGAATAATTGCTGTACCAATATTTATAGTAAGCGTTACTGCAAAAAATACTAAACTTGCAATTTTAATATTTATATTTTGTGTTATTACCGATTTTTTAGACGGCCTTCTTGCGAGGCGATGTGGAGAAAAAACAAAATTAGGTGCATTTCTCGATCCATTTGCAGATAAATTTCTTTTGATAAGCGCATTTATTACTTTTGCGACACTAAAAGAGATACCTATGTGGATACCGATCGTTGTAATTACAAAAAACATTATTATTTTTTTCGGATGGCTTCTACGATTTCAACTTGCAGGAAACAGTACTATATCACCAACATTATTAGGTAAATTATCGACGGTTCTGGAAATGATTGTGATATTTTTCATTCTTCTAAGCATTTCGGAAAAATTTTTAATTATCCTTACTTACGTAATGCTGTTTTTGATAATTATCTCAACTTTTAAATATATTTTTTTAGGAATTAAAGAGATAGAAAAAAAGTAATCCGAAGGATTATGCCGAACCATGCATTGAATCTGTTTCAGTATTGTTTCGGCATCTACGAGCATCTATAAAAAAACATCTATAAAATGATAATTCTAATTTTACTTTTATCGTTTTTACTTGGCTCAATTCCAAACGCATATTTAATTGCAAAAATCTTTCGTGGAATTGATATTAGACATCACGGTAGTGAAAATCCTGGGGCAACAAACGTATGGAGAGTAGTTGGTAAAATTCATGGAAGTATTACGTTTTTGCTTGATGTCTTAAAAGGATTTTTACCAGTAATTATTAGTAAAAACTTACTTGCCCACAGTAGTCAGATAGGATTTTCTGGTGAACCATCATCAGTAATTCCGGTGGCGGCTGGTTTTTGTGCTGTTATTGGACATATTTGGACACCGTTCTTAAAATTTAATGGTGGAAAAGGGGTAGCGACGGGATGTGGGGTTTTTTTGGGATTGACTCCATTGCCAACTATTTTTTCTCTAATTGTTTTTTTAATCGTTTTGGCGATAACAAAATATGTAGCACTTGGCTCAATAGCAGCGTCAATATCGCTTCCAGTTTTTTTGTATTTTTTTAGCGAGCCAACCATAATAAAATACATATCTATAGTCATTGCAATAATTATAGTGTGGCGACATAAATCAAATATCAAGAAAATAATACAAGGGCCTGAGCGATAGTCGATAACATACCGATATGACGACAAGTAGCATGGCAACATGGTAATATGATACCGTTGAAAAACCCCTAAAAGTTCTTGGGCATAATTACCGTCGGGATTACCGATGAGAAAATATTTGACTTTTCACTCCGGAATTGGTATAATTTTACCGATGGCAAATCCAAAATTCCGGAGGCGAAAATGTA
>JBDRIG010000050.1:0-40889 GCA_043816185.1 Elusimicrobiota bacterium | reverse complement strand
AATTTTTTTGGGCGGGTACGGCAATTTTTCAGTTTTGGGCGGGTACGGAAGTTCTCCAAAAATTTCCCAACTTTTGTTGGGTTCTCGATGAAAATCGGGACTTCGGGGGAAGAAATTTTGGCAACTCCGTCCCGCCCATTTACGTCCTGCCCATTTATAAATTACGCTCGACTTCAGTTGATTAAAAATTTACTTTGTTTGAAAGTTGAAAAAAACATCCTCTAAAACGGGGGACAAAATAAAATAGTACAAAATAAAATAGTACAAAATAAAATGAACAGGAAAAATTACCAGATATTGAAGATATTAATAAAATCGCTGATATGCTTATGTGCTAATATGCATATACAGATTTTGTATATTGCTACATCATCATATCATCGTATTGTCTGTCTTCTACACATCGCCCTGCATATCACCATATTGCCATATCGTCGTATTACTGCTATTGCTTTTTTACTTTACGTCTTACATTTTGTACTTTACACTGCCCTCTACGCCGCCAATCCTGATACAACACTGATGACTGTCCGACCTAATTTCGGACCTCCAACGTCGGTGACAAATTTAGTTACGACAATGGGTACAGGTCTTGGTGAAGTCGATATTAACTGGACGGTTCCAGCGGAAGACCCGTCGCCTCAATTAGGCGAACTCATTCTTAATTGGCCTTATCATCTGAGATATTCTACAAACTCGCTTGCTGTATTTGGTGATGATAAAACCGAATGGTGGAACCAAGCATCAGAATATGCACAGGGCTGGTCGGAAATCGGCAATGGCTATGGATATTCTCGCTCGGAAATCACAACACTTTCAGCCGATTATTATAGCAAGATTGTTTATTTCGCGATACGAGCGGAAGATTCAGGGCATTATTTAGCGACAGATTTTAATGTCTCATCTACTACCGTGAGAAACGATATCGTTGCACCAAGTCCTATTACAGATTTAACTGCACTCACGGGAAATTACGAGGGAGAAATTCAACTTCAATGGACATCGCCTGGAGATGATGAAACTTCTGGAGCATTAATAGGTTTATTCAAAATAAAATACGCACAGCAAATAATTACAACATCAAATTATGATTTAATTGGTCAGACGATAACTATTGTCGCAAACAATATTACACCAGGCACACAGCAGTCATATCTTGTTTCGGGATTGCCAGAAGGCGCAACATATTATTTTGCAATAAAGGCAAGAGATGATATCGATAATTGGTCTATATGGCAGTCAACTGCTGACAATCCAACCGTGAATATAAACGCATTTTGTCCAGTTGCCGTCGACAATAAACTACCTGATGCCGTTACGCTTTCTGTTGGTTCTATTGGATTTACATCTATTGAACTAAAATGGAACGCACCAACTGAAAATATTGGTAGGTCACAAAGTCCAACCGACGATCTTGCACCTGGTTTTTATGATATCAGATTTTCGTCGATAGGTGCTATACCAGCGGAGGTGGCGTGGAACTCAGTACCAACTTCTAATCGTCGATCTATCTCTACCTCAACTGTTATAAGTAGTCCACAGTCATATACGGTTACAGGATTATTAGATAAAACAACTTGGTGGTTCTGCTTGGTTTCAATCGACGATGCTGGATTATCTTCAAATTGGTCAAATTCACTACAAGTGTTGACGCAAGATCAAACACAGCCAGCAGCGGTTTCAAATTTTGTTGCAACACCACTTTATGTGCCCAACGGTAAGGAGATTCAGTTTACATGGACAAATCCATCTGATAGTGATCTTTCAGGTGTGTTGATTATTTATTCAACTGAAACTTACTCATCGTTTAATCCTGTGGCAGGTACGAATTACAATATTGGTGATTTTGATGGTCACATCATATATAAAGGAATGGGAACAAATTATGTACATCCTAATCTTGTATCTTCTGTACAATATTTTTATACCGCTTATGCTTACGATGCAAGACCTAACTATTCCAATCTCGCAACAACTTTGGCTATTGCACCGCCAGCAACAGATAGAGTTTCACCGTGTGAACCGAGAGGATTAAAAGTTGCAATGTCGCAAGACAAAAATTATTTAACGATTTCGTGGGAGCCAGTAACAAAATCAGTAGACAATACAACAGCAACTGATTTATCGCATTATATGCTTTATCGCTCGACGGCAATTGAAGGTACCACTACTGCTTTTGCACTCCCAGTAATAGCCACATCAACAACAACTTACACTGGTGGATCGACATACCACTATCTGCTTACGACACACGATTTATCCGCCAATGTGTCGCTACCATCTGCACGGGTTGATTCATCTATCGATACAAACATTGCGTTCTATAGATATGATAATCCAAAAACAGCAATTGTAATTCCATCAGAAATTTCGAGCATACTTTACAGGGAAACAAACTCGTTTGGTGACAATATCTATTTTGATGTAGTTCGCCTGACCTCCGAGGAAACAGATAAAACAATAAAATCATTCGCATTTTTGCCGAAGAAAATGTTAACTGGGGAGATAGTAACTGGGCTATCATTTTCACGGGCGGTTGCGGATATAAAAATTTCTTACGATGTTTCTAATGGATATATAAGTGCACCTGGTTTTATGTCGGTTCCTGAGAATCAAGCGGCTACTAATCTTTCATTGTTCTGGTTCAACGGGATTGAATGGGTGAAAGTTGGTGGCGATGTTGATACCAATCAGCGATCTATTTCCGTTAAGTCAAAAAAAGGCGGAAAATACCAGTTGCGTCAATCCTTGAAAGCAGTTAAATTCTCGTTGACAAAAGTTTATCCGAGAATATTTACCCCTAATGGCGACGGGTGGAATGATGTTGTCAACTTTATGTATGAAGGTAATGATGCAGGTATAAGTGGTAAAATTTTTGATATCAACGGTGCATTTGTTTGTGATATGGCAAATGGTGATTTTAGTGGAGGAAGTCTCAAATGGAACGGTAAAAATGCCAATGGAAATGTTGTAACATCTGGAATTTATATCTATCAAATTGAAGCAGATAAAAAAGTGTTCAACGGAACGATTGTGGTGGCGAAATGAAAAATAATTACGAATTACGAATTATGAATAACAAATTAAAAACCAAAAAAATGGTATTTTGTTTGGGCTTAATTTGTTATTTGTCATTCATCGCCTGTCATCTTTTTGCTGCTTTTGACGAACTTAATATCGGAGCAAGGCCTCAGGGTTTAGGTGGTGCTTTTACAGCAATTGCCGACGATGTCAATGCTTTATTTTATAATCCCGCTGGAATATCCAATTTGAAAAAATCCGAAATTACATCAAGTTATGGGCGGTTGTTTATTGGGCTCGACGATAATTCCGCCGTCGGCTCATCTTTTATTGGGTATGCTCGTCCGACTTTAAAATATGGTACATCAGGAATTTCGTTATACAATTTGTCGCTTTCTAATTTATATAGCGAAACAACAATTGGACTTTCTCACGCTTATCAATTTGATGAATATTTATCAGCAGGTATAACTGTGAAAAATCTTTCGAAAAAATTTGGTTCCGACCCATATATAGAATACGCTGTAAATCAAACAGGTGATGAAACAAGATTGGAAAAAGAAGGTATTGCTGGAGATCCGGTATTTGATAAAACTAAAAAATCGTCGGTAATTACCGCAGATATGGGTTTGCTTTACTCGTATTCAAAAAATATATCACTTGGTGTTTCAGTAAAAAATATTACACAACCGAATATTGGACTAACAAGTAAAGACAAAATTTCAGCTGTTTACCGTAGTGGGGTCTGTTACAAAACTAATGATTATCTGCTTTCTTTTGAGATGATGAACAAAGATACCGATATAAACATTCTAACGGGCGCAGAAAAATGGTTCCCTCAAAAAAATATTACCGTAAGAAGTGGGTTGTTATTGGGAAGTCGTCGCTTGCGAACAATATCTTGTGGTTTTTCATATAAATTTGATAATCTTTCGTTTGATTACGCGTTTTTGTGGTCGTTATCAGGAATAAAAGATACGATTGGAGTTCATAAAATTGCGCTTAATATAAAATTTGAAAAACGAAAAATTACAAAGAAAAAAGAGGTGTTGCCGGAGCCACCGAAGAAAAAAAATGTGTTGCTGAAGCCAGTGAAGAAAAAAGAGGTATTGCCGAAAAAACAAATAGAGTATGAGCTGGAAGTTGAAAAAGAAAAAGTTCCTTCTGAGGCAGAAAAACTTCAACAAGAGACAGAGAGAATAAGACTTGAACTAATTGAAAAACAAAAAGAAGCGCAAAGGGTCGAAGAGCAAGCAAGAAAACTTCGACTTCAGAAAATATCGAATGAACAGGATGCAAAAATTAGAGAAGCAAAAAGAAAAAGTGAACTTGAAAAATCGTTTAGGGATTCGATGTTTCAGTATCAGAAACAGGTTTTTTTTGGCATTGGAATCAGAGAGCGACTTTTATTACTTGACAAAATTATAAAAAATTACAATAATAAGGGCGTTGACATTTCCGATATTTTAAGAGAAAAAAAAGAGGTGTTGAAAATTCGGCAAGGTGCAATAGATGAATATGATTATTCAGTTTTATATTACAAACAATTGAAAGCAAGGGGAGCAACAAAGGAAGAAATAAAGTCGCTTTTAGGTAGAATCGTAGAGAAATATAAAGTCAAAGGGGTGGATGTTTCGGAGTTGGAAAGCGAGTTAGAACTGTTGAAGTAGTGAAATGTAGAAGAAGACAGAAGGCGTGAATCGTGAAAAGCCATTGCAGGGACGAAGCCACGATTTATCGGGACAACGAAGTCGCGGTGATCTCGATTAGTTGTCATCCATGGAAAAGCATAGTCTGTGTGACCGTGCAGAATAGCGCACGAATAAATTCGTGTCCACAAAAATGGTGTTATTATGACAATAAAAAATCGTGAGTTGGTAAGATATTATCTTCTCTGAGCACCATACACAAAACTGGTGTTATTATGACAATAAAAAATCGTCTTGTCTTATCGTTTTGTTTAATGATAGGAATCATAGTAGTAATAGCGAGTGTCTTGTTTTTTCAAAGCAATGTACAAAGATATTACCTTCAACAATCGGTTAAAAATTATTCCATAATGGCTGTGGTTCGTGAAATGCAGTACTTTCTTGAAAAATCCGCTAATGCTTTTGATTTTTATCTTGTTTTAGGCGATACTTTGGAAAAGAACAGGTTCAACGAATATTCAAAAGGATTGAAGCAAAAAGCAAATAGTTATATTCAACAAGTTGCCGATTTTAAGGCTGATAAAAGCGAGTATGATAATTGTAGTGAGGTAGTAGGTTTATGTGATAGACTTATATCAGGGTGGAAAAATATCATTACAATTTGCGATAGTGATTCTAAGAAAAAAGCGATTACATTGGTTGATAAAGACATTCTGCCTTACCTAAATAAATTAAAAAATAAAACTAGCGAAATATATCTTTCAAAAAATGTAGAGTTTAATAAGGTGGAAAAACGTTCTATTACGCTTGAAAAAACAAATTTTTTTATTTCCATCGGGTTTTCAATTATTGCAGTTATGCTTGCAATAGTTCTTTGTATAGTTATATTTAGATCAATATCTAATCCGTTATCAAAACTTGAAGAAGGTGCGGAAAAAATAGGTGCTGGCAATTTTAATTATGAAATAATTATCACAGGACACAACGAATTAACAATGCTTGCAGAATCGTTTAATAAAATGGCAAAAAATCTAAAAAGTTCGGAAACACAAATATTGCAATTAGATAGAATGACTTCACTCGGACAACTTGCTGTGGGTATTGCCCACGAACTCAATAATCCTTTAACGGGTGTTTTGGGACAGTCCCAGATAATACTTGAAAAAATTTCTATGACTGATCCTTTAAGAGAAATAGTTGAAAAAATTATAAAAGCCGCAGAAAGATGCAGAAAAATTACTAAGGGTCTATTGGACTTTTCCAGGCAAAGAGATTATCATTTTGAACTTCTTGACATTACAAAAGTTATCGATTCATCGGTGGAGATATCTGCATCCGATATAGTTGTTGCAAAAATAATCGTGACAAGAAATTATTATCAGGGTATCGTTGGAGATTTTCCAAAAATAAATATTTCCATTTCACACTTACAGCAGGTATTTTTGAATATCATTACAAATGCAATACATTCAATGAAAGTTGGTGGAGCACTAAGTATAACAACAACCGTGATAACTGGGATGCTATTTCAGGACGGTTTAGATAACAAATTATCTACCGATGGTACTGTGGTCACGGCGAAAAAACCATCATTTGTTCAGATTTCTTTCGAAGATACGGGCGATGGAATAACAAGTGAGAATCTCAAAAAAATGTTTACTCCATTTTTCACAACGAAAGATCCTGGGAAAGGTACCGGATTGGGCCTCGCAATTTCACATGGAATCATTCAAAAACATGGTGGAGAAATAATAGCTTCGTCGTTCGGTAAGGGGAAAGGAGCGACAATTACGATAAGATTACCGGTTGGGGAATAAAAATGAAAAAATCAGGATTTTGGACGGAATTTCAGATAAAATGGCATTATAAAAATGTATTTATTATTGTATGTTTTTTAATTTTATCTACCATTTTTTACAATTTGTTAGTTTGTACCTGTCTTTTTTCCGCCGAATTTAAGATAGTAAATGTTAGGCCTAAAGTTATTACTCCAAACAACGATGGCAAAAACGATATGCTAATTATTTCATATAAAAATCCGAACGATTCAAATGTAAGTGGAAGAATTTTAACGCTTAGTGGCTCCTATATCTCAGATATGCTTAATGGTAACTCAAACAAAATTACATGGGAAGGTAAAAATGCAGACGACAGTATTGTTCCATCAGGAATTTACATCTATCAGATAGAAGTTGAAGGTCAAGTATTTCACGGAACAGTAGTGGTTGCGAAATGAAAAATAATTACGAATTACGAATTACAGACGACAAATTGAGAGCCAAAAAAATAGTATTTTGTTTAATCTTTGTTTGTCATTTGTTATTTGTTGTTCATCATCTTTTTGCTGCTTTTGACGAATTTTTACCAGGCGCAAGGCCTGCGGCATTGGGTGGAGCCTTTGTTGCAATTGCCGACGATGCAAACACCGTCTTTTATAATCCCGCAGGACTTTCAAGGATTAAAAAAAACGAGATTCTCGCTTCCTACGGACAACTCCATCCTGGTCTTAGTGACAACTCAAATATAAGTAATTCCATAATTTCATATGTTAATTCTTTTGGAAAATATGGGGTGGCAGGTTTGGGAATTTATTCTTTATCTGTATCAGGGTTATATTCAGAAAAAGTAATTTCTTTTTCTTATGGTATTAAGGCTACACCTAAACTTGGAGTTGGTTTAACGATGAAGTCACTCTTGCATAAATATGGTTCCGATGATTATATGGAAAATGCAATTGACAATTATGGAAATTCACTTGGTATAGCAGATCCTGTTTTTATTAATGGAAAAAGCAAATCAAAACTCTCGTCCGATTTCGGTATTTTTTACCGCTACAGATCAAACTACAATCTTGCATTCGTCATACAAAATATTGGTTCGCCAAATATCGGATTATATGAAGCAGATATGGTGCCAAAGGTATTTAGATTAGGATTTGCCCACACTTCGAAGGCATCAAATATGTTGGTCGAGGTACTTTCAAAATCTAATGATATCAGTAACGATACCAGTATAATATCGGGATTTGAAAAATATTTTTTCATCAAAGGGCTTGCACACACCACACCTGCTTCATTCATGATGAGTTTACTCGGTCGGTCGAAAAAAGTTTTTGTATTTCGCGGGGCTATGGTTTTTGGAAGCAATAGTTTAAGACAATTGTCTTTAGGGGTTGGCCATAGTCGAAATAATTATAAGATTGACTATGCATTTGTTTATCCTTTGGTTGGAATAAGCGATACATATGGAACTCATAAAATATCCGTAGCCGTTTTATTTAATCCCCTACCTTTGTAGAAAAAAGATTATAGTATAGTTTACAGACCTCTGGGTAAGAAAGCCCCCGACTTTAGTCGCGGAGAGTGTCAATTCAAAGGAAGTCGTTTATCTAACAACCTCTAATCTCTTCATACCAATGGAGCACAAAAAATTACTACCACACTACCTATATGACATTTTATATTATTGACGGTAACGCCTATATACACAGAGCGTATCATGCTATACAAAATCTGACAACTTCAAAAGGGGAGCAGGTTAATGCAGTTTTTGGTTTTATAAAAATGCTTCTTAAAATTTTACGCATTTACAAACCCGACTACATTGCTGTGTGTTTGGATTATCCTGCACCAACCTTCAGACACAAAGAGTTTGCCGAGTATAAAGCACATCGTAAAAAAACCGCAGACGAATTAAAAAATCAATTTCCGTTGATAAAAGAAGTGATAATTGCACTAAATATTACGATTTATGAAAAAGAGGGATTTGAGGCGGACGATTTAATTGCAACCCTTTCTGAAAAAGCAATAAATAATGGAATAGATGTGGTTGTTGTAACTGGTGATAAAGATGCCCTGCAACTTGTAAGTAAAAATGTAAACCCAATTCTTTCTGAAAACCTTTTGAAAAAGGGTTGTGTAAAAGTTCTTAATGAACAAAAAAATATTATCTATGACGAAGAAGGGGTTTTAAAAGATTTTGAAGTACCACCGGAAAATATCGTCGATTATTTGGCGATATCTGGTGATTCGTCCGATAATGTTCCTGGTATTTTTGGTATAGGTGCTAAAACAACAGTAAAACTTATTCGTGAATTTGGGACATTAGAAAATATTATAAAAAATCAAGACAACATTGGTGGAAAAACGGGTAAATTGATTGCAGAGAATCTGACAACTGCACTCCTTTCAAAAAAACTTGTAACGCTTGTAAAAGATATTCTTATCGAAGTGGATTTTGAAAAGCTAAAACCTCAAAATGTAGATAATGAAAAATTCATATCTATTTTAAGACGACTGGAGTTTTATTCGTTGATAAAACTACTCATAAAAAAAGACGATACTTGTAATGTAGAAAACGATTATAAAATAATACTGAGTAATTCTGAACTTGCATCCTTGGTGAATTATTTTATTAGTAAAAAAGAACTTTCATTTCTTATCGTGACCGATATTAACAATAGACCACTTGGATTGGCTCTAACTGCGGAAAAAAATAAACATTTTTATATACCAATTGAACATCTGACATTAACATCTTTTGGGCAACTATCGTCGGATGTAGTTTTTAAATTTTTGAAACCAGTTTTTGAAAATGAAAAAATAATCAAAATTACATACGATATAAAGTCACAATTTTCTATTTTTGAAAAATACGATATTTGTATATCCAAAGTATTCGATATTAAAATTGCCTCGTATCTGGTTAATCCTTCGAGTAAAAACTATTTATTAGAAGATATAGCAATTGAATATCTTGGAATAAAAATAGAAAGTATTTCCGATAATAATTTTGAGAGTATGGAATCTGAACAAGCAAAGAACAAATTTTGCAAAGTTGTCGATGTTATCTTCAAATGTTATGAAATTTTAGAAGAAAAACTTAGAAAAGAAAAATTGTTTTCACTTTTTTATGATGTTGAAATACCGTTATCTAAAATTTTATATAAAATGGAAAACATGGGCATAAAAATAGATGTAGCATATTTTAGAAAATTGTCTGATGAATTTAGTGAAGAACTCAAAAGATTAGAAAAAATTATTTTTTCAATAGCAGGCGAACAATTTAATATCAACTCGCCAAAACAACTTGCAAATATACTTTTTGGTAAATTAGGACTTACGCCAGTCAAAAAAATTAAAACAGGTTTTTCTACAGGGGAAAAGGTGTTAAACATACTTGCACAAACATCTGAATTGCCAAAAATTATTTTAGAATATAGGGAAATATCAAAGCTTAAATCAACATTTGTTGATGCTCTTATTTCTAAAATAGACACAAAAACAAATCGTCTCCACACACAGTTTAATCAAACAGTTACATCAACAGGACGGCTTTCATCGTCGGAACCTAATCTGCAAAACATTCCAATAAAAACAGATCTTGGCAGAAAAATTCGACGAGGTTTTGTTCCAGAAGATAATTTTATTTTTGTATCTTTTGATTATTCACAAATCGACCTACGGGTTTTGGCACACATCACCAGAGATAAAAATTTATGTACTGCGTTTGAAAATAATGAAGATGTTCATATTTCAACAGCATCGGAAATTTTTGATTTAAAAAAAGAAGAAATTACGACGGATATGAGAAAAAAAGCAAAAGGAATAAATTTTGGAATTGTCTATGGGCAGCAAGCATGGGGGCTTTCACAACAACTTGGCATCACACCAGATGAGGCTCAAAAATATATTGACACCTATTTTGAAAAATATAGTGGCGTAAAATTGTGGATTGATGAAACCATCACTAATGCAAGAGAAACTGGCTATGTAAAAACGCTTTTAGGAAGAATAAGATATTTACCTGAAATAAGAAATAAAAATATGCAAATGCGTGCATTTGCCGAGAGAACGGCAATAAATACACCTATTCAAGGAACTTCCGCAGATATAATAAAAGTTGCAATGATAAACATAAATGACGCTTCGCTAAAATTAAAAATTAAAAATGAAAAATGTGCGATGTTGTTACAGATTCACGATGATCTTTTGTTTGAAATTAGGAAAGACGAAACCGATAAATATATTCCGATGATAAAATCAGAAATGGAAAATGCAATTAAACTTGATATACCTGTTGTTGTGGATGTAAAAATCGGAAAAAACTGGGCTGATTTCAATGAAATTTAGAACTAAGAATTCAAAATTAAAAATTATTGGACTGACAGGTGGGATTGCGTCGGGAAAAACGACCATATTGAATCAGTTCAAAAAATTTGGAATAAGAACAATTTCCTGTGATGAAATTGCAAAAAAAGTTTTTTATGAAGCAAGTGTTTCAAAAAAAATTGAAAAACTTTTTGGGATATTAAATAGAAAAAAAATAGCGGAAATAATTTTTTCGGATACTAAAAAGCGTCGACAACTTGAAAAAATCTTGCATCCTGAAATAATTAAAGATCTTAGAAAACAACTTTCTTCACGAGAAGTTCTTCGGACAATTCCCAATTCCCAATTCCCATTTGTCATTATTGATATTCCTCTTTTATTTGAAGCACATCTTGAACATTTATTTGATAAAATTATAGTTGTTTATTGTAGAAAAAATGAGCAAATAAATCGGTTAATGAAACGAAGTAAAATTACAAAGACAGAGGCAGAAAAGAGAATGTCTTCTCAAATGCCGCTTTCAAAAAAAATAAAATTTGCTGATTTTGTTATAGATAATTCTACAACTTTTTGGTGTATAAAAAAACAAATTAAAAAAGTGCTTGACAAAATAATTTAAATTTCATAGAATGACGAAAGTTGAAGCAACTCATCTCGTTACAAACCAAAAAATCCTATCATTAACGAAAATCAGTAAATCACAAATACAATGTTTTGAAATGTAAAATATAATAAAAATATAATTGTATTTTAACCGTATTTTTTTTGTGTTTTCACCGCGTTTCAGCTATGTTTCAACGGTGTTTCAGTTGCATTTCGAATATTAGATATTCGTGATTTTTCCGGAGGGAAAATGGAACAGACAAACAAAACAGATATTTCTGCCTTGTCAAAAAAAAGTGCGGTAGAATTGACAGAATTGGCGAAACAGTTAAAGATTGAAGACATTGCAGGGCTAAAAAAGCAAGAATTGGTATTTAAGATTTTACAAGGACAAATTACTCAAAATGGACTTATGTTTAATGAGGGTGTTCTTGAAATTTTACCAGATGGGTTCGGATTTTTGCGATCGCCCAACTCAAATTATTTGCCAGGCCCAGAGGATATTTATATTTCGCCATCGCAGATAAAAAAGTTTGCATTAAGAAAAGGTGACACTGTTTCTGGTGAAGTAAGGCCACCAAAAGAGAATGAAAGATTTTTAGCATTACTAAAAGTTCAAGCGGTAAACGAAGAGGATCCGGAAAAAATCAGAGAACGTGTTTTGTTTGACAACTTGACTCCACTTTATCCTCAGGAAAAAATAAATCTTGAGACAAGGAAGGATGAATTTACAACTAGAATAATGAACCTACTTTCACCCATTGGGAAGGGTCAAAGAGGGCTCATTGTTTCTCCTCCACGAGCAGGAAAAACAATGATTCTTCAAAAAATTGCAAACTCAATAACAACCAATCATCCCGAGATTCATTTAATTGTTCTTCTCATCGACGAAAGACCAGAAGAAGTTACCGATATGCAGCGTTCTGTTAAGGCAGAAGTAATCGCATCAACATTTGATGAACCACAGGACAGACATATTCAAGTTGCAGAAATGGTTATCGAAAAGGCGAAACGACTTGTTGAGCATAAAAAAAATGTTGTAATTCTACTTGATTCTATTACTCGTTTGGCACGAGCTTATAATACAATCCAACCATCTTCTGGAAGGGTACTTTCAGGCGGGCTTGATTCAAACGCACTTCAGAGACCAAAAAGATTTTTTGGAGCAGCAAGAAACATTGAGGAAGGTGGTTCGCTTACAATTATTGCAACTGCACTTGTTGATACAGGAAGTAAAATGGATGATGTTATTTTCGAGGAATTTAAGGGAACAGGAAATATGGAAATTCATTTGGATAGAAAACTTGCAGACAGAAGAATTTTTCCAGCAATTGATGTAAATAAATCGGGAACTCGAAAAGAGGAACTTTTGCTAAATACCGAGGAATTAAACAAAGTCTGGATTTTAAGAAAGGTTTTGTCTTCGCTTTCTTCTGTTGAGGTAATGGAGTTTTTGATGGAAAAATTATCTGCTACAAAATCAAACAAGGATTTTTTGAAATCAATGGAATTCTCACAATAGAAAAATGAAAACTTTTTATAAAATTTTATGCAACGCTACTTTATTAAATAGTGTTATTGCGTTTAATCTTACAGCATTGCTAAAAAAACCTTCTCACGATGATCTTTTACTTACTAACCTAAAATCACAACCATTGGATTGTAAATATTTTAGACAGCTTGATGAGCCAATAATTTTAACTCATATTATTGGAGAGGGTGAGTCTATAAAATCAATTGCGAAAGAATATGGCATGGATGTTTCTACTATCAGAGGAATAAATAATCTCGAATCCGTGGTTGTTAAGCCCAAGCAGAAAATTTTTGTGATAAATAAAAAAGGGCATATTCATATGGTAAAATTTGGCGAAACAATCGAAACAATTGCAAAAAAATATAAAGTTAGTTGTGAAACAATTTTATTGGCAAATGATTTTGAAGATTTTGAAGAAATTGTCAAAGGAGATAAAATTTTTATTCCTGGTGTGAAAATTCATTTTGCAAATTTTTTATGGCCCGTTATTAATTTTCGCATTACTAGTAAATTTGGTTTAAGAAAACATCCGATTTTTGGAGAGGTGAGATTTCACGAAGGACTGGATCTTGCAAAAAAAAATGGTGCTCCAATAAGAACATCTTGCGATGGTAAAATTATGTTTGTTGGTAGAAAAGCAGGCTATGGTAAAACGATAGTAATAAAACATGGAAGAGAATTTTCAACAAAATATGGTCATCTCCAACGATATCTTGTAAGAAAAGGACAATATGTAAAAGCAGGGCAATCCATAGGATTGATGGGCTCAACAGGATATTCAACTGGGCCGCATCTCCATTTTGAGGTGAGAAAATACGGCAGATTAGTTGATCCCTTAAAATATTTGGGGAAATAATTTTACGTTGACTTTTTTATTTATTTTTATATAATGAAATCCGTAAATATTACGAGCAATATTCGTGTAATTTGGATTTTAAATTCGATCTTTGCTCGTATATAAGTGAGGTATAAAATGAAAGAAGGTATTCATCCAGATTATGTGAGTTGTGCAGTAACTTGTGTATGCGGAAACAGCTTTACGACAAGGTCGACAAAATCAGAAATAAAACTTGATATTTGCTCAAAATGTCATCCATTTTTTACAGGCAAACAAAAATTGGTTGATACAGCAGGACGAGTGGATAAATTTTTATCAAAATATTCAACAACTGGCGGTAAAGCCATCAAACGCAAACCTAAAGAGGTAGTAATGAAAATAAAACCGCTTAAAAAAATCAAGAAAGCAGTTCCAAAGGATATACCTAAAAAAGGTTTTGCTAAAAAATCAGATGTGGGACAAAATGTCAAAAAGGAAGTAAAACCAAAAGATACAACAGAGAAATAGTTACTATTCGAAGCGATAAATAGGCATTATTTTGATGGAGTGAATCTTGGTGCAAAACGAGGAATGTGGTGTGTCCGCTGCGATACGCAAACGACGAGTTTCATAGTTGTTGTAGTCTAAAATTGCCCGTCCCTTCTCGGATAACCGTCTGCGCGTATCCTCCTTGATATACTACAACGGGAGGCATATCTTCGCCATCACGTCCTAAAATTACCTCAAAATATGGTCGACCAAAGTATTGTTTATTTACCTCTTCGAATAATAGTTCATAGAAGTTTATAGAAAATTTTTGTAATGGCAAAGTTATTCTTATCAAGAATTCTTTGCCTTTTCAATTTATTTGATTGCGACGATAAAAACACCAATTATGGCGACAAGGTGCAGAATTTATCGCTGTTTTTGTCCTTGTCACTGTCGTCGTATCCCGAGTATAGTGAGAAATATCTTATGATGATTGAGAAATTAAAAATTATTGAGATAGAATATAATGAAATAGAAAAATCACTTTTCGACCCTTTAGTGACTTCAGATCTAGTGAAAGTTCGCGAACTATCAAAAAAAAGAAAAGAGTTACTTCCGTTTATAGAAAAATTTAGAAATTACAAAAAAATTGAACAAGAAATATCCCATCTTTCCGAAATCTTAGAAACTAATGATTTGGACTTAATGGAACTTGCCAAACTGGAACTTTCAGAACTCGAAGGTAAAAAAAAGATATTAACTTCCGAACTCGAAGAACTCTTAAAACCAAAAGATCCCATTGATAAAAAAAATATCATTATTGAAATAAGAGCGGCTGCAGGTGGTGACGAGGCGGCACTTTTTGTGTCCGAATTATATCGAATGTATACCCGTTATGCACAACTAAAAAATTTTAAGACAGAAGTTTTGGAATTAAACTCAACAGGCATAGGCGGCGTAAAAGAAATTATTTTTACTGTTGAGGGTGTTGGTGCTTACGGATTTTTTAAGTATGAAAGCGGTACTCACAGAGTTCAAAGGGTTCCTGAAACAGAGGCATCTGGCAGAGTTCATACTTCAACTGTTACCGTCGCAGTACTTGTTGAGCCAGAAGATATGGATATTGAAATAAGCCCAAATGATTTGCGCATAGATACTTATCGTGCAGGTGGACACGGTGGTCAATATCTTCAGAAAACAGATTCAGCGGTTAGAATTACACATATTCCTACAAGCACTGTTGTCGCATGCCAAGACGAGCGATCGCAGCTAAAAAATAAATTAAAGGCGATAAAAATACTTAAAGCCAGAATATATGCTGTAATAAAACAACAGCAACATCAAAAGGTTGCCGATGACAGAAAAAAACAAGTTGGAACTGGTGATAGGAGTGAAAAAATTAGAACGTATAATTTTCCACAGGATAGAATTACTGATCATCGTATTAACGAAAACTTTCACAACATAGTGGCGATAATGGAAGGCGATTTAGATGGTATAGTCGAAAAATTCAAAAAAATTGAATCTTTATGACGACCTTGGAACTTTTTAATTACGGAATGGCTCAATTGGGCAAAAAAAATTTTAGTGATGCAAAAGTATTATTGGAACATTGTTTGAAATTAAAATCGGCCAACTTTTATCTATCTAATAAAACAATCAAAAATTACGAAAAGGAACTATATAAAAAATTGTTGCTTAAAAAAAAATCGGGCTTACCAACATTTTACATTACTGGTGAAACAGAGTTTATGGGACTTAAATTTTATGTCAATAAAAATGTTCTAATTCCTCGTCAAGAAACCGAAAATTTAGTTGAAGAAGCGATAAAACGTTTTTCACTTCCATGTTCTCCACAGGGAATTCGTCGAACCCACCTACCATTTTTTATTCTTGATATCGGTACAGGTTCAGGAAATATAGCAGTTTCTCTCGCAAAATATGTTCCTAATGCAAAAATAGTTGCTATCGATATTTCCAAAGATGCTCTAATGATTGCCAAAAAAAATGCAAAGATGAACGGTGTTTCCGACAGAATTACATTTTTACAAAGCGACATACTTAATCCGACTCACAGATTACAATTTACGGCTTACGATTTAATTATATCCAACCCACCTTACATAAAAAGTTCAGAAATAAAAAAACTACAAAAAGAAATTCAATATGAGCCAAAAATGGCATTAGATGGCGGAAAAGACGGACTGAACTTTTACAGAAAAATTATTCCACTAAGCAAAAAACTTTTAAAAAAAAATGGATTTCTTATGTTTGAAATTGGTTATCATCACTCACAAAAAGTAAAAAAATATATGATAGAAAATAATTTCAAAGATGTAGAAATAAAAAATGACTATTCGAATGAAGAAAGAGTAATTTATGGACAAAATTGTAATTAATGGTGGCAGAAAATTATCTGGTATTGTCGAAATTAGTGGCTCAAAAAATGCTGCGCTTCCCATTCTTATTGCTACACTTTTAACCGACGATAAATGCGTTATAAAGAATGTCCCGCAACTTGAAGATATTAGCACAGCAGTTGCACTTTTAGGGCATCTTGGAAAAAAAATAAAAAGGGAAAAAAATGAAATAACTATCTTGTCAAATGGGATAACTTGTACAGATGCGCCATATGAACTTGTAAGCAAAATGCGTGCTTCGGTACTTGTTGCAGGTCCACTTTTAGTAAGATATAAAAAAGCGGAAATTTCGCTTCCAGGCGGCTGTGCAATTGGTTTAAGACCGATAAACATACATCTTGACGGATTTTCCAAACTTGGTGCAGAACACAAAATTTTACATGGAAATGTTTCCATAAAGTCAAAAAAAATGTTTTCTGGTAAAGTAATTTTCGATTTTCCGTCAGTTGGTGCAACTGAAAATATTCTAATGGCATCCGTGCTTATAGATGGTGAAACAATTATTGAAAACTGTGCAATTGAACCAGAAATTACCGATTTAGCAAATTTTTTAGTAAAGATGGGAGCAAAAATTTCTGGTATAGGGACAAAAGTTTTAAGAATTACAGGAGTAAAAAAACTTCATGGCTGTGAGTATAAAATCACTTCTGATAGAATTGAAACAGGAACATTTATAATTGCGTCTGCGATAACAGAGGGTGATGTAAAAATTGTTGGGGCAACTGCGGAACATAACGAAGCATTGATAAAAAAAATTAAACTTTCTGGTAGTAAGGTGTGTTTAGATAATGAATGTTTAATAGTTAGAGGTGCAAAAAAAATAAGAGCAGTAGATATTGACACAATGGTTTATCCAGGTTTTGCAACAGACATGCAACCGATGTGGATGTCTTTGATGACAGTTGCATTTGGTGAATCAATTATTACCGAGACAATTTTTGAAAACCGTTTTCAAACATCGCAAGAGCTTATAAAAATGGGAGCCAATATAAAAATCAAGGGAAATTCAGCAATTATTAAAGGTGTGAAAAATCTTGTTGGAGCAAATGTTGTTGCTTCTGATTTACGTTCTGCTGCATCACTAATAATTGCTGGTCTTGTAAGCAAAGAAACGACGAAAATAACTGGTCTCGAATATCTTGATCGTGGATATGAAAATATCGTGAGCAAACTAAAAAAACTCGGCGCCGATATAAAAAGATAGGGAATAGTATATCGTGTCGTCATTGAGACTGTGTCGCAATCCATCTTTTATCATCTAGTGTTGGATTGTGGTACCATATTTTACTATTAGTTGCTATCTTCTATAAAAATGCAACTTTTTAGCTCATTGCGACACAGTCTGATTGCGAGGAGTCACGACGAACGTCGGGACAACGAAGCAATCTCGTTAGTAAAAAACAAGATTACTTTGGTTGCCACGATGAGGAAACATATGAAAAATATTGTAAAAGACATAATTGAGAAAGTCAAAAAAAATGGGGATGTTGCTGTTTCATATTTTACGAAAAAATATGATGGTATTGAACTTGCTCCAGAAAATTTCAAGATTTCTGAGAAAGAAATTTTTTCTGCTATTAAAAATACGGACAAAGATTTTTTAGTTGCTGTTAAACAGGCGAAAAAAAATATAGAAGATTTTCAGAAAAAAATACTTCCGAAATCTACAGTTATCAGAAAAAACGGAGTAATACTCAACCACATTTTTAAGCCGATAGAAAAAGTTGGTATCTATGTTCCTGGTGGGAAATTCTCATATCCTTCTACAGTTTTGATGACGACAATCCCAGCAAAAATCGCAGGAGTTGAAAAAATAGTAATGATTAGTCCACCGAAGAATTTAACAAAAGAAGTCATTGCGACGGCAAAAATTTGTGGTGTTAATGAAATTTATCGTGTTGGTGGAGTTCAAGCGATTGCCGCACTTGCCTACGGAACAAAAACAATTCCGAAAGTTGATAAAATTGTTGGACCTGGAAATAGTTTTGTAACTGAAGCAAAGAGACGAGTTTTTGGGGATGTTGGTATTGATATGCTCGCAGGTCCAAGCGAGGTTTTGATAATTGCTGATGCTACTGCTAATTCCGAATTTGTTGTTGCCGATCTATTGGCGCAATGTGAGCATGATAAAAATGCAAAAGCAACGCTAATTTCTTTGTCAAAACAGTTATCTAAAAAAATAAAAAGTAATAGCCAAGTAAAAATAATAAATGCTTACAACATAGAAGAGGCAGTAAAAATCGCAAATGAAATTGCACCAGAACATCTTGAAATTATGACTAAAAATGCTGATAAAATTGCAGAAAAAATTAAAAATGCAGGGGCAATATTTTTGGGAAATTATTCACCAGTTACCGTCGGTGACTATTTTGCAGGTCCAAGTCACGTTCTTCCAACAAATGGAACATCAAGGTTTTCGTCGGGTTTATCTGTGTATGATTTTCTTAAATCATCATCGGTTATTCAATATGAAAAATCGGCATTAAAAAAATCGGCAAACTCAATAATAAAATTGTCTGAAACCGAATGGTTGTTTGAACACGCAAAATCAATTAAAACAAGAGTCAGATATGTGTAAGCAGGAAAGGTTTGCCTTACAAAGGGTGGCGGAGGAAAAGATGAGAAAATCAAAAATAAAAAGAAAAACAGCAGAAACAGACATAGAACTTTCACTTAATTTGGACGGTTATGGAAAATACAGAATAAAAACCACGATTCCTTTTATTGATCATATGCTTTCACTTTTCTCAAAGCATTCTTTGGTTGATTTGGATGTAAAAGCGTATGGTGACACTAATGTTGATAATCATCATCTTGTTGAAGATTTAGGAATTGTTATCGGTTTAGCAATAAAAAAAGCACTTGGTAAAAAAGTTGGAATTTCAAGGTACGGCAATTTTTTATTGCCAATGGATGAAGCATTAAGTTATGTGGCAATTGATTTATCAGGCAGACCGTATTTTTCCTTTGATGTGCGATTCGAAAAATCCGTTGACTTTGACTATTCTTTACTTTCCGAATTTTTCCGTGCAATCTCAAACTCTTGTGAAATAAATCTGCACATAAAAAATCACACTGGGAAAAACAATCATCACATTGCAGAATCCGTCTTTAAGGGTTTTGCAAAAGCACTCCAGCAAGCAGTAAAAATCAATAAAAAAATCAGAGGAATACCTTCGACAAAAAAGATGTTATGATATTTGAACTTGCAATTCCCTGTGGCTTTCCGCATTGATATTTAGGCTGGCCGACAACCATCATTTTTAGATGAAAAACGAATATATCGCTCCAACAAACTTGTATATTCGTCTTTTGACATTTTTTGCTAATTGTCGGACAGCCACTCCAGCGGAATTAAACCGAAAAGGCCGCTTTTGGGATGGAAGGAAAAAATGACAGACATTGTTAAACAGGACAGTATTGAGAAGAAGATATTTTTGATTAGAGGTCTGAACGTAATGTTGGATAGGGATTTATCTGAACTTTATGGAGTACCAACAAAATCACTTAATCTTGCAGTAAAAAGAAATATAGACAGATTTCCATATGATTTTATGTTTCAGTTAACCAAAGAAGAATTTGATAACTTGAGGTGCCAAATTGTTACCTCAAACTTGAGGTTTCAAATTGAAACCTCAAGATGGGGTGGTCACCGTTATTTACCATATGTCTTCACAGAACAGGGCGTTGCTATGCTTTCTAGTATTCTTAACAGTAAAAGAGCTATTCAGGTAAATATCGGTATAATGCGGGTATTTGTAAATATCAGGAAATTGGTAGTGTCAAATAGGGTAATTCTTAATAAGATAAGTCAATTGGAATATGCGGTTGAATTACACGATAAAAAGATAAGAACGATTTTTGAAGTTATACATGGACCATCAGAAACAAGATTATTATCTCCGGATAAACCATATTCAAATAAAAAAGCAATCAGGGATATTATTGGTTCTTGCGAAAAATATATTTACTGGGTAGATAAATATTTTTCAAGAACAGGGTTGGATTGGTTGTCAGAATCACTTAATACCAGTAAGGTAAAAAGTATTAAAATTTTAATGTCGTCGGAAAAGGCGGATAAAAAGTTCATATCACTGTATAAAGATTTAAAGAAAGAACTCAAAAGTGACGGTGTCCAGTGTGAATTACGGATTATGTTTGATAACAAATTGAAGGTAGGTATTCACGATAGATGGATTATTTCAGAAAATCTATGCTATAATATACCATCAACCGATACTGTTGCAAGGGGACAATACAGTGAAGTAAAAAGAACGGCAAATTTTCCGCCATTTAATGAATGGTGGAACAAAAGTAAAGATATTTAGAAAATATTCTGAAAATACTTCATATATTACTGAACCTGTAAGAAGAGAACCTAAAATTGGCAGAAACGACACTTGTCCTTGCTGTAATACTTCACAATTTCGGTAACAACTTGGCGACCGAATTTGAAAAAATAGTAGAAAATTCTGTAGATGAAGTTTCTAAAAGGGTTAGAGACAGAAAAATAGAATAGTAGCGACATAAAATAATACTGAGCATTATGGAAACAAATATTGCCCGAATAAAGCATATTATGAAAGATAAAAGGAAATAAAAAACAATGGATGAATTAACATATAGACCTGCAACAATAGAAGATTTAAAAAAATTGATGATACATATCGGCAATTAGAATGGCATATCGTTTTCCAAAAAATGATGTGATTTGAAAAATTCTAATTTGGTATACGAATACGAAATATGATAACCATAATTGACTACGGGATGGGAAATTTAAGAAGTGTTCAGAAGGCGTTTGAGTTTATTGGCAAAAAAACGATTATTACGGACGATAGAAAAAAAATTTTAGATTCGTCGTTGGTTGTACTTCCAGGCGTTGGTTCATTTTCAGCAGCAATGAAAAATCTTGGAAAACTGAATCTTGTGGATACGATATATAAAGTGATTGATAGTGGCAATCCGTTTTTGGGATTATGCCTTGGATTACAATTACTTTTTGAGCGAAGTGAAGAAGGAAATTGCAATGGGTTTGGAATTCTTAAGGGTAAAGTGAAGAAATTTAATTTCTCCCAACTCCCAACTCCCAACTCCCAACTATTAAAAATTCCGCATATGGGGTGGAATAATGTTAAATGCAAGATGCAAGATGCAAGATGCAAGATATTCAAAGAGATAAAAGATAATTCTTATTTTTATTTTGTGCATTCCTATTATGTTGAGCCACAAGACAAAAAAATAATTGCAACAACTACTGAGCATGGAATCAAATTTGCATCATCAGTTTTTTACAAAAATATTTTTGCTACACAATTTCATCCTGAAAAAAGTCAGAAAAACGGACTTAAACTTCTAAAAAATTATGTTGATTATACCGGCAATTGATATTAGAAACGGAAACTGTGTAAGACTTACTCAGGGTAAATTTGAAGCAGAAACAATTTATTCAAAAGATCCTGTTTTCGTTGCAAAAATGTTTCAATCACAAGGTGCCAAGCGGATTCACATAATTGATTTGGATGGTGCTTTTACAGGAACACCACAAAACTTCACAGTGCTTAAAAAAATTAGAGAAACCGTTTCTATTGAATTAGAATTTGGTGGTGGTATTAGAAAAATTGAGACGATAGAAAAAATTGCGAATATTGGAATTGACAAAATAATTCTCGGGACAGTTGCTGTTGTTGATGCAGAGATAGTAAAGGAAGCCGTTAAAAAATATAAAGACAAAATTATGCTTGCCATAGATGTTACCGATGAAAAAGTTGCAATTGATGGTTGGAAAGAGACGACAAAATATGATGCTTTGGAATTTGCAAAAAACATGGCAGATATTGGGATTAAAGAAATTATAGCAACCGATATAGAAAAAGATGGTATGATGGAAGGGCCTAATATCGATAGTATAAAAAAACTTTGTCAAAGTGGATTGTCAGTGATTGCATCGGGTGGTGTTTCTACAATTGAAGATGTAAAAAAAATAGTAACGCTTGAAAGATATGGTGTGATAGGAATGATTATTGGTAAAGCGATTTATACTAACTCAATAAAATTGGAAGACGCCATAAGTATATGCTAACAAAAAGAATAATACCTTGTTTAGATGTTGATAAAGGAAGGGTTGTAAAAGGAACAAAATTTTTAAATCTTCGCGATGCTGGTGACCCTGTTGAGGTTGCAAAAAGATACGACGCAGAAGGTGCCGATGAGATTATTTTTCTTGATATAACTGCTTCGTTTGAAAAAAGAAAAACGATAATTGATGTTGTAAAAAAAACTGCTGAATGCGTTTTTATACCTTTGACCGTCGGAGGTGGCATTAGAAATTTAGACGATATACGACAGATGCTTAAAGCAGGTGCCGACAAGATTTCAATAAATACCTCAGCAGTCGAAAATCCAGAATTTGTAAAATTGGCAGCGGAAAAATTTGGAAGTCAATGTATTGTTATCGCTATTGATGCCAAGCAATCGCACAATCATACAAAAAAATGGGAAGTTTATACTTATGGCGGGAGGAAATCTACAGGGCTTGATGCGGTCGAGTGGGCAAAAAAAATTGAAGAACTTGGTGCAGGAGAAATCCTTTTGACAAGTATGGATAAAGATGGAACAAAGAGTGGTTATGATATTGAATTAACCAGAGCGATTTCCGAAGTGGTTAAAATTCCTATAATCGCATCAGGTGGTGCAGGGACGACAGAGCATTTTTACAAAGCATTTGAAGAAGGCAAGGCAGATGCGGCACTTGCTGCATCGCTTTTTCATTACAGAGAATTATCAATAAAAAAATTAAAAAATTATCTCTCAAAAAAAGGAGTTGAAACAAGATTATGTTAAAGGTGAAATTAAAATTTGACGAAAACGGTTTAATCCCAGCAGTAATTCAGGACATAAAAACAAAAGACATTCTTATGCTGGCATATATGAATGCGGAATCTTTAAGACGAACAATAAAAACCAAAAAAACATGGTTTTATTCTCGAAGTAGAAAAAAGTTTTGGATGAAGGGCGAGGAATCTGGCAATATTCAAAATGTTAAAAAAATTTTTGTTGATTGTGATGCAGATACACTTTTAATACTTGTTGAACCAAAGGGAGCTGCTTGTCACAACGGATACAATTCTTGCTTTTACCGAACAGAGAAAGGAAAAATTGTTTTAAAAAGAGTATTTGATCCAAAAAAGGTCTATAAAAAATAAAAATTACAGAGCGTGCAGAAAAAATGTAAAAGGCGATGATATGATTGTGAAATAATATCCTTGAAAATCATACTATTGTGTAAATGTATCATCGTATCAACGGAGAAAAACTCTGTGATTCTGTTTAGTATTTATGAAACGAATTTTGTGGCTTATTTTTATCGCCGTGTTTGTTGCACTAACTTTAAGAACCTTTGTATTTGAAGGCATTTATATTGCTTCTGACTCAATGCTTCCGACGTTACAAAAGAATGATCATTTTTTTGTTGACAAAATAACATATAATTTTAGATTACCGCGAAGAAATGAAATTATAGTTTTTAAATCGTCAGTAGCAGATAAAAAAGATTTTATAAAAAGAGTTATTGCTGTAGATGGTGACACAATAAGTATAGAGAACAAGGATGTTTTTGTCAACGAACAGAGGCTTACAGAAACATATGTACAATATACTCGTCCAGATGATGTACTTAAAGGCGATAAGATTACTAAACTAAAAATTCCACAAAATTGTTTTTTTGTCCTCGGCGATAATCGTGATGAGTCAAACGATTCACGTGATTGGATTGATTCTAAAACAGGCGAGAATGTTTATTTTGTCCACAAAAATTTTATAAAAGGAAAAATTATTAAATTTTAACAAAAGATAGATTACAACAATAAACAGCAAGTAATAGCGATGTATTGCTGATATTATGGACGTTATCGTTTAGACATTGTCGTTGCAATCAAATTTATTATGTTTTATCCAACTGCAAAAAAATTTAAAGAACTTATTGAAGATGATTATACTGTACAACTTTGGAAAGAAATTTCTGCCATTGGTATTACACCAATTTTTGCTTATTTGAAATTAGGAGCAAACGCTCCATCTTATTTACTTGAAAGCATTGAGGGTAAAAAAAAATTCGCAAGGTATTCTTTTTTAGTTTTATCGCCTTCCACAATTTTCGAGAGTAAAAATAAATTTGTAAAAATAAGTTCGACAAATCCACTACTGAAAAAAAAAATCGTAAAAGTAGATGACCCGCTCGAATATCTTAAATCCATTCTGTCGAAAAATAAAATTTTACATGACAAAGCGTTACCTCGTCTTTCTGGTGGTGCTATCGGATACATTGCATATGATTACATCAGAAATATAGAAAAAATTCCCGATCTAAACAAACAAGGACTATCTCTTCCTGAATTATATTTTATTTTTCCAAAGATTATTGTTGTTTTTGATCATTTGAAACAAAAAATTAAAATTATTCGTCTCGTGAAACCGTCAGAAAAAATCAATTATAAAATCGCCTGTTCCGAAATTAACGAAATTACAAAAAAACTTTCGGAACCAATTTTAGCAAAGACTGTTCGTGCTAAATCGGGAAAAATTAAATCAAATATCAAAAAAGAAAATTTTTTAAAAGCAGTAGAAAGGGCGAAAAAATACATTAAAGACGGTGATATTATCCAAGCAGTTATATCACAACGACTCGAAACAGTGTTTTCAGGTGAACCATTTGAAATTTACAAGGCACTTCGTATTTTAAATCCTTCGCCTTATATGTATTATTTCAATCTCAAAAATATGAAGATTATTGGTGCTTCACCAGAAATTCTTGTGCGTCTCGAAAACAATATTGCTAATGTAAGACCCATAGCGGGAACCAGACCACGAGGGAAAAACGAGACGGAAGATAAAAAACTTGAAAAAGAACTTTTGAATGACGAAAAAGAAAAAGCAGAACACTTGATGCTTGTTGATTTGGGGAGAAACGATCTCGGACGGGTTTGTCAATTCAACAGTGTAAAACTTACAAAGTTTATGGCAGTAGAAAAATATTCACATGTTATGCATTTGGTATCCGATGTTATAGGCAAATTAAAAATAGATGCGAACGCTTTTGACTTATTAAAAGCAACATTTCCAGCTGGGACGGTAACGGGTGCACCTAAAATCAGAGCGATGGAAATAATTGAAGAACTTGAACCGACAGGAAGAGGGCTTTACGCTGGTGCTGTTGGATATTTTGATTTTAACGGTAATATGGATTTTGCAATAAATATTAGAACAATAATTATGAAAGGAAAAAAAGCATATATTCAGGCGGGAGCTGGAATTGTTGCAGATTCTGTTCCTGAAAAAGAATATGAAGAAACACTTAATAAGGCAAAAGGTACTCTTAAAGCGATAGAAATGGCCGCGAATAAAGTTGTTTCTGGCTTGTAGAAACACAGATACGGAGCGAAAATATGATTCTTGTTATTGATAATTACGATTCGTTTGTTTATAATTTGGTTCAGTATCTCGGCGAGTTAAATCCGAATATAAAAGTTTTTCGGAATAATAAAATTACAATTTCAGAAATAGAAAAATTTAAGCCATCGCACATTGTAATTTCACCGGGTCCTTGTACTCCAAAAGAAGCGGGTATTTCTGTAGAAGTCGCAAAACATTTTGCTGGAAAAATTCCAATTCTTGGCGTATGTCTTGGTCATCAGTCAATAGGTGCTGCGTTTGGTGGAAAAATAATTCATGCAAAAAAACTTATGCACGGAAAAACATCTATGATTTATCATGATAATAAAACAATATTCAATGGACTTCCAAATCCATTTGATGCAACCAGATACCATTCTCTTGTGGTTGAAAAAAAATCACTCCCAAAATGTTTTGAAATTTCCGCACTGACAAAAGAAAACGAAATCATGGGATTTCGACTTAAAACTCTCAACTCTCAGTTTCCAACTCTCAACTGTTGCGTAGAAGGCATTCAATTTCATCCAGAGTCAATTTTAACAAAACCAGGCAAAAAAATATTGAAAAATTTTTTGGAGTTAAACAAAAAATGATGAAAAATATAATTATAAGTGTTCCATCGTCGCAGATAGAAAATAAAATATTTTTAATCAGAGGGCAAAAAGTAATAATAAGTGTTGATTTGGCAAAACTTTATGGAGTAGAGCCACGCGTATTGGTTCAGGCTGTAAAGAGAAATATAGAACGATTTCCCGATGATTTTATGTTTCAATTGAGTAATGAAGAGTTCAAAAACTTGAAATCACAATTTGTGATTTCAAGTTGGGGTGGGTTACGTCGTGCCAATCCTTACGCCTTTACAGAGCATGGTGTTGCAATGTTGTCAAGCGTATTGAACAGTCCCAGAGCAATTCAGGTAAATATCGGCATTATACGCGTATTTGTGAATGTAAGAAGAATAGTTTCCGCCAATAAAAAATTCACTAACAGAATAGATGCGATTGAGCAAAAAGTTGAAAAGCATGACAAGAAAATCAAAACGATATTTAGGGCAATACATTTCATTCCGTCGGCAACACCCGAAGCAATATTGATTTCTCCTGAAAAGCCGTTCACGAACAAGAAAAACTTTAAGGATATTATAAGGTCTTGCAGAAAACACATTTATTGGGTTGATAAATATTTTTCAAAGATTGGACTGGAATTATTAGCCGATTCGGTGGACATTGAAAAAGTAAAAGTTATAAAAATTTTGATGTCCGATGACAAAGTTGACGATAAATTAAAAAGTTCATTCAGAGATTTTAAGCAGGAGTTCCAAAATAATAATGTAAAATGTGAATTAAGGGTAATATCTGATAACAAAATTAAGTCGGTTATTCACGACAGATGGTTAATCTCTGCTGGTTCTTGTTTTAATGTGCCGTCAACGGACACATTAGCAAGAGGGCAATATAGCGAGATAAAGAAAACTCCGAATAAACCGCCGTTTGAAAAATGGTGGAATGAAAGTATAGGTATTACAAATATGGAGTGAAATAACCCGGCAAAAAATTATTAAAAAACTTTTTGGAGTTAAACCAAAAATGATAAAAATAATGAGTTCAGGAACAGAATTTTTTCTTTGTATAGGCACTGGCTTGGGTATTGGTCTTTTTGCTGGTCCGGGATGGGGTTGGCAATCACTGGTGGGGGCCATTATAATTGCTATTGCTAATATTCTACTAAAATCAGAGCATTATCAAAATTACATTGCGAATTGCGAAGGTAAAGAGATTAAACTTGATTCTTCTTTTCTTCAGAAATTTATTCTCAGAGGTGGGAAGACTAAACCAAGTGTAATTTTATATATTATCCTTTCCTTCTTACAAAATTCAGTAATCATATTTATTGTTGCTTTTATCGTATTCTTTATTACGGGTTTTTTATATCATTAAAGTTGTTAGGAGAGAAATTTATGATTAAAGAAGCGATTGCGAAAGTTGTTCAGAGAGAAAATCTAACAGAAAAAGAAGCAACCGATGTTATGACGGAAATTATGACGGGTAAAGCAACAGAGCCGCAAATTGCATCTTTTATCACTGCTTTAAGAATGAAGGGTGAGACGATAGATGAAATAACTGGTTGTGCAAAAGTGATGAAAGAACACGCTACAAAAATAATTGTAAAAAAACATGTAGCTGACGCTGAGAGAGATGAAACAAATATTGATTGGGAAACGATCGTTGATACCTGCGGGACTGGTGGTGACAAAGCGAAAACTTTTAATGTTTCAACTGCGACGGCTTTTGTGGTTGCTGGGGCAGGAGTGGTAGTAGCAAAACACGGAAATCGTGCCGTTTCATCAAAATGCGGCAGTGCAGATGTTCTTGAAGAATTGGGAATAAATCTTGAATTACCGTCGGAAAAAGTCGAAGAATGTATCAACAAAATCGGAATTGGTTTTTTGTATGCACCACTTTTGCATTCTGCAATGAAGTATGCAATTGGACCGAGAAGACAAATCGGCATTAGAACGATTTTTAATATATTAGGTCCACTAACAAATCCAGCGGGCGCAAATGTACAAGTTTTGGGTGTTTACTCTCAGAGTTTAACTGAAATTTTAGCATTTGTGCTCAAAAATCTTGGGTCAAAAAGTGCATTTGTAGTACACGGTATTGATGCAATTGACGAAATTTCTATAACTGGTAAGACCCAGATATCAGAATTAAAAAACGATGTGGTAAAAACATACACAATAAAACCCGAAGATTTCAAAATTAAGAGAGCAAAAATTGAAGACATCGCTGGTGGTGATGCAAAAGAAAATGCAAAAATAATTTTGGATATATTCACAGGACTTAAGGGTCCGAAACGAGATATCATTTTAATAAACGCTGCAGCGGCGTTAACAGCAGCAGGAAAATCAGAGAATTTAATTGACGGGATTAAACTTGCAGAGAGATCGATTGATCTTGGCAAGGCACTTAAAAAATTAGAACAACTAAAGAAATTTTGTGTGGAACAATGAATATACTTAATAAAATCGTTGAATACAAAAAATTAGAACTCGCCTATCGAAAAACGCAGTTACCTATTGGAAAAATCAAATCTTACGTAGAAAAAATGCCACCACCGCGCGATTTTAAGTTGGCAATTTCTAAATTAAACCATATAAATCTAATTGCAGAAATAAAAAAAGCATCACCATCCGCAGGTGAAATCGTTAAAAATCTTAATGTTGAAAAAATTGCAAAACAATATGAAGAAGCAGATGCTGATGCTATTTCTGTTTTGACAGAAACAAAATATTTTCATGGAGACATTTCTTATATTAATCTCGTAAAACAGGCATCATCGATTCCAATTTTAAGAAAGGATTTTATAATAGATGAATATCAGATTTATGAATCAAGATATTTTGGTGCAGACGCAGTTCTTCTTATTGCTGCAATATTGGATGTTGAAAAAATAAAAAAATTTTATAGATTAGCGAGTGAGTTGACTCTTTCGGCAATAGTTGAAGTTCATAACGACGATGAATTAAAAGCTGTTCTTAAAACTGGTGCTGAAATTATTGGAATAAATAACAGGAATCTTTTCACATTAACAGTTGATATAAATACTACACTGAAACTTAAAGAAAAAATTCCCGATGGTAAAGTAGTTATTTCAGAAAGTGGAATAAAAACAAGACAGGATATTGAAAAATTAAAAAATATTGAAGTAAATGCTGTGCTTATCGGTGAATATTTTATGAGATCGCAAAATATAAAAAAAGCAGTTGCAAAACTCTTTGCGTGAGGCGGGGGTAAACTTGATGACAAAAATAAAAATTTGTGGGATTACAAACGAAAAAGATGCTTTGTGGGCTGCGAATGCAGGAGTTGATTTCATTGGTGTTAACTTTTATAAAAATAGTCCACGTAAAATTTCTGTTGGTATGGCTAAAAAGATAGTTACATCGCTGCCAGAATTTGTAAAATCTGTTGGTGTTTTTGTAAACGAAGACATCGATAACATACTAAAAATTATAAAAAAGGTAGGGCTTAATGCTGTTCAACTTCATGGAAATGAAACACAGGAGTACTGTGCTCAACTCAAAGAAAAAATTTCAAGTTCTGTTCCCGCAAATACTCTATGGGGAGGTAAACCACAAATAATAAAAGCGTTCAGGATTGGTAGTGATTTCCAAATAGAGCAAATTTCTAATTATAATGACGTAGATTATTTTCTGCTTGATACTTTCGTTGAGGATTTATTAGGTGGCACTGGGCAAACATTCAATTGGAATATTGCTGTTGAAATCAAGAAATTAATGAAACCTATATTTTTGTCAGGTGGGCTGACATCGGAAAACATATTACAAGCAATAGAAAAAGTTGAATCTTTTGCCGTCGATGTTTGCTCAGGAATCGAACGCACACCTACTCGTAAGGACTACGACAAAATGATTGCCTTTGTTAAAGCCGTTAGAAAAGCATAAAGTAATAACAAAATAGGATAAAAATGGTAGTAGGATAAACTAGATATTAACATAAAAATTTCAAAAATTTAGTTTTTCAGTGAATCCTAAACCACGCTCTATTTCTATTAAATGTTTATATATTCTTCGTCGCAGGCGAATCTATTGCGAGGGCGAAGCCCATGGCAATCTCTGTGTTGATGTTACGAGATTGCTTCGTCGCTCATTTCATTCGCTTCTCGCAATGACCAAAAGTGGAGTTGTAACACAGTCTCACTAACACATTGAATTTAAAGATGCTTGGGCGAAGAGCGAAAATTTAAGTTTCAGGAGGGATTGATATGGGAAATGAATTGATTTCTTCAACAAAAATAGCGGTTTTTAGAAACAAGGAGATACGAAAAACCATTCACAAAAACGAGTGGTGGTTTTCTGTTGTGGATGTGTGCGCGGTATTAACAGATAGCGTTGATGCTGGGGCGTACTGGAGAAAGTTGAAACAAAGGCTTCAAGAGGAAGGAAGTGAAGTCGTGACATTTTGTCACGGGTTGAAATTACCCGCTCCAGATGGAAAAATGCGAGAAACCGATTGCGCTAATACGGAAGGAATATTCCGCATAATTCAATCCATTCCCTCCCCAAAAGCTGAGCCGTTTAAACGCTGGCTGGCAAAGGTTGGTTATGAACGGATTCAGGAGATTGAAGACCCAGAATTGGCAACCAAGAGGACGCGTGCAATATACAAGGCAAAAGGGTACAGCGATGAATGGATTGAAAAACGAATGCGTGGGATTGCCATCCGAGAAGAACTTACAGACGAATGGAAAAAACACGGTGTTGAAAAAAACAAAGAATACGAAATCCTGACTGCGGAGATATCCAAAGCCGCTTTTGGCTTAACACCAAGCCAATACAAAAAACTCAAAGGCTTGGAAAGACAGAACCTCAGGGACCATATGACTGACCTTGAACTCATCTTTTCTATGCTCGGTGAAGCATCCACAACGCAGATTACCAAAGTGGAACATCCAAGCGGCTTTGAAGAAAACCGGAATGTCTCCTGCCGTGGTGGCAATGTTGCGGGAGTAGCGCGAAAAAAACTGGAACAGGAAACCAGCCGCAGTGTTGTCACTTCCGAAAATTATCTGTCGAAACAACAGAACAAAAAATTAAGAGATAGATAATCAGACTGTGTGAAAATAGGTATTTTTGGGTTTTGCTATTGCGACATAACCTCACAGATATCGCATACATAGGTATTCTTTTTATGAAATTCGCTAAATTGTGGTTGCCCATTTTTATTTGGAGTTACATTATATATTATTTTTCCAGCATTCCAGGATTAAAGACGCCTTTTGGAATTTGGGATTTAATTTTGCGTAAAGGTGCTCATATTACCGAGTATTTTATTTTGACAATCCTTTTAATAAGAGCATTTAGAAAATCGTTCAGAATATCATTTCCATTTTTAGTTTTATGGCCATCGGTAATTTCATTTTTATATGCCTGTAGCGATGAATATCATCAAATATTTGTCAAAGACAGATGCGGCACACCGTTAGATGTTTTGGTTGATGCGGTTGGTATTTTAATAGTAATTTTTATTTATATTAAATTTGGAAACTATCAGAATGAAAATTGAAAATCTTTTATTACAATTAAATCCTGAACAAAAAAAGGCAGTTGCTCATGAAAAAGGTCCGCTTTTAATCATTGCTGGTGCGGGAACTGGAAAAACAACGGTTATAGCAAATCGCATCGCATACCTTATTTCCAAAAAAAAAGCAAAACCCGAGGAAATTCTGGCTCTCACCTTTACTGAAAAAGCAGCCGCTGAGATGCAGGAGCGTGTTGATGTGCTTGTGCCATATGGTTTTGCTGATGTATGGATTTCTACGTTTCATTCGTTTGGTAACAGAATTTTGGACGATGAATCGATTTTTTTGGGACTAACGAGTGATTTCAAGGTTATGGCACAGCCACAACAAATCGTCTTTTTTAAAGAACATCTTTTTGAGTTTCAAATGGAAAAGTTGAGACCGTTGGGTAATCCACAAAAACATATTGAAGCGTTGTTATTTTTATTTTCTCGTCTTAAAGATGAAGATATTTCGTGCCAAGAATATGCAGACCACGTTCAATCACTAAATATCGCTATCAAAAAAGAACCAAAGAATAGTGAACTGTTGGATAATTTTATTATTCAGAAAGAAATTTCACAAATTTACAAAAAATATGAAGATTTAAAAATGCAATATGGATTGATAGATTTTAGCGATCAGGTATGGCTGGCGTTAAAACTTTTTAGAAGTTATCCGTCGATACTAAAAAAATATCGTGAAAAATTTAAATATATTCTCGTGGACGAATTTCAGGACACAAATTATTCTCAATTTCAACTGCTTAAAATTTTACTAAACAGGGGGAAAAATATAACTGTCGTTGGCGACGACGACCAATGTTTACCATCAGACGCTCTAATTAAAACGCCAAATGGTGACAAAAAGATTAGAGACATAAAGCCAGATACTACTGTGATTACTGCCGTCGGTAAAGGATACACATCTACCTCTAAAGTTTTGCGCGTTTTCAAAAATAGAAAAAAAACCCGTTTTCTTACAATTACTACCGAGAAAAACTCAAGAATTACCGTCACCGATAATCATAAAATGTTTTGCCATAGTCCATCGTATGTAAAAAATGGTAAAATATATTATGTTTATCTTATGTGTATGTGTCATAAAAATTTAGAATGGCGGATTGGCGTTATAAACGATCTATCTACATGCTCACGGACAGAAAAATTTTCTAATTTTATCGTAGGAATTAAAAGTTTTAATTCAGAAACAGAAGCAAAACTTTATGAAACATTGTTATCTCTAAAATATCAAATACCAACGGTTTGTTTTTCAGTTAGACAAAAAACTGCAATACGAGAAAAATGGTTGATTGCACTATGTCAACAAATTGATACAAATAAAAATGCGATGCGAATGGCGCAAGATCTAAGAATCAACTTAAATTATTTTCATCACTATCTTGACGCAACAACCAATGAAGATAGTAGTCGTATTAAAATAAGTATTCAAATGTGTTCCAGAAAATATAAGGCAAAGGAGAAGGGTTTTATTGCCGATAAATATACACAAATATTGCATCAGGTCAGCATGCAAACATCTAATCCAGATGTAATTGTAAAATTGCGAAAATCAAAAATAAATCTGTTTCCAGTAAAAAAAGGTGTTAGAATTTGTTTTGCAAGTTGCGACGTAAAAAAAGTCAGCGAGTTTGCCGATAGATTAAAAAAAATCACCAATGGAATAATAGAAACCAAATTTGCCGTCGGCACCTGTTATATTCAGCGTAAATCTGCGTTGATTATGCCAGCAGGCAATGTTATGCTTGGACATTTTCTTCCAGTTATTAGAAATGGGAGAATTTTCTATGAAAAAGTAGTTGCAGTCGAAGAACGCTGGAAAGATATGGTTGTATATGATTTGGAAATTGACAAAACACACAATTTTATTGCTAACAATGTTGTCGTGCACAACTCAATTTATAAATTTCGAGGTGCGGCGATTTCAAATATATTAAATTTTAAAAAAGCATATCCGAAAACAAAACAAGTTGTTCTCACGAAGAACTACCGCTCGCATCAACAAATATTAGATAGTGCTTATACGCTTATAAAATATAATAATCCTGATCGCTTAGAGGTTAAAAATGGAATTAACAAAAAACTTGTTGCCGTAGATAAACTACCAGTTGCCGATTGTCTTACTCACGATAAATCTGATCGGCAATTGCCTGTAGTTCAACATCATCATTTTGATACCGTGTCCAATGAGGCGGATTTCGTAGCGGAAAAAATAATTGATTTATTAAAAAATGGAAGAAAATATTCAAATATTGCAATTCTTGTTCGTTCGAACAATGATGCTATGCCATTTATTAAATCATTCAATATTAAAAATATTCCATGGCATTTTTCAGGCAGAAGTGGACTTTATGAGAGAGAAGAAATAAAGATTTTAATATCATTTCTTAAAATCGTTTCGAATTTATCAGACAATATTTCGTTGTTTCATCTTTCATCATCCGAGATTTATAAAATGCCGATGGTTGATTTAACAATACTTCTTAGCGAGTCCTCAAACAAAAAAATTCCATTGTATAATGTGTTCAATAAATTTGATACGAAAGATATTTATCCGACAATTGTTGGTCAAATAACCGAAGATGGAAAAAAAATTATTAAAAGAATTACCGACGATATTAAAAAATATGTCGAATTATCGCGAGAATTATCAACAGGTCAGATATTGTACAAATTTATTAGTGAAACAGGTTGGCTAAAAGAACTTGCCAATCTCTCCATTAAACAAGATTCAAAGAATGTTGAGGCAGTCTCAAACATTGCTTTATTTTTTGAAATAGTCAAAAATTATTCCGAAATTGGAAAAACTGATAAACTGCAATTTTTTACATCCCATCTTTCTGCCATTATTGAAGCGGGAAGTAATCCAGCGACAGCGGAAGTGGATTCAGATACCGACGCTATAAATATTTTAACGATTCACAAAGCGAAAGGCCTTGAATTTCCTGTTGTGTTTATGGTTTCGTTGATTCAAAATAAATTTCCAACAAGACGCAGAAAGGAATGCATAGAAATTCCAGATTCACTTGTAAAAGATATTTTGCCGTTTGGTAATTTTCACATACAGGAAGAAAGACGACTTTTTTACGTTGGTATGACCAGAGCGAAAGATAAACTTTATCTTACATCTGCTTGTGATTATGGTGGGCAAAGAGAAAAAAAAATAAGTCAGTTTGTTTATGAGGCAATTAATTTAGTGTCGACCATACAGATGAAAATTGTAGCAAAAAAACTTCATCCGATAGAAGTGATTAAAAAAAATGAAATTACAGAAAGTTCTTCAAATATCTTAAAAGTACCAATATCTAAACAATTGATGTTGAGCCATTTTCAGATTGACGATTATCTTACCTGCCCGTTGAAATATAAATATATTCATATATTAAAAATTCCTGTTATGGCAAATCACTCCATAATTTATGGAAATGCGATGCACGAAACAATTCAATTTTATTACAAAAGGAAGATGGATGGTAAGCACGTTGATTTGTCGGAACTTTCAAAAAAATTTGAAACAAATTGGCAATCGTCTGGATTTTTATCACGCGAGCATGAAGAAATGCGATTAGAAAATGGCAGACAAACTTTAAGAAAATTTTTTCAACGTGAACAAAAATCCAAAATAATTCCTAAATATATCGAAAAAAAATTCAAATTTATATTTGGCGACGATATTATTACGGGTAGGTTTGACAGGGTTGATTTATTAGGCAGGGTAAATAATTCTTTAGTTGAAAAAGGTGCGGTGATAATTGATTTCAAAACGTCTGATATTTCCGATAAAGATGAAGCGGATGATAGGGCTCAAAAAAGCACTCAACTCGCTATGTATGCACTTGCATGGAAGAGAATTACAGGAAAAATGCCTTTGAGAGTGGAGTTACATTTTGTTGATACAGGCGTTATTGGTTCAATTGTACCCGACGATAAGATGATTGAAAAAATGGAAAAAACTATAGAAAAAGTTTCAGAAGGAATTAAAAACAAAAATTTTGTAGCAGTCCCACGATACCTCTCATGTAATTACTGCCCATTCAACAATGTTTGTTCAGCAAAACGAAACAATTCTTGACGAGATAATTCTTGGCGAGATAATTCTTGGCGAAACAATTCTTGACAAGACAATTCTTGGCGAGGCGATTCTTGGCGAGGCGATTCTTGATACGATTCCTTGAATTTTTAATTAAATTTAGTATAATCAAACTATGATGATAGTTGCTTTAATTATTGCAGTAATAATAATTTTGATACTCGTATTTTTTATTACAAAAAAAACGTTATTGTCGCAGCAAGATTTACAGTCGCAATCGTTAATGCAACAACAGATAGATGCTTTAAGAAAACAAATTAGTGAAACACTTACAGGAAATACGGGACTTATAAATCAACAAATTGCAACCTTAACTTCGCAGGTAAATGGTCAACTTTCATTAGTTACCGAGCAACTATTAAATTCGCAAAAGACTGTCGGAGAACGACTTGATAATGCTGCAGGCGTTGTTAGCGATGTTAACAAAAGTATAGGACAACTTTCAGAGGCAACAAAGCGGGTTTTCGAGGTTGGACGGGATATTGCATCTTTACAAGAAATTTTAAGGGCACCGAAATTGCGTGGAAATATTGGTGAATTTTTTCTTGGTGATTTACTTTCACAAATTTTGCCTACAAAATTTTATACACTCCAGCATACCTTTAAGTCAGGCGAAAGGGTTGATGCTGCAATCCATCTTGGGCAGGGTATTGTTCCTGTTGATTCAAAATTTCCGCTTGAAAATTTCAAAAAAATGATTGAAGTGGTTGAAGAAAAGGAGAAAAATCAAGCACGGAAAAAATTTGTAAGTGATGTAAAAAAACATATAGATGCTATCTCTTCAAAATATATTTTGCCAGATGAAGGAACTTTTGATTTTGCGTTAATGTATATTCCTGCTGAAAATGTTTATTATGAGACAATAATAAAAAATGATGCTACCGACGATTCAATTTCAATCTATGCTCTTGGTAAGCGTGTTATTCCCGTTTCTCCAAATTCTTTTTACGCTTATTTGCAATCAATTGTTTTGGGACTTAGAGGTTTGAAAATTGAGGAAAGTGCGCGAAACATAATGGGAATCCTCTCTCGCTTGACAGGTGATTTTGGTAAATTCAAAGAGGATTTTGAAACACTCGGCGGGCATATTTCAAAAGTTGCTGGTAAATTTGACGAGACATCGAAAAAATTAGAAAAATTTGAAGATAAGCTTTTGTCTGTTGAGCATCAAGAAATTAAAACAGTGGAAAATAAATAATTTTTTGCCAATCTTCTTACCAATCTTCGTTTTTTTAATTTTTGGTTTTACTGCCGCTATCGTCTAGCTTGGTTTAGGACGCCGCCCTCTCAAGGCGGAGATCATGGGTTCGAATCCCATTAGCGGCATAATAAGACAGAATTATGAATTATGAGCTGGCAACCGCTTTATTTTGCTAAAACGCTAAAACTAAAATAATGAATCAACAATTAAGAACATCTAATCTTGTAAGAATGAAGACCAGTGCTCGTCAGGTATTAGGTATGAGATTATCTAATATTATAAAGCTGACTGAAAAAGAGTTTAATCAACTTGTAATAGACGTAGAATCAGATCCATTGTTTGAAAATTTAAGAAAAGAAAAAATTGTAAGACATAAAAGATTTTCTAAGACGGATTTTTCAACCAATTTTTTAGAATTGAATGAAAACATAGCAAGCGATCAAACATCTGTTGGCGTAGTACAAATTTTGGAAACGAAACAAGAAGCAATTAAAATAATCAAAGAAATTGGAATAGAAAAGTTTAAAAAATATTTCTTGTACAACGAAGACAATATATCAAATGATGAAATAGCAGAAAATTGTGGAATCGAAATTGACAAAATTAAAGCAATTATTGAACTATTAAACGAAATATCTATCCAATCAGAATTTTATAACCCATCAAAAACTGATACTACCACACAAATTGGGCATCATAAGATAGCGTCTATAAATAGTGACGGAGATGATTTTATTGTGAACTTTTTTTCACCAAATTTAGCGAGGGGAAAATACGAGATAAATTATGACAAACTTGAAAAAGTAAAAGACAAAGATAAAAAATCACTTATTCATAAACTTGAACTGATAAACTTAAGAAAAACCAACATTCATCAAATACTTGAAAAATTAGTATCTCATCAAAAAGATTTTTTAAATTCGAACGATTCAGAAAAATTGAAACTATTAACGCAAAAAATGCTGTCAAAAGAAATAGATGTTGATCCAAGTATTATTTGTCGTATTATAACAAATAAAAGTATAGAATTACCGTCGAAAAAAGAAATTCTTTTGAAAGATTTTTTTTGCAATAAAAAAGATGTAAAGAAATTAATTATCAAAAAAATTATTGAAAAAAATGAAAAATATCTAAGTGCTGAAAAAATTAAATGGATTCTCAAAAATGATTATAAAATAAATATACCACGAAGGAGCATAGCATATTATATATCTGAGTTAAACAAGGCAAAATGATCTCTAAATTCAATACGGATTTAGAGATTTCCGACAGAGTTGACAATTGGTAAACATTATGCTAATATCTGCACAGGTTTGACAAAAGTTAGAAAAATAAACATATTGAAGAAGAGATATTAAGGCATTAAGCGAGATGTTAGCATAAAAATATCAAAGAAATAATTTTTGCAGACCTTAAAATTTACGATTTCACAAATAATTCACAAATATTTCATAATTTTTTCACATCTTGGGAGTATATTGCCAGAAGTATGTCATTTTATAAAGATGGAGTAGTAAAAATTAAAAAAGGAGGTAAAAAAATGAGTAAGATTAGTAGAAAAGTTTTTGGGTTTGGTTTGTGTGTTTTGACGGTTGGATTGTTTTTGTCAAATGTGGGTCAATTGTTTGCTGGTATTGATGTTACTGCTGGTGTGCCATCAACTGCAACCGTTTCGGTTTTGAGTGTGATGACCATTCAAGCAAAGGATAGAGCAACACATGTTAATGTAAGTTCTATTTCATGGGGAATGGTTAATGCTGGCTCTGCGTATCAACTGCCACAGGCATACATACTTGTAACTTCTACTTCAAACAGATCCGCATGGTCAGTAGATGTTTATACCAATAATACCCCACGAGTTAGTGTAAATTCTGTCGCTGGTGTCTATCAAGCCGCCGGATTATACAACAATGATGCTTTATCAGGCACAACAAACTTCATTCGCCTACCTGTGTTATGGATTGTTTCAGGGTCACCTATAGGTGTTGTTAATGTTGGTGGTCCGAGTGTAGTAAATGTGGTTTCTGGTTCCACTACAACTGCAAATATGGGTTGGATGTATATGAAAGACAAGGCAGATCTTGAGGATTCAGCCATTAATGGTGATCAATCGTGGGTAGGTTGCAAAACAACCGGTTATACAACATGCCTCTATGGTGGACCAGGTTACAGAAATCTTCCTATTGGGATCACAACCGCTGCTTCAAACTATGTCTATGTAGAGGGTGATTTTACTCCTGCTGCTGGTGGCAAGAGTTATGAAACCAAGATTTGGTTTGACCTGTATTACTAACGTACTTAGCTTAATCTGTCATTTCGACTGAAAGGAGAGATCTTTCTGTTTCGACTGGAAGAGATCTCTCGGGATGACAAGCATTGAACACGCTCCCTTTCGATGACAAGCAAGTCGCATGTACTCCTTGTAGGTTATAATGATAAAAAATATTGTTCTGGCTATATTTTCATTTTTAATTTTTGCGTCCTTTGCGTCCATGGAAGTATTCGCTCAGGTGAAAGTATATCCTGAAGTGCAAGAAATAATCGCACCACCTGGCGAAACAATTAAGGGTAATGTTTGGGTGATAGGTCCAGAAGATGCAGAATTAGAAGTGGAAATCCAGCCAGAAGATTGGTCAAAGGGTAGAAAAAATGGTGTTGATTGGTTGAAGATAAAACCTGAAGAAAAGTTTGTTGTCAAGCCAAAAAAAATGAAGGAAGTAAAGTGGGTTGCCGTTGTGCCTAAGGACGCTAAGGGCGACCTTGTGGCACAAGTTTTCTTCGCTTCAATTGGCTCAAAACTTGGTGAAGTCAAAATTGGCACAAGAGTACCCCAAAGCATTTATATCACAGTTAAGGGTACTGAAAAGTCTGTTGGGGGAATAACGAACTTCAATGTAGAGTGTAACAATGGCAATTATGGTTTCGCAGTTTTATTTAAAAATACAGGTAATGTGCATTTAACAACAAGAGGCAAAATAATATTAAAAGAACTTCAAGGTGGTACTACGAGGGCATTAGAATTAAATCCGTGGTTTTACCGTTCTGGTGAAAGTTTTGCTCTACGGAGCTGGATGCAGGAAGGGTTAGCAAAAGGAAATTACGAGTCAACTGCAACAGTTTTTTACACAGATCCAGCTAAGAATGAAAAAAAAGTTGAAACTAAAATAAAGTTTTCGATAGATGAAGATGGCAAAGTTATTGAAAAATAGATAGTTGTGTAGCACTATTTCGTTAAGTTCAGCTTGTTATTGTAAGGGCTTTTGTCATCATCTATGGAAAAGCATGTCAAGTAGAAAATAGCATCCCCTTTGTCAAAAATCAGCATCTTTTGACACGCTTCCTTCCCGCTAAACGGGTGGAGATAAACGAATATAAATTTGTAAATGACACCAATAATAAAG